>CAYSLC010000022.1:0-42174 GCA_964431545.1 uncultured Desulfobacteraceae bacterium | reverse complement strand
CTGATGACCGAAAAATCCTCCCAAGTTGGGAGAGACCGATCAAATATCATATCGACCTGCCGGGACGGACGGCCCTTTACCGATACGATTTCGGCGATGGATGGGAACACAACGTGCTGCTTGAAGCGATCTCGTTGAAGGAAAAGGGACAAAAGTATCCCATCTGCCTAAACGGCGAAAGGGCATGCCCTCCCGAAGACTGCGGCGGCGTTTCCGGCTACTACGAACTGCTGGAGATCGTAAAAGACCCCAAACACCCGGAATACGATTCGATGCGGGAATGGCTGGACGGTCACGCCCAAAGCTATTGGCCGGACAATCCCGACGATTTCGACCCCCAGTCAGTAAAGTTCGACAGCCCGAAAAAACGCTTCAAACTGGCGTTCCAGAGGTCGATGTAACGAGCGGGGGGCCAGGCGTTCCGGAACGTCGCTCTCATCGGGGATCCCCCCCACAAGGAAGATATCCCTTGATGGTCCGTCGCGGATAGGCTATTTAGAGGCAGGCGGCCGAACCGTTTCGTTTTCGGCCTCCGATCTTCGCGGCCGTCGCACGGGGCGGATATGGCCGATTCCTGGCGAATCCCATACGCCGCCGGGCCGTGCGATGACCGGTCATACCACACCGAGGGAGGGGGAACGCCTTTGGCGTTCCGTTGAACTATCAGGAGGCCGAGAATCGATCATGGACAGGCTGAAAAAAGTGACGCCATGGATGGTGGCCCTGGTGGCCGCCGTATCGGCGTGCGCCACGACACCGTCACTCACCCGGGAACAAAAAAGAGCGCTCGTGGAGATCCTGGAGATATTGGACACCTCCATCCAAGAGACCCAGAAGATGGTGGAGAAGAGTCCCGACCCCACCAGCCAGCACCTCGATATCCTCGAAAAACTCAACACCATGAAGGAGATCCTCGATCGGATCGAAGCGGGCAAGGCCCCCTATGACGAGAAACTGATCCGGCGATACCGTCGGAAAACCCGGGAGATCGAAGCGAACATCAGAAATTCGGTGGACAAGGTCTTCAGCAGCGATGTCTTCTTCAAACTGGGCAGATACAAGGTGTCGGAACTTTCCGAGGAAGGGAAGCGCAGCCTGAAGGCGCTCACCGAGTCGATCATCGAAAGCCAGGTGCGGATCTTTCAAAAGCTCTTTCCCGACCGCCCCCTCACCATCGAGATCAAGGCGGTCGGCTATGCCGATGAAACCCCGCCGGGCCCCGAACTGGCGGAAAGGCTCAAACGGGAGATCGACGGCCCCCTCCCCGGGGACCCGGTGGAGAGAAAGAAGGTGCTGAACAAAAAGCTCTCCCATCTCCGGGCCCAGGCCATCTTCGAATACATCGAAATGGAGGTGGAGAGCCTGCGGATGGAGAACGTCTCCATGGGAGAGTCCACGATCATCGGCCTGGGGGAGACGCTTCCCTTTCCGGGGGAGAACGCCGAACCGCCTTATCAGCCCCAGGATGAGCGGCGTCGGATCTGCAAAATCTACAGCCGGATCACCGTGGATGCCGAACCCGAGGATCGATGAACCTTCCGCGCACCGCCCCCTCCGGCCGCCGGGCCGCCCGGCAGGTGGATTTCCGATGAAAAAAACGACGCCGTATGCCCTTTTCCTGCTAGTGCTGCTGGTGTTCCCTTCCATCCCCCAGGCCGAATACGACCACGCGCCCATCGACATCCAGGCCAAACTCTTTCTCAAGCTGTTTCTGTTCAACAATGACCTGAACCAGGGGGAGGATGTCGTCATTCATGTCATCGACGCGCCCGCGTTCGCGGCGGAGATCAAAAAGGCGGTGGGCATGGAGATCGGAAAATCCAGGCTTTCCGCCGTCACCGAAGGTCACGGGCTTCCCGACGATCCTCCCTCCGTCCTCTATCTGGGCACCGCGCGAAATCTCGCCTCGGTGATCGCGTACACCCAGGGCAGGAAGGTGTTGAGCATCACCGGCATTCCGGAACTCGTCACCGAAGGGGTGACCCTGGGCGTGGGGGTCGAGAAGAAAAAGCCGAAAATTCTGTTCAATCTGTCCGCCTCGGAGAAGGAGGGCATGGATTGGAATCCGGTGATTCTGAAGATCGCCACGGTCGTCAAATAACCCCGGTCCGTCCACGGGTTCGCCCTGTATCCCTCCGGCCGCCGGGCAATGGCCGCCGCGAGACGGCCGAACTCCGCCGTCCGGAACCCGTCGGCCCATGGCCGACATGATCGCGCCAGAGGCGCCGGAGACACCGCCCCGTTGTTCTTGGAGGATTCCCCATGCGTTTGAGCCTTAGAAAACGATTTCTGATCCCCACCGTCCTCATCTTCGCGGCATGCCTCGGCTTTTCGAACCTCTTCTCCCACTGGAAATCGAGGGAGGTCTTCGTTCGGCTCACGCACACCCAGATGGCAAGGACCGCGGAATCGATCACCACCCTCATCGATACGTTCATCCGGGATATCCTGTTGAACTTCGTCTACTGGCGGGAAGACGCCACCTTCGCGGCGGTGGTTCAGGACATTCTGGGGGCGGCCGTGGTCGATTCCGCCAACGCCCTCCTGCGGAAGATCGAGGGGGACTACGGATATTACGAACAGGTGGCCGTGGCCGACCCGGACGGCGAGATCATCGCCTCCTCGAACCCGGAAGCGATCGGCGGGGACCTCTCCGGCGACCCCTCTTTCCAGGAGGCCATGGACGGAAATCTCCATCTGTCGAAGGTGACCAGAAGCCCATCCACGGGACGCCCCTCCCTGACCATCTCCTCGCCGCTGATGATGAACGAGGAGACGGTGGGCGTGATCCTGGGGCGGATCGACCTCCGGTACTTCGACGATCGGTTCATCTCATCGGCCGAGATCGGGGTCGGCGGGCACGCCTTTGTCGTGAACCGGGAGGGGGTGGTCATCGCCTCGCCGATCCGATCGGAGATCTTCGACGAAACCGCCGGATACAAGGAGCTGGCGGAGGCGATACGCGCTCCGGGCCCGCCGATCCTCCACCGTGAACGGGGGGAGACGAAACGGATCATCGCGTACCATCCCTATGAGCGCCTGGGATGGATCGTCGGGGTGACCGTGGAAGAGAGCGAAGTCCTCGGCCCCCTCGACCGGATCCGCCGGGTGAACCTGACCGTGGCCGCCGTCGCCGTGGTCCTGGCGGCCCTCCTGGCGGTCCTGCTCGTCCACACCATCGTCCGGCCCATCAACCGGGTCCTCAAGGGTCTGATCGGCGCGGAGGAGGAGACCAACCGGCTCTCCGAGGCGGTTCTTTCATCGAGCAGATCGCTGGCCCACAGTTCGTCCCGCCAGGCCTCCTCGGTGGCGGAGACCTCCGCCTCCCTCCGAGAGGTGGGGCAAATGATCGGCGGGGCCGCCGAGAACGCCGGCCGGGCGGACGAGACCGTGAGGGACTCCAACCAAACCCGGATCCAGACCAGCGACCACATCTCGGAGCTGACCCGGTCCATGGACGACATTCTGGCGGCGAGCACCGAGAGCCGCAAGATCATCGCCACCATCGAGGACATCGCCTTCCAGACCAACCTCCTGGCCCTCAACGCCGCCGTGGAGGCGGCCCGGGTCGGGGAAGCCGGAACCGGGTTCGCGGTGGTGGCCGGGGAGGTGAAAAACCTCGCGGAACGGGTGGCCCAGGCGGCGAAGAACACCGCCTCCATCATCCAGGGGACGGTGGAGAAGATCGGCAATGTTTCGAAGATCGTCGGGGACGTGGACGGCTCCTTCGGAAGGCTCTCCGAAAGCGCCGCCAGCCTGTCGGACCTGATCTCCGAGATCTCCCGGGCCTCCAGGGATCAACAAGAGGCCATCGATCAGATCAACGCCGCCGTCGCCGAAATCGAGACCATCGTGCGGGAAAATTCGGAAAACGCGGAGACCTCCGCCGGGGTGTCGGGGAAGCTGAAACAACAGGCGGAGGTCATGCGGACCTTCGTCCGGGAGCTGAACCGGCTCATGGGCAGCCGGACCTGATACCCGCCGGTCCGCCGCCGTCCTCGCGGGGCGGCGTCAGTAGGTCCGGCCCTCGTGGGAGAGCACCCCGCCGAAGAAGGCGACGCCGAAGACGAAGGTGAGAACCACCATGAGCACGAAGACCACGGCCACGGGAAGGATCACGGCCATCAGGGCGGTGCGGGTGTTGAGGTTGTGGACCGCCTTGCCCCCCGCGGTCATCAGCCAGAGCTGGTAGAGGCCCGCCAGCATCCCCAGGGCGGGGATCCCCAGGGAGAAGACGCTCACCGCCTGGGTGTACCCCACCATCTTGAGGGTCGCCTCCATCCCCCCGGACCCGCCGAAGATCCGGAAGCAGAGGTGGAGCACGGCCCCCGCCAGCAGGGTCCCCAGGATCAGCCCCAGGGGGTAGAGGAGGATCGTCAGGATCCCCCCGCCGAAGGTGAAGACCGTGGTCACGGCCCCGGCGATGACGCCGCAGACCCCGAGAAACCGCAGGACCCGGTCCCACGGTTCCGTCGGATCCCACGCCTCGAAGAAGGCTTCGGTCCGGATCATCACCGCCTTCCAGGTCTCCGCGAACTCCGTCCACATCGCCTTGAGATCCATGTCAGTCCTCCTTGTCCCCGGCCTCTTTTCCGGGCCACACCCGCCGGAAGGCGCCCTTGGGGAAGAAGCAGTAGGGGCACGCCTCCGGTGGTTCGTCCCCGTAGTGGACGTGGCCGCACATCCGGCACCGCCAGGCGATGACATCGGCCGACGGGGCACCGTCGGCGTCCAGGTCGATTTCCCGCAGGATCGGGATCTCCTCCAGGGGCGGCATGGCGTGCTCATAGGCGTTCATGGCGTATCCCGAGACGATTACCCGCTGGACCTCGCTGGTCCCCTCGTAGATCATGAGCAGGCGGACGTCCCGGAGGAGTTTCTCCAGGGGGAACATGCGGGTGTATCCGTATCCGCCGAGGATCTGCATGGCGTCGTTGACCACCTCGAATGCGGCCTCGGTGGCGTAGAACTTGGAGATGGAGGCGGAGATGGTGGGGTCGAGGCCCCGGTCGGCCTCCCAGGCGGCCTTGAGCACCAAAAGACGGCTCGTCTCCACCTTCTGGTACATCTCGGCGATCTTGAACTGGACCGCCTGGAACCCCGATATGGGCATGCCGAAGGCCTTGCGCTTCTTGGCGTAGTCGATGGCCATCTCCATGGCCGTCCGGGCCGCGCCCACGGCAAAGGCGCCGATCACCGGCCGGGTCCGGGAGAAGGTCTTCATGGCCAGGACGAACCCTTTTCCCGGCGGGGCCAGGACGTTCTCCTTCGGCACCCGGACCTTGTCGAAATGGAGGGCCGTCGTGTTGGAGCACCGCTGGCCCATCTTGGGGATGGGCAGGCCCACGGAGACCCCCTCCCACCCGCGGTCCACCAGGAACGCGCAGATCCCCTCGTGCTTGGACTTGGGATCCACCGTGGCGAAGACGGCCATGTAGTCGGCGATGCCGCCGTTGGTGATCCAGTATTTGGTGCCGGTGAGGATGAAGTCCTCCCCGTCCGCCTCGGCCCGGCACTGGATTCCGGAGACATCCGAGCCCATGACCGGCTCGGAGGTGGCGAAACAGATCCGCTTGAAGTCCGTGGCGATCTCCGGCAGGTACCGCTTTTTGGCCGCTTCGTTCTTCGACAGCAGCAGCGGCTCGTACCCCAGGGCGTTGTCGAAGGTGGAGGTGGCGATCCC
The DNA here is from genome assembly GCA_964431545.1 of uncultured Desulfobacteraceae bacterium. Lineage (GTDB taxonomy): Bacteria > Desulfobacterota > Desulfobacteria > Desulfobacterales > JAABSP01 > CAYSLC01. The sequence continues at coordinate 36,491 of CAYSLC010000022.1, read as the reverse complement.
GGGGCAGGCGGCGGCGATCTCCTCGGTGACGATGGCCGCCTCCACCAGCCCCAGTCCCCTGCCCCCGTAGGCCTCCGGGATGTCGCTGTTCATCAATCCGGCGTCAAAGGCCTTCCGGATGAGGAAAAGCGGAATGTCATCCTTGTCGTCGTAGGCCCAGGCCACCGGCAGAACCTCCCGGATGGCGAATTCCCGGGCCTTTTGTCGCAGGTCCCGCTGATCGTCGCTGAGGGTGAAATCGAGCATGCCGCCTCCTTGGATGGGGGTTCGAACGGTTCGTCTACAGGTCGAGGGCCTTCTGGATCTTCTTGAGCAGGGCCCGCTCCTGTCCGGCGAACTCCGTGTCGGCGAAGGCGATCCGCTTGGCCACGTTGACCACCTCCAGCCGCTGTTCGGTGGTGGACAGCAGCTTGGGCAGGGAGGCGATCGCCTTCTCCTGATCGGTCTGGAGGATCCGGGCCTGGTCCTTGACCATCTTCTTGAACTCGGTCCGCCGGATCCCCTTCATCCCGTCATGGGATTTGAGGATCTTTTCGTAGCTCTCCAGCTCCGCCTTGTCGAGGATCCGATCGGCCCCGGCCATGGCCACCATGACCCGGACGATCCCCTCGGCCAGCCCCCCCTCCTTCATGGCCGCCAGCCATCGGGCCCGGTCCTTGTCCCGGGCGGTCCCGGCGGCCTTCTTCGGTTTCGCCTTGGGGGCGGGGCGGGAATCCACCGGTTCCGCCGGCGCGGTCCGGCCAGCCGGACGTCGTTTCGATGCTTCCTCCTCCGGCTCCGGAAAGAGGGACCGGACCACGGGGTTGTCGTACAGGGCGTAGAAGGCGGTCTCCATGGCGAGGTCCCGCTGATCCCGGTAGAGATCGAAAAGCCCCGCCATGCCGGCGGAGAAGGCCTCCTGGAACCTGCGCCACCGATTCTCCGGGGAGACCGGTTGCCGGTTTTCCCGCACCGCCTCGGCCATGGCCCTGACAGGGGCCATGAAGGGGTTTCGGTCCGAGAAGGCGTACCGGGAGACCCGCAGGGGGTGGAGCTGCCGCAGGGTCTCCGCCGTGGTCTCGTTGACCGCCATCCGCACCCAGGGGCTCAGGAAGAGATGGTAGAGGGCGTCGTTGATCTCGGAGACCGCCGCTGCCGGCCGGAAGGCCGCCTCGTCGTCGGTGCCGTCGTCGAAGGCCCGGAGATCGTCGATGGTCCGCTCCTCGAACCGGACATGGTAGTCGGTCACCCCCGCCGTCTTCCCCTTCTCTTCGATGACCATCTCGTAGAGCCCCGGGGAGAGGTACTCCACCAGGTCGATGGTCCCGATGATCTCCCTGTGCTCCTTTTTGGCCACCTTTCCGGAGACGAAGATCCCCAGGTGTCCGATGTCCTCGTGGACCCGGTAGACGATCACCTGGCCCTGGCGGCGGATCTCGTCCACCGACCGGTAGGCCTCGATGATCCAGTTGAGGGCCTGCTGGGGCGGGGTGATGTTGTCGCCGCTGGAGGTGAAGACGACCACCGGATCCTCCAGGTTCTTGAGGTCGATGGTCCGTCCCTTGGAGAGTTCCAGCTTCCCCTCCTGGAGCTTGTTGCCGACGAAGAGGTTGTCGACGATCCAGTGGATCTCCTCGGCGGTCATGAAGAAGTAGCCGTTCCACCACTTCTCGAAGTTGAGGTACCGCCGGGCCTCGGTGTCCACCTTGGCCCAGAGGTTGTACTGCTTGGTCCAGTAGGTGTTGGCCGGGTTGAGATCCTCGAAGTTGGCCACCAGGTTGGCGCCGTCGAACTTGCCGTTGCCCAGATCGTTCATCAGGGAGGTGATCCAGGTCCCCCCGAAGATCCCGCCCCGGTACCGCATGGGGTTTCTCCCCCGGAGGCCGGCCCAGTAGGAGAGGGGCGCGCCGTTTAGGACCAGGGGGCCGGTGATGTCCGGCCGCTCGGCTCCCAGCAGGGCCACGGCCCAGCCGGCCTGGCAGTTGCCGATGACCGCCGGTTCGTCGGCCCCGGGATGGCGGGCGGCCACCGTCTCCACGAAGGTCTCCTCGGCCTTCTTCACGTCGGCCAGGGTCTGGCCCGGCATGGGCTGGGGGTAGAAGAAGACGAAGTAGACCGGATGGCCGTTGTGGAGAGCGACCCCCACCTCGGAATCCCGCTTGGAGCCGCCGATGCCGGGGCCGTGGCCGGCCCGGGGGTCGATGATGACGATGGGCCGTTTGTCGGGATCGGCCGTTGTGCCGTCGGTGGGGATGATCCGGGCGAGGGCGTAGTTGACCGGCCGGGGGAGGTTCCGTCCGTCCAGGACCGTCTCGTGCGCGAAGGTCAGCACCGGCGGTTTCCCGGCCTCCAGGTGCTCCAGATAGAGGTTCCCCCGCTGCCGGAGGGCGTCCATGAAGAGGATGGACCGCTGAACGGCGTCAACCCAGTAGTCGAGTGCCTCCAGCGCGGCGTCCGCACCCGCCGCCGGTGATCCGGAGTTGGTTTGTTTCGCCATGGTGCGTCCTTTCGAAGGTTGGAGTGGCGTGTCGTGGTGATGGAATCGAATCGACCTTCCCACTATAGAGAGTTCGCCGACGGGGTGTCAAGCGACAATGAGCGCCAATGCGCGACCGTGCCGGCCGTGGTTGTTGTCAACCGAGGCCATCTGTGCCATAATTTCACCCTCGGTGGACGGGTTCCCGCGTCCGTCCCCGTTTCAGCGCCACATAACCAAGGAGATCTTCCATGGACCGGACGAAGAGTTTTTTTCCGCTGTTGGTGTCCGCCTTCATCGTGCTGGTGGGCGTTTTTTTTCTCTTCCTGACCCTTGTCGAAACCCCCCTGCTCACCCCGGAGCCTCCGGGGAGATACTACCTCATGGGCATCGCCGCCGTGTTTGCGGCCGTTGGGGTCTATTACGCTTTTCTCGCGGTGCGGGGCGGACTGAAGCGGCAGGGCAAATCCCTCAAGGAGATCCGGCGGGAGGCGGTGGAGAGTATGAAGGATCCGCTCCTCCTCAAAAAGATCGTGGTGGATGAGGAGGAGAGCCCCGAAATCCGGGAACTGGCGAAAAAGCGCCTGGAAGAACTGGTGGGAAAGGACGGCTGACGACCTCCCACCCCGGACCCTCTTCCTCAACCGGGAGGAGGCCCTGGCGGCGATCCTCATCGACCTGAAGGGATACCGCCCGCAAAAGCGGCTCTTTCTCCGCCTCTGCCCCCTGGCGTTCGGAGAGGGGACGGTGGTCACCGAGGATACAAAGGGCGGCGGAGTCTGGCTGGCCGGCCCCCGTCAACGCCGGATGCGCCGGATCCCCTGGCCGGAACTGGGGGAACGCATCCGCGCCGCCCTGGAGCGGGCCCCGCCGACGGTCGAACACCTGGAACGTCTCTGCGCCTTGGTCTTCGCATCTCCGGTCCGCCCGGCCCGGGAGGACGGGGTCGATGGCATCCGGATCGAAACCGGCATGGAGGACTTCCGCTGCCGGCAATGCGGGCGCTGCTGCCGGAGCCTCGACTACCACGACCAGTTGACCCACGCCGACTACCGGGCCTGGCGGGAATTGGGCCGCGCCGACATCCTGGAACGGGTCGGCGTCGTCCGGGACCGGGGGAGGGTCACCGGCTACCGGATCTGGATCGACCCCGCCACCCGCCGCCCCGCCCCATCCTGCCCCTGGCTCGTCCGACTCCCCTCCACCGACCGATGGATCTGCCGGATCCACGACATCAAGCCCGACATCTGCCGCCAGTACCCCGGAACCCGGAAACACGCCCGGATGACCGGGTGCATCGGCTTTGGGGCATCCCGGTAAAAAAGCCGCCGTTGACATCGACGCCCCTCCGGGGGGAGATCCTGGATCAGCCTGAAGCACCCCTCCGCCAGGCGAACCATCGATCGATGGAGAGACGAGCCGCCACCGCCAGCGGGAGCAAAGGGAAGTAAAAGGCGGCCTCAACGATTTGTAGGGCTTGCCAACGCCTTCGATATATGCCATTTTTCAGACCTTTCAAATTTTTCCGGACGGCGGGCCGCCGTGGGGTCGACGGCCACCAGAAACGGAGCGCGGAGGACGACCATGGCGGATCAGCCAGACACAGAGACGAGTTCCGGCGTCGGCCGGACCATGGGCCTGTTCGGGGCCACCAGCGTCGGGGTGGGCGCCATCGTGGGCGGCGGGATCCTGGCATTGGCCGGGGTCGCCTTCTCCGTCACAGGGCCCGGCGCCATCGCCGCCTTCGGATTGAACGGCATCATCGCCGTCCTGACGGCCCTGAGCTTCGCCGAGATGGCCTCGGCCTTCCCGGAGTCGGGGGGCACCTACACCTTCGCCAAGAAGGTCCTGTCGGTCCGCACCGCCTTCATGGTGGGATGGGTGGTCTGGTTCGCCTCCATCGTGGCGGCCGTCCTCTACGCCGTGGGCTTCGGCTCCTTCGCCGCCATCATCGCCAGGGAACTCTTCACGGCCTTCGGCGCGACCCCGCCGGGGTGGATCGAACACCCCCGGCTGCCCACGCTCCTGGCCATCGCCGGCACCGGGTACTACACCCTCGGGCTGACCCTGCGGACCGGGGGGGGCGGCCCGTGGATCAACGTGGGCAAGGTGGCGGTCTTCGCCCTCCTCATCCTGGGGGGCGGCTGGGCGTTTCTCTCCGGCCCCGGAAGCGACGTGGGGTCGGACCTCTCCCCCTTTCTGCCCAACGGCGTCTTCGGACTGATCCAGGCCATGGGGTACAGCTTCATCGCCCTCCAGGGGTTCGATCTCATCGCCGCGGTGGGCGGGGAGGTGAAGGATCCCGAGCGGAACCTCCCCCGGGCCATGCTCTTTTCCCTGGGGATCGCCCTGGCCATCTACCTGCCGCTGCTCTTCATCGTCTCCACGGTGGGCATGGCCCCCGGCCAGTCGGTGATGTCGGTGAGCGCGGAGCAGCCCGAGGCGATCATCGCCGTGGCGGCGCGGAACTACCTGGGGGCCTTCGGCTTCTGGCTGGTGATGGCCGCCGGGATCCTCTCCATGTTGTCGGCCCTGTCGGCCAACCTCTTCGCCGCCTCCCGGGTGGCCCACGCCATGGCGCTCGACCGGACCCTGCCGCTGTTTCTGGAGCGGTTGAGCCACCGCCGGGGAACCCCGGTCCCGGCGGTTTTGGCCACGTCGGGGATCGTGACCGCCATCCTGCTTTTGATCTCCAACGTGGCGGTGGCCGGGGCCGCGTCGAGCCTCATCTTCCTGGTCAACTTCGCCCTCTCCCACATCATCTGCATGCTCTTCCGACGCAGGGCCACGGAATCCCCGGCCTTCCGGATCCCCCTCTTCCCCCTGGTCCCCGCCGTGGGGGTTTCGGCCTGTGTCTCCCTGGCGGTCTTCCAGGGGTTCGCCGTCCCCCTGGCCGGGGTCATCGTTGCCGGATGGCTCGGGGCCGGCCTCTTCCTCTTCCTGAAGCTCTTCGCCCGAAGCGCCATGGTGGCGGACGCCTCGGCCCAGATCCGGGACCCCCGCCTGCTCCAGTATCGGGGCAAAAACCCCCTGGTCCTGGTGCCCATCGCCAATCCCGGCAACGCCCGGGCCATGGTGGCCATGGCCGACATGCTCACCCCGCCCTCCATCGGGCGGGTCATGCTCCTGTCGGTGGTCCCCAAACCGGAGGACGACGATCCGGAGAAGATCGCCGGTCTCATCGCCAACGCCCAGGACGTCCTCAACCAGTCCCTCACCGCCGCCTTCACGGCCAGGCTCTATCCGGAGGCGATGGTCACCGTGGCTCCGGAGCCGTGGCCGGAGATCAGCCGGGTGGCGGAACTCCACCGGTGCGAGAGCCTCCTTCTGGGATTGACGGACCTCTCCGGGGTCCGGATGGGCCGGCGCCTGGAGGGGCTGGTCAACGCCGTGGACTGCGACGTGGTGATCCTCCGGGCCCCGGAGGGGTGGCGGCTGTCCGAGGTGCGGAAGGTGCTGGTGCCGGCGGGGGGGCGGTCGATCCACTACGTGCTCCGGACCCGTATCCTCGGCAGCCTCTGGCGCCGGCAACGGCCGGAGATCACCTTCCTCCGGGTCCTGCCCCAACGGCTCGACCCCCCGGAGGTCAAGCGGGCCTGGCATCAACTGGTCTCGGTGGCCGGGGAGGAGGTGCCGGGGATCCCCGACATCCAGGTGATCCAGGACGACGCCGTGGCCGAGGCGATCCTGGCCCAGGCGGCCGGAAAGGACCTCCTGGTCCTCGGCCTGCCCCACACGGGCCGCCGCCGCCGGAGCTTCGGGGACCTGACCCTGCGCATCGCCCGGAGCGCCCCGTGCGCCGTGGTGCTGATCAGCAGCGGGGCGTGAGGCGCGGTCCCTTCCGATCCATCAGCGGATCCAGGGCAGCCGCAACATCCGCCGCGGACGCTCCTCCTTCGACGGCTGCGGGCCGCCGGGCGTTCCCCCGGACCTTCCAGCGACCACGGCAAGAAGGGCCTGGACCGACCCCTCCAGCTGCCGGGCCTGCTGGTTCATGGCCTCCTGGGCCGCGGCCGACTCCTCGGCCCCGGCGGCCACCTGCTGACTGGCCTGGTCGATGTCGGCGACGGCGGCGCTCACCTGCTCGATCCCGTCGGCCTGGTCCCGGCTCGCCTTGGAGATCCCGGCGGTCTTGTCGCCCATGCGAGTGGCCGATTCGATGATCTCCTCGAAGTCGCGATTGACCTCCTGGATCGATTCGGCCACCCGGCTGATCCGCTCCACCACCCCCTCCAGGAGCTGCTGGGTGTCCCCGGCCGCCTCCGTGGACCGAACCGCCAGATTCCGGACCTCGTTTGCGACCACGGCGAAGCCGGCCCCCGCCTCCCCGGCCCGTGCCGCCTCCACCGCCGCGTTGAGGGCCAGGAGATTGGTCTGAAAGGCGATCTCGTCGATGGTCTTGATGATCCGTCCGATCCGCCCGCTGTCCGCCTCGATCCCGGCGATGTTCCGGGTGACCTCGATGAGGGATTTGAGGGATTGGCCCGACCTTTCGATGTTCTGGTTCATCAGGTGTTCGTTGCCGCGGCTCAGGTCCGAGGTCTCCCGGCACATGGCCCCGATCTGCTCCAGGGAGGAGGAGGACTCCTCCAGGGAGGCCGCCTGGACCGAGGCGTTTTCCGCCAGGCTCCGGCTGAAGCCCGCCATCTCCTGGGCCCGGTCGAACATCTTCTCCGCATTCTCCCGGAGGGTCCGGATGGTCCGGTGGATGGGCCGGGTGACGGCGCCGGCGATGAACAGGCCGAAAAGAAACGCGAGCCCCACCGCGCAAAGGCCGACGGCCACCTGGTACCGCCGCCACTCCGCCACCGTTCCGGCCGTTCTCCGCATGGCGTTTTCGGCGGATGCCTCGATCCGGCCGGCCGCCGCGATCAGGGCGTCGTCCAGCCGGGTCATGGCCTCGTAGATCCTTCCGGACGCCGCCTTGAGGTCCCCATCCACGGAGATGAGGGCCTTTTTGGCACTCAGCAGGTTCCGGGCGGTCCGCTTCAGCTCCGTGAGGGCCCCCTCGATCCGCTCCACCTTCTCGTTTCCGGGGAGGGCCGACAGCTCCGTTTCCATGGCCGCCATCCGGGTGCCGATCTCCGTCAGCACATAATCGACCACCAGCGGGTCGGAGGCGAGGAGGGCCTCCTTGACCCCCACATTGACCCGTCCCGCGGCAAGCCGAAGGGACAAGGAGGACTTCACCTGGGCGATGGCCTCTCCGATGGGCTCGGCGATTTGATCGACGGAAGCCGTGATGTCGCCCAGGGCCTTGTCGATGCCGAGGATCGCGTTGAATTCGGCGTCGTCCACAACGGTCATGGTCCGTCGGATGATCTTCCGGAGACTCTCCTGGGTGAGCCGGGACATGGTTGCGAGGTCTCCTTCCAGTCCGTTTCCGCCCCCGGCCCCGGCCGACAGCAGCGCCGTTTTGATATCGAAGGTCGCCTCCACGGCCGTCTGGAAATCGGAAATCGCCTCCTCGATCCCCCCGGCGGCGGCACTTTGCGGAATATCGACGAGTTCGGTTCGCATCTTTCGAACGCCGTCATGGATCTGGGAGACGGCGTATTCGATCCCCACCCGATCCACGGCCGACAGGGCATTGTAATACATGGCGTTGAGGTCGCCGGCGTAGGCCCGGATGGACATGGCCGCGTTCAGCGTGGCGATCACCTGGTGGATGGGCCCGGCCATGGCCGTGACGCCGCGCTTGACCTTCTCGATCGATTCGGAAATCGTGAAGGCGGACTCGAATTCGACGTCGTCGACCACCCCCATGACCGCCTCCGTGATGGACTGGAGGGCGGCGTCGTTCTTCTTTCGGAGATCCCGGATCCGGTCCGAGGTGGCGATGTGGCTTTGCTGCCGTTCCAGGAGATCCGTCACGGCCCCGTGGATCTCTCCGTCTCCGGCCGCGGTGAGCGCCTTCAGCCCCGCGGCGGCCGCGGAGAGTTTTGCCTCCGCCTGTTCCAGCTCGGCCGTACGGTCGCTGCCCAGGATCTCCACCACCAGGGTATGGACCGGCAGCACGGAGGCCTGGGTTTCCGCCTGCCGCTCCAGAAAATCGCCGATCTCCTTGGTGGTGACCTTCATCCGCCCCTGGACCTGGCGCAGGGACAGGATCCCCATGCCCACCGAGAGCGCGGTGATGGCCGCGCAGACCAGAAAGCCGCTCAGCAGCCGCCACCGCAGGGACATCCTAGAGAACAAGGTCATGGCGATTCCTCCTCCAGGGGTTCGATGGCGCCGTTTCGAATGACGGTCAGGTAGACCCGATCCGATCCCTGGTGGTCGTCGGACCCAAAGACCAGGGAGACGCCGCCCAGATCGATGGTTCCCCGGGACTCCAGGGTCTCGATGAACGCCTCCCGGGTCACCTCCCCCTCCACGGCGGCCAGGGCCATGCCGAAGAGCTTGCCGACCATATACCCCTCCAGGGAGACGAAACCCAGGCGCGCCCCGGGCTGATGGACCCGCATGGCCTCTTTGTAAGCCCGGACCAGGGGCAGGGTCTCGTCAAAGGGAAAAGGGACCACCTGGGAGATGATACACCCCTGCCCGGCATCGCCCAGGGCCTCCACCAGGGACCGGGTCCCCACGAAGGAGATGTTGCAGTAGCGGGTCCCGGTCATGCCGAACCCCTTGGCCAGCTTGATGAACGCCGCGCAGGGCTCGTAGGCGCCCACCATGACGACCGCCTGGGGATCGGCCCGGCTGATTTTGAGCAGCGCGCTCTTGACGGCCGCCGTATTCCGTTCATAGTCCCCCATGCCGACCAGGCGGAGCCCCCGTTTCTCCAAGGCCCGCTTGATCCCCTCCAGGCCCGCCAGCCCGTAGGAATCGTTCTGGTAGAGGCAGGCGATCTCGGTCATCCCTTCGTCGTCGACGAGATACGCGGCCAGCCGCTCCATCTCCTGGTAGTAGCCGGCCCGGAGGTTGATCACCCATTTCCGGAAGGGATTCCGAAGAAGTTCCGCGCCGGTGAACGGCCCGAAAAAGGGGATCTTCCGCTCCTCCACCAGGGGAAGGACCGCCTTGGAGGTGGGGGTGCCCACCTCGCCGATGAGCAGAAAGACCCGCTCCTTTTCGATGAGCCGCCGGGTGTTCCGGATGGCCTCCTGGGGCTCGTAGCCGTCGTCCAGGCTGATCAGCCGGATCTTCCGGCCGTGGATTCCCCCGGCCGCGTTGATCTCGGAAAAAGCGGCGGCCAGTCCGGCCCGCATCTCGATGCCCAGGTTCTTGGCGGGGCCGGAAAGGGCGCAGGACTGCCCCAGGAGGATCTCCCCAGGGGTGACGCCCTCCTCCCCCCGGGCGGGACCGGAAAGGGAGAGGATGCACAGGACGGCGGCGGCCAGGAACCCCGCGGCTCTGGATGCGTTGTGGTGTCGGTCGGTATTCTCCATGGGTCGACTCCTAAGGCTTCAAGGTCATTTTGAACATAGGTGGCAGGGTATACACGTTTGCGGTCCTTCGTCAATCATTCGGAAAGGGGGGGATGCCGTCGGGGAACCTCTCGGGGGCCCCTCGGTCTTTCACATCTCCGCCGGAGAGTCACCCGCTCTTCGCGGTCGGCCCCCGAATGCCCGCGCGGACGGAGAGTTTGCATCACCCATGGAGACGACCTATGATAAGATGATGAAGGAGATCCGGTCGGGGGACGGGAGATCCCTTGCGGATCTTTGATTACGGATGCTTTCATCGAAACGGGCCCCGGATCATGGAACCGGCCCTTTTCCGGCGCCGCCACAGGAGAACCGAAAGAATGAAAGACCTTGCCATCGCTTTGGGGATCGCCCTGCTCTTGCTCGTCCGGAGTACCTCCGCCGCCGACCTCCCGCCGCCGGACCCGGATACGGCCCGGACCTGGGTCGAGGAGATGAAGGAGCGGGACCGGGGGCCCTTCAAACGGATCCGCTGGTTCTGCGAGGACGGCACGGTCCTCCCCCCCAAGGAGTCGTGCAAGGAGCACGGGGGCGGTGTCCAGCACGGGGAGTGGAGCGACCGGACCCGTGCCCTCCGGGAGGCGGGGTACCCCATCGCCACGGTCCTGGCGGACATCGATCCCGAGAGCTTTGCGCGGCGAGACGATTTCATGGACAGGCTCAAGGGGATGATCCTGGAGCAGTACCTGATCCAGGCCGACGACGGGTGGATCTTCCGGAAGGCCCGGTACTACCGGGGGGCCCTCCAGGCCGAGGACGAAACCCGGAAAGGACGGGAGCTTCTCCTGACCCTGGTCCGGGATCCGGAATGGCTCGGGAAGCGGTTCCCGGTGCTGCGTGAGGCGGTGCGGGCCGTCCCCCACGGCCGGCGGGGCGCCCCCCTGACGGAAATGCGCCGGCTCTCCAAGACCCTCGCCGAAACGGATCCCGGCTTCGAGCCGCTCCGGATCAAACTCCACGTGCTGCCGGAGCCGGCGGACGCCGATGCCGTGAGGCGGTACGCCCGGGACGCGGTCGAGCCGGACCGGGCCCGGGACTACATGCGCCTGGCCGGTCTCGTGGACGCCGTCTTCGCCGTGACGGATATCCACCGGGAGACCGCCGCGGTGCTCGGGTCGGTCCGGCCCCGGCCCCTTTCCGAATCCCTGGGGGAACTCGGGGACGCCCTGTCCACCGACCATCCGCTCCCCGACCGGATCTCCGCGGCCAACCGCCTGATGGCCGCCCTGCGGCGCAACCTGATCCAGGTCCCCGACCCGGAGACCCGCCTGTCGCTCCTCGATCTGAGCCTGGCCTTGGAGGGCTTCATCTTCAAAAACGGCGCGGCCATGGTGGACGACGCCCGCGGCCGGATCCGGCGGGAGATTCTGGTCCGCCTCTGGATGGACGTTCTCGGCCTCCATGGAATGGGACTGATCTCCGACCGTCAGGAGCTGGCCCTGGCCGAAAGCTTCTCGACCCTATTGGAGGGCGCCCCCTCCCTGGCGGTCCACCTGAAGGAACTCGACCATCTGTCCCGGATCTCCGACTGGGCCGACGGCACCCTCTCCTTCCACTTCTCCGGGCCCATGGAGAAGATGGCCGGGATCGCCCCCCTGGCCGGGGGGTTCATCCAGGACCGGCTCCACGCCAACCCCATCCTCTTCACCGCCGAGACCCTCGATCTGTTGATCCGGGACGGGGACCGCCTGGCGGGGATCCGCCATGAGCTTTTCGGCGACACCGTGGGGTCCGGGCTGCGGGCCCTCAACCCGGGGCTCGCCCGGGGTCCCCTCCGTCCGGCCGGCGACCGGGTCGAACCGGCCGAGGTGGATCCCGACGGCATCTACCTCCTCCCGGTCACCGTGGGCGACCTGCCCCGGGTGGCGGGGATCCTCACCGCCGGACAGGGGAACACCCTCTCCCATGTCCAGCTCCTGGCCCGGAACCTGGGGATCCCCAATGTCGCCGTGCACGAACGGCTCTTCCCCAAACTGGAGAGCCGGGCCGGTCGTTCGGTGGTGGTGGCCGCAAGCCCGGGCGGCGTGGTCCGGATCGTCGACGACGGCCCCCGATGGAATGGGATTTTCGGAAGCCGGGAGACGCCCTCGGACGTCCTCATCCGCCCGGACCTGGACAAGCTCGACCTCCCGGAGCGCGCGTTCCTCCGGCTGTCGAAATTGCGGGCCCGGGACTCGGGCCGGGTCTGCGGACCCAAGGCGGCCAACCTCGGCGAACTCAAACACCACTTCCCGGAGGCGGTGGCCGAGGGGCTGGTGCTCCCCTTCGGGATCTTCCGCGGGATCCTCGACCGGCCCATGGATCCGGAGGCGGCGGACGGCCCCACCATCTTCGGGTGGATGGAGGAGCGGTACGCACAGATGGAGGCCCTCCGGGATCGCCCCCGGCTGCTGGCCGCCTTCACCCAGGAGTTCCTGGAGCAGATCCACGGCCGGATCACCGCCGTGACCCTCGACGATGCCTTCCGGAAGCGGCTCCGGGCCGCCATGGCCGAGGCCTTCGGGCCGGACGGCTCCTACGGCGTCTTCATCCGCAGCGACACCAACGTGGAGGACCTGCCCGGATTCACCGGCGCCGGCCTCAACCTGACCGTCCCCCACGTGGTGGGGGTCGACCGGATCATCGACGCCATTCCCCGGGTCTGGGCGTCCCCCTTTACGGAGCGGGCCTTCGGATGGCGCCAGCGCCACATGTCCGACCCGGAGCACCTCTACGTCTCGGTCCTTCTGATGCGCAGCGTGCCGGTGGACAAGTCGGGGGTGCTGGTCACCGTGGACATCGACCGGGGAGACCCCGAGTGGCTGTCGGTGGCGGTCAATGAAGGCCCCGGCGGGGCCGTGGAGGGTCAGGGGGCCGAAGAGCTGCGGGTCCACGCGGAGACCGGCGAGGTCCGCCTGCTGGCCCAGGCCACCGAGCCCCGACGAAACGTCCTGCTGCCCGAAGGGGGCGTGGCGAAGGTCCCGGCCAGCGGAGACGACCGGGTTCTGACCGGGGCCGAGATCGGCATCCTGGTGGATCTGGCCCGGCGGGCCCCCGAGAAGTTCCCCGCCCTGCGGAGCGATGCCGGGCGGCCGATCCCGGCGGACATCGAATTCGGATTCCTGGACGGCCGGCTGGCGCTCTTCCAGATCCGGCCCTTCCTGGAGAGCCGGAAGGCCCGGCGGAACGCCTTTCTCCAGGGTCTGGACGCCCATCTGACGGACGCGGCGGACCGGATCGTCGATCTCGACCATCCCCCATCGCCATGAAGCCCATCGATAGAAAGCCCATCGCCATGAAGGAGGTCCCATGCGAACCTTGAAAATCATCATCCCCATCCTGCTCGTTCTCGGCGCGGCCGGACCCGCCCTCGGCTACCCGCTGGACGGATACGAATACACGGGCATCGCCCGCCTGGAGGCGTTCCGCCTGGCCCAGGAGGGCGCGATCCGGGGCCGGAAGGTCCCCGCCGGGGCCATGGAGCCCCTGGCCGCCGTGGATATCCGCCTGGCGGACCGCCCCGATTTCGAGATTCCGGCCGAGGACCCGGAACTCCTCTCCCGGATCCGCCGGTTCCTGGGCTCGGACGCCAACCGGTACGGGGTTTCGGTGCTCGATCTCACCGATCCGGACCGCCCCCGGTACGCCGGCCACCGGGAGGACGCCACCTACAATCCGGGCTCCATCGGCAAGATCCTGGTGGCCCTGGGCCTCTTCCAGGCCCTGGCCGACGCCCACCCCGACGACCCGGAGGCCCGGTGGAAGATCCTCCGGACGGCCCAGGTCACCGCCGACGACTTCATCCAGACGGACCACCACAAGGTCCCGCTCTGGGAGCCGGGGGAGAAGCGGATCCGGTACCGCCCCCTGCGCAAAGGGGACCGGGCCAACCTCTACACCTATCTCGACTGGATGATGTCGGCCAGCTCCAATGCGGCGGCGGCCATGAACCAGCGGGAGCTTCTGCTCATCAAACACTTCGGCGGGGACTACCCGGTCCCCGAGGAGGCCATCGACGCCTTTTTCCGGGAGACGCCCAAATCGGCGCTGTCGGAGCTGCTCTTTTCCGCCCTCCACCGGCCGGTGGATCGAAACGGTCTCGGCTCGGACCGGCTGCGCCAGGGGGGATTCTTCACGTGGCGGGGAAAGCAGAAGGTCCCGGGAAAAAACAGCTACGCCACCCCGAGGGTCCTGATGGAATATCTGGTGAAGATGGAGAAGGGGGAGTTGGTGGATCGGTTCTCCAGCCGGGAGATCAAGCGGCTGCTCTACATGACCCAGCGGCGGATCCGGTACGCCTCCTCACCGGCCCTGCGGGAATCGGCGGTCTATTTCAAGTCCGGGTCGCTCTACAAATGCCGGGAGGAGGCGGGGTTCAACTGCGGCAAGTACAAGGGGAACGTCATCAACATGATGAACTCGGTGGCGGTGGTGGAGACCCCGGACCGGACCCCGAAGCTGTTCTACATGGCGGTGGTGATGTCCAACGTGCTGCGCAAGAACTCGGCCGTGGAGCACCAGACGCTGGGGACCCGCATCCACCGGCTCATGGAGTCGCTCCATCCGGAGACGGCGCCCGCCGGGCATGGAGCGTCGGACGGAAAATGAGGTCGTCCAGGGCCACGATGAGTTTCGGAAACCACGCCCCCGCGCCCGGGCCGTGGGCCAGGGCCACGGCGATGTACTTGCGCCCGTCCCGCTCCACGATGGCGCTGTCGGCGTGGTAGCTCTTCCAGGTCCCCGATTTCCGGTAGATCTTCGAACCGGGGCGGGCCGCCTCCAGCCCCTTGACGAACTTATGGTGGATGGCCGGCTTGGAGAGAATCCGCTTCATCTCCCGGCTGAACCGGGGGGAGACCAGCCTTCCCGTCTCCAGCATATAGTAGAACCGGGCGGTCTGTAAGGCGGTGGCGCCGTGGGAGAGGTTGAACAGGGGGTCCCGCCGGAAGGCCGGGCTCTTGCCGTACTCCTTTCCCACCCACAGGCCGCCGCACCCCTTTGGATCGTAGAAGCGGTACCGGGGCGACTGGAGCAGGTCCGCCAGGTACTCCTTGCCCACCCGGTTGAGCATCTCGGTGGCCGAGCGGTTGCAGGAGTTGCGGATCATCCTGGTCATGGTGTTTCGGGTCTCGCCGTCCAGGGGAAGATCCCCCCTGGAGATCCGGTCGAAGGCCCCCAGGAGGATGGCGATCTTGGGCAGGCTCGCGGCGTACACCATGGTATCGCCGTTCACCGAGGCCATCCGAGGGGCGTGGGGGTCGGTGATGTCCACCAGGGCCACGCACAGGTCCTTGGATTCGGCGGCGTCGGATAGATCCAGGGTGCCGAGGCTCCGGTCGAGTCGCGCCTGGAGACGGGGATCGGTGCAGACGTTCAAGGGGGGGCAGGACTCCCCGGCCGGGGAGATGGGGACGAAAAAGATTGCAAAAAGAACGAAAAACGTGAAGAAGTATGCTCTTGATGTCATACGCGGTCCTCGTTGCTGCGTTTAAATCCCGGCCGGGGGAACCCGGCCCACGAAGCCGACGGTCGTCCACCGCTTTCTTTCCGGCAGTATATAGTCGAAGTCGGACCGGATGTAAATGAGAATCAATCCCAAAGAACGCTCCATCGAATGCTTCGGACGGTACATTGCCCTGAGATCCCTGGGAATCCGTGCCGCTTTCATGTTTTTTGACTTCTGGCTCATCATCATGGCCGTCTATCAGCTCAAGCCGGCCAGCCGGTCGCTGTACATCACCAGCCTCGGGGCGGACCGGCTCCCCTATGTCTGGATCGGCAGCGCCATGGCCATGGCCGTCTTCATCTCCTTCTACAACCGGATCGTGGAGCGGATGAGCCGGCTCAACGTGGTCATGGGCTCCTGCCTGGCGTTCACCGCCGCCCTGATCCTGTTTCGTCTGCTGCTCATCACCCCCTCCCCGCTGGTGGCCATCGGATTCTACGTCTTCGTGGACATCCTGGGGGTGATCCTGGTGGAGCAGTTCTGGAGCCTGTGCAACTCCATCTACGACACCGAAGAGGGGAAACGGTGGTACGGGGTGGTGGGGACCGGCGGACTGGTGGGGGGGATGATGGGCGGCGGACTGGCCGGAGCCCTCATCCGGTTCACCCCGCTGAAAACCCCGGACCTGCTGCTGGTGGCCGGTGCTTTGATCATCGTCCTCTACGCGCTCACCTGGCTCATGGGGCGGGGCGGCATCTACTGCGAGGTGGACGGCCCGGACGCGTCCCGGCGCTTCCTTTCGGGAGACTGGCGGAGCTTTATGGGAAACCCCTATCTCCTCCTCCTGGCCGGTGTTCTGCTGCTGGCCCAGTTGGCCTCCCCCATCGTGGAGTACCAGTTCATGAAGACGGTGGAGTATTCCTTTGCGGGCCAGGAGGCCCGGACCGCCTTCCTGAGCCTCTTTTTCGGCCTCCTGGGAATGGTCTCCATCGTGGTCAACCTGGGAATCACCCCCCTGGTTCACCGGTTCGTGGGCGTCATCGCCGGCCTCCTGATCCAGCCGGTGATCCTGTCGCTCTTCTCCCTGCTCTTCTGGATGAACCCGTCCCTCTTCTTCGGCTCGGCTGCCAAGATCAGCGACCGGGCCCTGGCCAACTCCATCAACCGGGCCTCAAGGGAGCTTCTCTACGTCCCGGTGGACCCGATCCTCATCTACCAGGCCAAGGCGTGGATCGACATGCTCGGCTTCCGCCTCTTCAAGGTCCTCGGGTCGGTCCTGATCCTCCTGTTCACCCAGTGGCTTCCGGTCACCCTGGCCGTCCCCCAGTTCAGCGGATTTTCCATCGCCATCTGCATCCTCTGGATGGGGTTGATCTTCGGGCTTCGGAAGTATTATCTGATACTGGCGGGGTCGGGGGGGTGATCTTCGATGAAAGGCGATGAACATGCAAACCAATGACCGATCGGGTGTGGATGGAACCTTGATCGCCATGTTCCTGAAGATGACGCCCGAGGAGCGGCTTCAAGCCAACGACAACGCGGTACGGGCGATACTGGAGTTGAGGCATGGCTACGAACGGTTCTCCGGAGATCCCAAGGACCGACAGCGCCTCTCCGTGCTCGAAGAGACGCTGCGACTGTCGAAATCCTCCGGCGATCCGTGATTCGGGAGAGCCCAAAATCGGCTTCTTTGAACGAGGCCACATCCGCCGGAGTTTCGGACAGCATCATCCACAAAATGACTGAAATCGGCTACGAACAACCCACTCGAAGAAAGAAGGGATGGAATTGAGTGTTTACCTACAGGTGTATAGGGAGGAGGTGTTTTCCATAGCTTCCGGATCTCTGCCAAACTTCCGAGGGTATCTGTTTTTTTTGAGTTGCATCCGGCGGTTTTCAATGGGATGAATGAGAGTTTACCCGGCTGTATGCCTATGCGTTCCCCTCTTTTGGAAAATCATCCCACCAACGTTCCGCATCTTTCAGATCCTTGAAATCGAAAATACTCTCGCCGAATCTATCCAAAAGATCCGGTTTCGAATCCTTCAGCTTTTTTTGAAGGGCTGGAGAAATACCTCCAAAACGTCTATTCAATTGTCTCTGAATCAATACGACTCGACCTTCCTGTTTTAATCTCTCGGCGATCGTCATTGCCACCTCCCTTGCATTGATATTGTTCAGGACGTCGAGCCCCCGATCGATATTTTCACCCAGATCGTCGTCCCGGGCATTGTACGAATAGCGCAGCATCCACTCCAAAAACTCCAGCTGAGTCCCTTCGTGGTCTATTTTCCCAAGATATTTGATCCCTCTCTCGAGATGTGTTCCGAAATCATCATCGAAGATGTGCTTCATCAGATAGAACACAACCCCGAGAGCCATGGCATCACCCAACAGAAGGCGCTCGTCCTCATATTCCCGTAAGTCATACAAATCATATGTAAATTTCGGAATGTAGCTCTCCAACCCTTCTACTCCCTCCACCAATTCGCCGAAGGAACGGGGGCAGTTCCAGTTCTGTTTTCCTCGATACAGCACCACCGGAAGGATCACCGGAAGCGTTTTTGCCTTGGGATTCTGTTCGATGAACTCCCGCCACAGGTTGACCATGTAGCACAACAGCCGAAAAACGATCCAATGATCCGGTCTGCTCTGGTGCTCAAAAAGGATATACAGGAACGTGATCGACCCCCTGATCCGGGTCTGATAGACGATATCCGAATGCATTTCCCTGAACTTTTCATCCACATAGCTGCGGTTACTCAACTTCAGGTACCGGAAATCGATCCGGCTCACGATCCGTTCGGGAAAATAGTGTCGGAAGAAGCTTTTCGCCAGCGCCTTTTTCTGAAACGCGGCCTTGAATGCGGCATCATGGGGTGTTGCCGCTGTTTTCTCGGATTTCTTATTGCCTTCGCCCATGCTTTTCCGCCATTCGGCCCCCCTTCCCTAATAACATGATTCATTATACGAAAATCATCACCAAGATCAAAGGCTATCTTGCCATGCGGGAGATTTGCTATGGCTGCTGCGGCAATGCGTGAATGGGGAGGTCCTACGGGTGGAATCTACTCAAACGTTTCATACTGCGGTCGGTCGGCTGTGCCGGTCCACTGTTTCGCGAAAGGGCTTCACTACCATCTTCATGGAGATACCCCCGGAAAACGGCAAAATGACGACGACAAGGCGGTGGGGCGGCCTCCGCGCTAGAGGCCCTGGCTCAGACGAACATCGACGGCCGATCCCTCTCGGGGTCGGGCTGGCGCTTAGACGCCGGCGCCGGCCCGAGTCCCTTCTTCGATCTTACCCCTTCAGCCTGCCCGCGATCTCCGCCACCCGCCGGCCGAGGTTCCGGGCGGTGGCCAGCCCGAAGTCGTCCTTTTCGTATCCGTCCGGGTGGCCGCTCCACAGGGTCCCGCCGAAGTGGAAGGTGTCGAGGCCGTCGCCCACCACCACCATCTCCTGGATGAGCATGGCGGCGTGGATGGCGTGGATGGTCGTCTCCTGGCCCCCATGGCGGAACCCGCCCACGGCGACGGCCCCGCCGACCCTGTTCCGGAACAGATTTCCATTTCGCCGGAACATGACGCACCGGTCGAGGAAGGCCTTGGCCTGGGACGTCATGGTCCCGAAGTAGACCGGGGTGGCGACGATCAGACCGGCCACCTCCGGGTCCGACAGGGTCGGGATCAGCGGTACGAAGTCGTCCTCCTGGCTGCATTCCAGCTTGTCGTTGCAGTGCCCGCAGGCGATACATCCGTTGACGGTCTTCCCGGCCAGGTCGATCAGTTCCGTTTCGGCCGAGGCCCCGGCGGCTTCAAGGCACGCCTCCAGGGCGAACCGGGTCGACTTCCCCTTCCGGGGGCTTCCGCAGACGCCGACGATCTTGATGCCCATGGTACTCCTTTCCCGTCCCCGCCGGGACGGCCCATAACTTTCGTAAGCTTGGAGGATCGGTTTACGTCAGCCAGGACCCCTCGCCCTCGGTGACCGCCTCCTTGCAGAGGATCGGCCCCGGCTCCAGGATGGCGACCACCTCCGGCTTGCAGCCGTATTTCTCCGGCACCGTCTTTTGCCACCGCTCCGAGGCGAGGTAATCCCGCAGGTGCTTCTCCGTCTCAAAGATGTACAGGGCGCCCCACTCGCCCTTGTCCGGATCGGTCCACCAGCACTTGCTGAAAAGGCCGTCCATCTCCTTGAAGTGGGGGTAGGAGCCCATGAACTTCTCCCGCATGGCCGCCGTGTCCGGCAGGGTTTCCGGCCGGAACACCACCCAGAGGGCCCGTTTCTCTTCCGCCATGATCGTCTCCTCCGTTGAGATCTTTACGATTCGGCCGGGCCTTACCGGTCCCGGACCTTGTTGAGGAAGCTCTCGTCGATGAACCCGTCGACGAACCCGTCCACGTCCTGGATCCGGATATACCCGATGTCGGTGAGGAACCGGACGTACTCCCGCTCCCCCTCGATGTTGAGTTCGTGGGTGAAGTCGACGTTGGCCATCGCCTTTCGTACGGTCTCCGCGTCCATGCCCGTCGATTGGACGCCGATGGCCACCGCCTCCTCGGCGTTCTCCCGGATGAAACGGGTGGCCCGCACATGGGCCCGGACCACGGCGTCCACCTGCCGGGAACGCCCCTCCGCAAAATCGGATTCTGCGATGAGCACGCAGCAGGGGTGGCCGTCCCACATCTCGTTGGAGGTGACGAGGTTCCGCCCCACCCCCATGGTGGCGGCCTTGGCCGGATGGGGCTCCCAGGCCACAAAGGCGTCGATCTGGCCGGTGCGCAGGGCCGCGATCATCTCCGGCGGCTTCACCACGATGATGGAGACCTTCCCCGGATCGGCCTCGCTCTTGGCCAGGGCCTTCCGCAGGAGGAAGTCCTGGACCGTGGAGTGGCCTGGAACCGCCACGGTCTTGCCCTCCAGGTCCTTCAACCCTTTGATCCGGGCGTCTTCCCGGGCCACCACCAGGGCCGACCCCTCGGTGTTGACCTGGGCCACCACGACCACGTCGGCGGCGCGGTTGGCCACCGCCGTGGTGGCGGGGGCCTCGCCCACGTAGGCCATGTCGAGGCTCCCGGCCCCGAAGGCGCACATGATCTCCGGCCCGGCCTTGAAGACCCCCATCAGGTCCACCGCGACCCCCTCATCCTCGAAAAACCCCTTTTCCCGGGCCACCCAGTAGGCGAGTTGGTGGATGTCGGTCTGGAGGACCGCCATCCGGACCGGTTCGTCGGACGCGGGGCCGCCCCAGGCGGTCCCGCAGATGATCAACAACGTCCATAGGACGATCGGAATACGCTTCATAATTGACTCCCCCGGCGCCGGGTCACCTCGTAGTATCGATTGGCCGCCATGCCGGCGAAGAGCACCGCCCCCGGACACGGCACCACCAGTTTTTTTCGGAACGCATGGCCGATGATGTCGAAAAACTCCATGCACGCGGAGCAGACCTGGGCCGTCCGGCCGATGGCGTACGGCACGGTCTCCCCCTCCTCCTCAATAAAATAGAGGGGCTCGATGAAGTTGGCGTGGTTGGCGCAGTGGTGGACGAAGAGGGCCTCGTAGGACTCCCCCCGGATCCCCATCCGGCGAAGCCATTTGGCCCCTTTTTCGCCCTTCATCTCCTCGATCTCCTCCCACCGGGCCGGGGCGGCGTTCCGGTAGCTCTCCCGGTCGATGAGCCGCCGCCGGTCGCCGTTGCCCGCCTTGGGGAGGGACGGGGGGCGGAACCGGCGCCGGGTGATCTCGGCGTGGGGAGACAGACCGATCCCGTCCAGGGGATCATCCCCCACCACCAGGTACCAGCCGGCGAACCGGGACGCCCAATACCAGGAGAACTGGCGCTTGCAGAGTTCGAACCGGTCCCAGTTCTTCGGGGTCACCACCGCCAGGGGGATCCGCTTGGAGAGCCCCAGACAGGCTGCCTTGCCGGTCTCGGCGATCCGGGCGCCCATGCCGGACAGGGCCTCCGACACGTCGGCAAACCGATCGGGGGGGACCCAGTGGACGTATTTCCGGTACATGGGCCCGCTACTCCGCCGTCTCCGTCTCCTTGGCCGGTTCTTTCCCGGCGTCGGCCCCCGTGGCGGCATCGGTGTCGGCCCCGGCCTTTTTGGCCGCCTTCTTATCGGCCTTGGCCGCTTTGGCGGCCGCCTTGGCCTCTGCCTTGGCCGCCGCCTCCGCCTCGGCCCGCTCGAAGACGTCGTACCCCAGCAGGGACTCCGCCACCAGGCTGCTGATATCCTTCATGGCCAGCGTCGACTGCCGGGCCGAGATCCCCACGTTGAGCCCCTGGAAGCAGAAGGGGCAGCACGACACCAGGGCCTCGGCGCCGGTCTCCTCGGCCTCCTGGACCCGCCGCTGGGCCATCCGGTTCTGGATGTCGGGGTAACCGGCCTTGAGCCCCCCGCCGGCGCCGCAGCAGCGGGAGTACTCCCGGTTCCGGGGCATCTCCACCAGCTCCAGGCCGGGGATCGCCGCCATGATCTCCCGGGGGGCGTCGAACCCCCCGGTGGCCCGCCCCAGGTGGCACGGGTCATGGTAGGTCACCCGCCGGTTCACGGGGTTGGGGAACCGGAGCTTCCCGTCGCGCAGCAGCCGGACCAGGAACTCCACCGTGTGGAGCACCTCGAAGTTTAAAGCCCCCACCTTGGGGTAATCCTGCATGATGGTCTTGAAGCAGCCGGAGCAGGAGCTGATCAGCGTGTCGATGCCCAGGGCGTTGAACTGCTCGATGTTCTCCCGGAAGAGGCGCTCGTGGGCCGGATCCCCCATCCGGAGCAGAACGCTGCCACAACACTTCTCGTCCTTGCCCAGAACCCCGTAGTCGACGTCCAGAGCCTCCAGGATGTTGATGGTGTTGACGGCCACCTGCTTGACGTTGACGTCGTAGGAGGCGGTGCAGCCGAAGAAGAGGAGCACCTTCCCCTGGGTCTTCTTGATCTCCCGGGGCTCCTTCTCGATGAGCCCGTCCTTCTTGGCCCGGCGGGCCCACTTGGTCCGGCCGGCCCGGGGCTGCTGCCACGGATTGTCGAAGGCCTTGACGCTCTTCTCCAGGGCCTTCTGGCTTTCCAGGGGGCCGTACTCCGCCTGGACGATGAGCCGGCGCAGGTCCTCCCAGAGGTTGACGGTGTCGATGTGGGCCGGGCAGACCACCTCGCACTGGCCGCAGGTGGAGCACTCGTAGAGGTTCTTTACGAAGTCGGCGATCTCCTCGTTGCCGATCTCCTTGTAGCCGAGGATCCGGCCGAGCACCCCCTTGAGCCTCGGGTTGAGGCGGTCCGACCGCATCAGCTTGGCGACGGCCCCGTGCTGGGACCGGGCGATCCGGAGGAAATCGATCACCTTTCTGCGGGGGATCACCCCCTCCTTCTGGTCCTGGTCGTAGACCGGGCACCAGATCAGGCACTCCCCGCACCGGGTGCAGGCGTCCAGCTCGATCAGCCGCCGGGCGTCGAGATTGTGGATGGGGATCCGCCGTACCGCCGGCTCCGCCGGCTCGGCTTCCGTCGCTTCGTTTTCATCGGTCATGTTCTAATCCCTCGATCTGTATGGCGATCTGTATGGATCCACGGGCGTTCACACCCGTTTTTCGCGTTTCACCCCGCTCACGTGCTCGATGAGATAGGTCAGCGGTGTATTAAACATATGTCGCATCTTGCCGAAGGGCAAATAGGCGACAAAGCCGGCGCCGAGAAGGGCGTGGATCCACCACAGGTAGGGGTAGACCCTTGGCCAGTTCCACTCCGAGAGCCCGAACAACTGGGAGAGGAAGTACCCCACGAAGGCGTGGATCCCCACCTCCGGCGGGATCTGGGTGGCCGTGATCCGGACCCCTTCGGCGATGAAACCGAAGCCCACCAGCAGCCCGATGAGGGCCACGGCGACGTTGTCCTCGATCTCGGTGGTCACGTGGTCCGGCTTGACCACGAACCGGCGGATCACCACCCAGACGATCCCGGCCAGGATGAAGAGGCCGAGGAGGTCGTGGATGAAGCCTGTGAAGCCGTGGTTCTTGTCCATGAGGGCCAGGGCCACGGGGTTTTCCGGATCGAACCAGAAGCGCGCGCCGGTGAACAGGCTCAGGGCGAACCGGCCCAGGATGGCCAGGTAGATGAGGGAGTGGACCGACCACCGGGCCACGCTCTCCTTGAGGATCCGCCGCTGCAGAAGGATGTCGAGGAAGAAGACCTTCAGCATGGAGAAGAACTTCCGGGAGAAGATCGTCCGCCAGACCGCCTCGGATCCCAGGTCGATCTTCCGGTGCATGGACCGCTCCTCCCCCTCCACGCTCCCCTGGAGCCAGAACCGGACGGTCAGAAAGACGCCGGCGATGAAGATCAGCAGGGCCAGGGCGAAGAGGGGATGGCCCAAGGCCAGGGGCGCCGGGTGGCAGAGGATGCACAGGACCGATTTGGCCGGCAGGATCGCCGCCGGCGCCCCCACCCCGTTGTCGGCCCGGTGGCATTTCCGGCAGGCCTCCTCGGCGTCGGCCTCGGCCAGTCGGTGGTCGGTGCGGTCCACCGGGTTCCCCCGGGCATCCACGGCCGCCAGCTTGACCCGATGGTCCACAGGGTCGAGCCGCACCGCCTCGCCGCGCCGGTGGCAGGCCTGGCAGTCGACCCGCAGGTGGGGCGCATGGGCGGTCCTTTCCCCGTGGACCGAATGGCAGGCGTCGCAGGCGGCCCCCGTCTCCGTCCGGTGGGGGGAGCGGGCCACGTCGGCGTGGCACTGGACGCAGGCCACGTACTGGTGGGGGTAGCCGTCGATCTCCTCCGGGGTCACCTGGAGGGAGACGGTCCGGCCGTCGACCTTCCGGGTACAGTCGGCCTTGGCGTGGCACTCGTTGCACATGGCGTTGGCGGCCAGGACCCCTTCATTGGTGTTGATGTTGGCGTACCGGTGGCAGTCGAGGCACTCCCGCTCCGGCTTCCGGACCTCCGCCATCTCCCGGGCCGCCGGGGGCGGCGGCTCGACCGCATCGATGACGGCCTCGACAGGATCGACCTTGGGAAGGGCCCGGGGAGGCTCCGGGGTCTCCTTCCCCGCGAACAGAAGCACAACCATCAGCAGAAGGGCCGCGCCCAGCACGGCCGGAACAATCACTTTCGTCTTCATCGGTCCCTTTTCCTTGTTCGTCACGATGGCACACCGCTTTCATCCATGTCCCCAGGAGTCGCCTCGGCCGGCTCGTACCGGTCCCGCCATTCGCCGGGATGCTCCTCCCGGAGACGCCGCCGGGAGAACCGTCCGTTGAAGATCGACGTCTCCAGGGGGAACGCCTCGGGGGTCAAGTGGGTGGCCGACATGTGGACGACGCCGATGTACCCCACCGCCAGGATCGCCTCGTGAAAGTGGAACTCGTTGGCGATGTTGATCACGTAGCCGGGCACCACCGCGGAGAAGGCCTCGGGATGCCACATCAGCAGCCCGGTGATCCCCATGGACTGCATCCCCAGGAGCACCGCCCAGTAGTCGACCTTCTCCAGGTAGCTGAACCGGTTGAAGAGCGGCGGGGGCCCCTTGCCGAAGATGTACCGGAAGTTCTGGACGAGGTTTTCCAGGTCGGCGGCATTGGGCACCATGGAATGGGGGCCGGTCCACCGTCCCTTGAGGGCGAACTTGTAATAGCCGAGCCACAGGAGATGGGAGACCACCACCAGGTAGAAGAGGGCGGCGCAGAACCGGTGGAGCCCGGAAGTCGCCTCGGGACCCCCCAGCAGCCAGACCACCGCCCGGGCCCATCCTTGTGTGCTGAAGGAGAGGGAGAACCCCGTCACCGCCAGGAGGGTGAAGCTGACCATGACGAAGATGTGGAGCAGCCGGTGGAGGACGGCAAACCGCCGGACGGCCTCCGTTTGGGAAGCGTTTCTTTCCATCACTCGGGCCTCCTCAGTTTGTGGTGGATCTTACGAAGCATCAGCAGAAACGTGTGGCCGTAGAACCCGATCAGGAGAATCGAGATGAAGGCCAAAGAGAGGATGCCGGCCACGTGGATCCGAAAGATGGCCGGCCGCTTGGGATTGTCCTCGCTGCCGAGCAGTTCGGTGGCGTTGTGGATGACGACCCCGGCGAAGTTCTTTCCGGCGTCGGGGTGGCACCGCCGGCAGGCCGACAGGACGGTCTCCGGATCCTTCTTCAGGGAGACGCAGGTGTGGGCCCCGTGGCAGTCGGTGCAGAAGGCGGCCTCGGCATGGCCCAGGTCCACCGCCGCCCTGCCGTGGTAGTTCTCCAGGTAGCTCCGTTTCTCCACCGGATGGCAGGCGCCGCAGGTCCGGGTCATGGCCCGGCCCACCGCGGCCCGGGACCGCTGGGATCGGTCGTAGTGGGCGGCATGGCAGTGGCCGCAGGTGGGGGCCGGATAGGCGGTCCCCTCCGCTTGGGCCTTGCGGGCCGCCGCCGGATCCGCCCTCTCCTTTTGCAGGGCCTCGGCATGGGCCCCCTTGAGGCTCCGCTCATGGGCCGTGCGGTGGCACCGCTTGCACCGGTCGTAGTCGAACCGGCTCCGGGCGTCGGTCTTCAGGTATCCCGGTTCCTCCGGGTCCGGATGCTTTCTGGTCCCTTGTACCATATCGGGGTGGCACTCCGCGCAGGCGAGGCCGGTGTGGGCCCCCTCGGCGTAGCGGCTCATGTCCACGAACCAGTTGGAATCGAAGGGCGGGGCGGGCTCCCCCCAGTCGGTGTCCCCCCGGACGACGCCGGGGGCCGCCATCTGGAGCAGGATCAGCAGGCCGAGGACGGACGGCAGCCATCCGCCGATCCCCCGCCCCGGCCATCCCTTGAATGACATGCGGTTGGATTTCAAAATGATCTCTCCTGATATCGGTGTGAGGGCGCAATGCTT
This sequence comes from uncultured Desulfobacteraceae bacterium, assembly GCA_964431545.1. Classification (GTDB taxonomy): domain Bacteria; phylum Desulfobacterota; class Desulfobacteria; order Desulfobacterales; family JAABSP01; genus CAYSLC01. The sequence continues at coordinate 10,335 of CAYSLC010000022.1, read as the reverse complement.
CGGGCCGCGTCGGCCGCCCGGGTGAGGAAGTAGATCCGGAGAAACCGGGTCGCCAATTCCCGGAGCCGGCAAAAGAGGTCCGTCGCCTGGGGCGTCGTGTCGAGGCCGTCGTCGATCCGCCCTTTCATGGTCCGGACGAGCCCGGTGATCTCCCGGCCCAAGCGGACCGCGGCCTCCCCCCCGTCGGGCGGAAAATGGACCGCCGGCGCCCGTTCCAGGTACCGGATCCTCCCCCAGAGGGCCTCCAGGAAGACCCGGATCTTGGCCGGCTCGTAGATCTTCCGGCCGATCCGCCATTGCAGCGGCGCCATCTCCAGGCCCGCCGCCACGATCCGGGCGTTGCTCAGCTCCCGCTTGACATCCCGGATCCACGACTTTGCCGGTGCCGGCCGCCCCCGTCCGGGGTCGTGCCCCCTTCGCCGTCCCGCCCTCCGGGCCGTCTCCCGGCAAAGGACCTCCACCAGGAACCGGTTGGCCTCGGGGTACCGGGGATGCTCCAGATGGGGGCCCAGCAGGTAAAAGACCCCCCGGCCCATCTCCTGCCGGACGACGGCGGCGGTCCCCACCAGGGTCCGGGTTGCCAGGTCTCGATCCACCAGAAAGAGGGTCTTGGGGGTGAAGCCGGCGTAGGTGGCCAGAACTTGGGCGTCGCCCCCGGCGACCATGCCGGGCCCGCCGTAGAGGGGGGCCTCGACGGTCCGGGGGGGGCCGGGCGGCTCCTGAAGGGTGAGGGCCACCGTCTCCCGCACGGGGTGGAAGACGTACCGGCACCCGTAGGCGGTGCAGAACTTCTCCGCCATCCGCCGGGGCTCCGGCAGGGCCGAGGTCAGGTTGGTGATCTTGACGTCGGCGAAGTTGAACCGGTCGAGGGGCGCCTTGGAGGAGCGCATGGGGAGGTAGGCCCCGGCGCAGGAGCCGATGTAAACGCCGCCGTTGTTGACAAATCCCGCCAGCCGGGCGGCCCCGGTTTTCCCCAGGGCTTGGGCCAGGGCGAAGGTGTCCCCGCCGGCCACCGCCAGGGCGTCGACCCCCGCAAGCCGGCCCGCCCGCACGTCGGCCTCGTCCAGGAAGGTCACTTCATGGATCCCGGCCCCGTCCAAGAGATCGACGAACCAGAGCCAGGAGTGGGAGGCCCCGGTTCCGGTGTAGATCCCCATACGGGGCGCATCCCGATCCCGATCCTCGGGGGCCGGCCCGATGGCGGTCCCCGCCGCGACGCCCGTCTCCAGCAGCATGGCCTATCTCCCCGCCTCCTCCGGCGGCCCGTCCGCCATCAGCCGGAAATCTCGGCCACGAGGCCGTCGAGGGCCTCCTGGTCCAGCTCCAGGTCGCCGCCGGTGTTGGACAGGGAGATCATGCTCTCCTCGGTCAACCGGGGGCTCATGACGGCGAAGACCGGCTGGATCCCGAAGATGGCGGCCACGGCCTGGCGCCGCTCCCACCAGGCATCGGTGTCGGCGGCGTCGAACCCGCCGAAGATCGGCTTCCTCGGGCACCAGGGGCTGAAGATCCCGTTGCCCTCCATCCCGGCCGGCTCGGCGATGTCGGGGACCGCCGCCATGAGGTCGTCGGCCGAGGATTTGCCCGCCTTGGCGCCCCACGCGGCGGCCGCCATGGGGTCGACCCCCTGCCGGGCGCAGGCCCGCATCACCCTGGCGGTGTCGACGGCCGAGAGCCCCAGCTTCTTGAAGGCGAGAAGGGCCGGAATGTCCGAGATCAGGACCCCGGGCTCGGCCGAGGCGGTCTCCTTGACGGCCGCCGGATCCTCGTCGATGAAGGCGAAGGTGTTGGTGGCGTACGGGGTGAAATAGTCGGCGCTGTGGCGGTGGACCACCGGGGCGAGCCACTCCTCGGCATCCCCCTCGCCCAGGGCGGCGCAGACGGGGCCGAGCCCCTTCTTGCCCATGAAATCGCCGCCCTTGATCCCGGCCAGGATCTCGAAGGCCTCGTCCACGAAGTCCTCGGGCTCCGCCGCCTCCAGGAGGCCCATGCCCCGGAAGGCGAGGCCCTTCAGGTTGCGCTCTCCGAAGAGCTTGCCGATGCCGAACCGGTCGGGGCTGCTCCAGTAGTTGTAGCAGACCTGGGCGGCGGCGGAGCCCTTTTCGCCGGCGGGCCCGATGACCATGGTCTGGAGGAGGTCGTCGCCCACCAGCTTCCGCCAGGCGTCGGTGGTCTCCCACACATCCTTGCCCCAGACATCGGCGGCGTCGGAGATGTCGGCGACCCCGTCGTGGATCCAGAGGTAGACGGGCTTTTCGGATCGCCCCTTGATGACGATGTAGTCGAACCCGGCGTACTTGATCTCAATGCCCACCTTGAGGGTCACCGGACAGTGGCAGAGCTTTCCGGTGACGGGACTCTTGGCGGTGAGGAGACTCGCGGCCGAGGCGGGGTACAGGGTCCCGGTGAGGAGTCCGACCCCCACCACGATGGGATCCGCGTCGGCATATTGATTATAGAGGTGCGTGGTGATGCCGGCGCCGCCGATGCGCTCGGCCACCAGGTCCTCGCTCAGCTCCTCCTCCTCGATTTCGCCGCCGGCCAGGTCGACCACCAGGATTTTGTCCGTCGATAGATAGTCCATTTTCGATCTCCTCCTATTCTTCCACGCTGATGGCGTCAACGGGGCAGATCTTGACGCACATGGGGCCGTATTTCATGTCCTCGCAAAGGTCGCACGCCTCCCGCAGGAGCATCGGCTTGGCCGAGGCATCGGCCTCCTTGTCCGGGTCGGCCTCCTCGCCGAGCCGGTTGATCTCGGTCCCCTCGGGTCTGGCCACCACCAGGCTGTCCTCCTCTTTGAGCAGGACGCCGAAGTAGTCCTTCTTCTCCCTTGCCCGGTACGGCACGATGCAGGCCGACAGGAAGGCGAACCCGTCGTCCCGGTGGTATCCGCAGGCCATCTCGCAGGCCATGCAGTTGGTGCACTTGAGCGCATCGATCTTGATTCCCATGGCAAATTCCTTTCCGTAAAGTGGGTCTCTCCGACATCTCCGGCCGACCCCGCCGGCGGGGGGCCGAACCGTGCGAATCAATGGCAGAGCCTATAGCGAACCGGAATTTGAAAGTCAACATCAAAATATTAAAAACATCTGATGTTTTAATATTTATAATTTTTCCTTGACACGGCCGTGCCGCTTGTGGCAATTGAGTCGGACAACCGAAAAGGAACGGGCACGCCACCATGTTTAAGACAGCAAAATTCAATCGAATCTCCGAAAACATCGTCCAGCAGATCCGCCAGGCGATCCTCAAGGGGGACCTCCGGCCGGGGGACCGGCTGCCGCCGGAAAAGGAACTGGCGGAAAACTTCGGGGTGAGCAAGGCCTCCCTGCGGGAGGCGTTCCGGGCCCTGGAGGCCCTGGGGCTTTTGGAGGTCCGGCAGGGGGTCTCCGGCGGCGCGTTCATCTGCGAGGTCGACCTGGGGACCGCCCGGGACAACATCGTCAACTACATCTTCTTCCAGAACCCCTCCATCAAGGAGTTCACCCAGCTCCGCACCATCCTGGAGCCGTCCATGGCGCGCCTCGCCGCCGCCCAGGTGAGGGACGAGGACCTTGCCGACCTGGAAGAGAACCTCAAGGAGACCAAGAGCGGCCTCGACGCCGGCAGCTTCTCCTACGAACTCGACATCGACTTCCACCACCGGATCGCCGTCATCACCAAGAACAGCCTGGTCTGCCTCATCATCGACTCCATGCAGAGCGCCCTGGTCAACATCAAACGGCTCATCGAGCCCGACTACGATTTCTCCCTCCAGGTCTACTACGCGCACCGGCGGATCTTCGACGCCCTGCGCGCCCGGGATTCCGAGAAGGCGGCCGAGGAGATGCTGATCCACGTGGAGGAGGTGGGGGTGGGACTCACCGCTTTCTGCGACCCCAAAACGCTATGCCTGGTAACCGAGGCGAACGAGGACCATCGGTCAACCGAACCCCATATCCTATAAATCTGTAAGGAGGCAACCGTGACAGAGATGCCAAAAGAGAACGTCGATGGAAGCGTATTGAAGGAACTCGCCTCGATTGTGGGCGAAAAGGGGGCCACGGCCGCCAAACACATCCGATACGCCTACTCCTACGACCTGTCCTTCGTCTCCCGGAAGAACCCCGATTACGTGGTCATGCCGGAGAGCGTCGAACAGGTCCAGGAGATCATGAAGTTCGCCAACCGGGAGAAGATTCCGGTGGTCCCCTACACCGCCGGCACCAACATCGGGGGGCTGTGCATTCCGGAAGAGGGGGGGATTCTGCTCGATCTCAAACGGATGAACAAGATCATCCGCATCGACCCGGAATCCCACTACGCCATCATCGAGCCCGGGGTCTCCCACGCCCAGCTGGCCACGGAACTCTACAAGCACAAGCTGCGCTGGAGCTGGCCGGTGGGACCGCCTTCGGCCTCCGTCTCCTCCAACGCCATCAGCCACGGCATCGGCGGCCTCAGCGGCCGGTACGGCCTCAACAGCGAGGAGATCACCAGCATGGAGGTGGTCCTGCCCACCGGCGAGCTGGTCCGGGTGGGCTCCTGCGCCATCCAGGAGGATAGCTGGCACAGCTGCCTTCCCCTGCCCCGGATGGACGGTCTCTTCACCGGATGGCTGGGCACGTCGGGGGTGGTCACCAAGATCGGGGTCCGGGTCCATCCCATCCCGCCGGTCCTCAAGGTCTTCACGGTGTCCGCCGAAAATATCGAGGACATGTCCGCCTACATGTTCAACCTGGGCAACTACGAGATCTGCGACGACCTCACCGGCGTCTCCTGGTGGCTCGCCCAGGTACCGATCCCCTACCCCTACAAACAGAAACCGGACGACGCGCCGGAGTGGTTCTCCTTCGCCACCACCTTCTCCTGGACCGAAAAGGAGAAGGAGGCCCGGGAGGAGATCTGGGAGATGGTGGTGGCGGCCGAACAGGAAAGGGGATCGTCCCTCAAGAGGACCGTCTACCCCGAGGAGGCCCTGCGGGCCCGGACGGAACTCCCCAGCCAGATCGTCGGTTCCACCAAGAACTACACCAAGCAGGCCGGGGGCGGCATCTCCTGGCCGGGGACCTTTACGCCGCTCAAGGCGTGGCCGCCGGTCTACAACGACTGGAAGAAGATCCTCATCGATCACAACCTCTCCCCGTCGGTCCGGGTCACCAACTACCGGGGGGTCCACTACGGCATGCTCCGGGCCATGATCCCCTTCAACAAGAAGAGTCCGGAGGAGACCGAAAACGCCCGGCACGCCATCGTGGAATGTCTCAAGGTCGATCTCGACCACGGCGGCATTCCCTACAAACCGCCGGTCGACTTCGCAAGGGAGATCAATCAGCGGGCCCATCCCGGGTATCTATCCCTGCTCAAACAGGTGAAACAGATGCTCGACCCCAATAACATCATGAACCCGGGAAAATTCGGAATTTGACATCCGCCTATCCCCGCGCGCGCGATACGGGGAGCCAACCCAGATACGGAGGAATCTATGAATTGGGATATTCCCTCGCTTGAGGAATTGGAAGAGATCGTCTGGAGATGCACCGCCTGCGGCAACTGCAAGGTCGCCTACAAGTTCGGCCCGCCGCCCTCCTTCGGGGAGATCTGCCCCGCGGGGGTGGAGTTCGGCTTCGACGGGAACATGGCCTCCAAGGGGAAGATCGCCTTTGCCCGGGGGATCCTGGACGGCGAACTGGAGTGGACCGAGGACTTCGTGGAGGCGATCTACAAATGCACGGTCTGCGCCGGATGCCAGAACCAGTGCGAACTCGACCACAAGCCCTTCATCCCGGAGATCATCGAGGCGATGCGGCGCAAGGCGGTGGCCGACGGCGCGGGCCCCATGCCGAGCCAGAAGGTGATCGCCCAATCCATGCGGAGCTACAACAACCCCTACCAGGGCCCCCGCCGGGTCCGGACCGAGTGGACCCGCCCCTTCAAGAAGGCGAAGAAGCCGATCAAGGACATTATGAAGGAGCCGGCCCCCATCCTGCTCTACGTCGGCTGCACAGGCGCCTACAACGCGCCGGCCCGGGTCATCCCCACCGCCACCGCATCGGTCTTCCAGAAGATCGGCCTCGATTTCGGCATCCTGGGGGAGAACGAGATCTGCTGCGGCTCCACGGCCATGCGCCTGGGAGACGCCGACGAGTTCAAGCGGGTGGCGGAGCAGAACCTTTCGACCTTCAAGAAGCTCCACGAGGAGCAGGGGGTCAAGACCATCGTCACCTCCTGCGCCGGGTGTTACCGGGCCATCAAGAAGGACTACAAGCTCTCCGACGAATACGAGAGCGTGCTCGACGGAATCGAGGTGATCCACACCACCGACCTCCTCCACCGGTATTTCAAGGAGGGGAAGCTGAAGTTCACCAAGGAGGTCCCGTGGAAGGTGACCTACCACGATCCCTGCCACACCGGCCGGCACCTCAACGAGTTCTCCATCGACAAGGACGGATCGGTCCAGTGGGAGGGGTCGTACCTGGGCAAAGAGGAGTCCCAGTGCCTCTACGATGTGCCGCGGGAGATGCTCCGGGCGATTCCGGGGATTCAGTTCACGGAGATGGAGCGGATCCGGGACAACTCCTACTGCTGCGGCGGCGGCGGCGGCGTGATGACCGGGTTCGGGGAGTGGGCGGCCAAGAATGCCGGCTACCGGATACAGGAGGGGATGACCACCGGCGCCGAGAAGATGGTCTCCATCTGTCCGTTCTGCCATTACAACCTCAACGAGGGGGCCAAGCGCGTCGACAGCGACATGCGCCTTTTCGACCTGGTGCAGCTGATGGACATGGCCACCGAGGAGCGGGAGTAGGAGGAGCGCTTCCGGATATCCTGATGGAGCCGGGGATGCCCCGGCTCCGAACCGGAGACTCGTAACAGTTGCGTCCTTTCCGCCGAATCTGTACCCAATGGCGGCCAATTCAACCAAACTTCTAAACAGGGAAAGGGAAACGAGCAATGGCGATGGCAAGAGAATATGGTCAGGAACAGCCGTACGCGGCGGGGGTGCTCAAGCTGCGCATCCCGTTCGTCCACTACCGGGTGGAGTACCAGGATTTCATCCAGGGGGTCATTCTCAGCTGTGTTCCGCTGGGGATCACGGCCGCGATGGTCAAGTTTCTGGGGATCCCCATCGAGGTGGCGGTCCTCATGGTGGTGATCAACAACTTCTTCTACCTGCTTCACACAACCTTCGGCGATCCGTCCGTCTCCGGGTGGATCACGGCGGGGATCCCCCTGTACATCGCCCATCTGACCAGCTTCGAGATGGGGCCCGACCGGATCAAGGCGCTGATCGCCCTCCAGGTGCTGGTGGGGCTGATCTTTCTGGTGATGGGGGTCACCGGCATCACCAAGGCGGTGATCAGCCGGTTTCCCATATCGATGCGGTCGGGGATCCTCCTGGGCGCCGGGTTCGCCTCCCTCATGCGGGTCTTCGATCCGGGGGAACCCTTCATCGGAAAGATGCCGGTCGCCTTTCTGGTGGCGTCCCTGGCGAGTTTTTTCATCCTCTTTTCGGTGCGGGCCCTGGAGTACCGGAAGAAGTACGGCTGGTTCGCGTGGGTCGCCGGCTTCGGCATCGCCCCCGGCTTCGTTCTGGGGTATCTCGTCGGCCTGATCACCGGCGAGATCGCCCCGCCGGTGGGGGTCTTCGACCGGTTCATCATCGAGATGCCCTTCGGCGACATGCTCGGCACGTTCTCCGCCATCGGCCTGGGAATGCCCTCGCTGAACCACTGGATCGCCGGCATCTCCCTGGCCATCGTCGCCTACGTCCTCGCCTTCGGCGACATCCTGGTCCTCGAGGCGATGATCCAGGACGCCAGCACCGCCCGGAAGGACGAGCACGTCCCCTTCCAGGTCTCCCGGAACCATATCATCACCGCGTTCCGGAACATCTTCGAAGGGATCAACCTGCCGTTCCTTCCCCTGTGCGGACCCCAGTGGACCGGCGGCCAGGCCCTGGTGGTCAACCGGTACAAACACGCCACCCCGGACCAGGAGCCGTCCTACTGGGGCGGCGCCACATCGCTGTTCTGGGGGATGAGCATCGGCATGGTCTTCCATCCCCTGGTGCAGATCATCCTGCCGGCCAAGATGATCGGCTTCGGTCTCACCCTGCTGATCCAGGGGTATCTGTGTATCTACATCGCCTTTGCCATGTGCGAGACCAACGTCCAGCGGGGGATCGCCGGCGTCATGGGCGCCGTCCTGGTCTCCGCCAACTACGTCAAGCTCTGGGGCAGCCCCTTCTGGTCCGGTCCGACCCTGGCCCTGATCATCGGCACCATCCTCTACTTCTCCCTGGAGCACTACACCGAGGCGGAACGGGAGGCGATGACCGACGAGAAGAAGGCGGTACGGCAGATTCTGGTTGGGAAAAAGCGGGTCGCCGGCGAACCGGATTCGGCGCCGGAGGACGAGAAGGACGAAAAGAAGGACGAGTGATCCCATGGCCAAGGGTGCATTCAAGGAGAACATGCGCATCCTGCTCAAGGCGGGGCTGCCCTACACCATCGCGGGGATGGTCGTGGTCTTCGCGGGACTCTACCTCCTGCGCCGGGTTTTCGACGGCAGCGAATACCTGACCGCCATCCTGTTTTTGTGGCTGGCCCTGTTCTGGTTCATCTATCAGCCGCTGTTTCGAAGCCGGATCCGGAAGGTCTCCGGGGAGCCCCGGAAGCGATGATCCGGCTTCGAACGGACGGATCCAATCGACACACATTGATCCAAACCATTTTGCGAGGAGGAGATATATGAATCTCAAGGAAAGATTTATGAACCGACTGGAGGGCAAGGAGGTCGACATGACCCCCGTGGGCTCCACCACCACCTACGGCGTTGTGGAGCTGATGAAAAAGTGCGGCGCCGAGCGGCCCAAGGCGGACACAGATCCCGAGGCCATGGCGGAGCTGGCCATCGCCGGATACAAGATCGCCGGGTTCGAATGGGTGAAGGCCATGGGATGGGATATCACCCCCATCAGCGAGGTCCTCGGGGCCGGACTGGGCGAACCGAAGATCGATCTCCAGTACTACATCAAGGAACATCCCCTGGCCGACAGCCTCGACGGCCTCGATTATCCGGACGATTTCCTCCAGCGGGGCCGGTTTCCCGCCTACAAGGAGCAGTTTAAGATCCTCAAGGAGAAGCTGGGGGACGAGGTGGTCGTCTTCGGCGAGTCGGAGGGGGCCTGGACCGCCGCCTGCAACCTGGTGGGGACCGAACAGTTCCTGAAATGGACCATGAAGAAGGACAAGAAGGAGAACATTGACAAGGTCCTGGAAGTCACCACCCGGGCGACCATCGAGGCGGTCAATTTCGCCTTCGACAACGGCGCCGATTACTACTGCATCGCCGAGCCCTCGTCCGGGCCGGCCCTCATGAGCCCCCGGACCTGGAAGCAGTTCATGCTCCCCCTCATGCAGAAAGTGGTGGCCGCGGCCAAGGGGCCGGTGGTGCTCCACGTCTGCGCCAACACCGACCTGATCATCCCCCTGATGTGCGAGACCGGCGTGGCCGGCATCAGCATCGAGGAGAAGGCGGACATGAAGAAGGCCGTGGAGGTCGCCCGCGAGAAGGGGGTCCGGGTCTTCGGCAACGTGGCCACGGCCACCACCATCTTCATGGGCAAGCCGGAGGAGGTCTACCAGGAGTCGATCGCGGCCCTGGACAACGGCACCGACTTTCTCACGCCGGGGTGCGGCGTGGCGCCGGGCTCGCCCCTGGAGAACGTCCTCCAGCTTCGGAAGGCCCGGGACGACTACTTCAAGAGCTGACATCGGAACCGATGCCACACGATCCGGCGGACCGTCCCCCCATACGGACGGACGGTCCGCCGGAACGGTATGATCCGGAAATGAACGAGATCTCCGAGACCCGAAAGATCGTCTTTTTCGGCTGCCCCCTCGATTGCGACGAACGGGCCGAGTCGATCGAGGAGAAGCACGCCGTGGGCCCCGGGGGGGCCTCCCTTCCGAATGATCCCTACGGGGCGGTCATGGCGCGCCTCCGGGGGGAGATTCCGGAGGGCGGGTGGTCGGAACTCGGCTCCCTGCGGGTCCCGGCGTGGCTGATGCCCGTGCCCGGCGATCTCTCCCGGACGACGGTGGAGAACTTTGTCGCCTTCCTGGACGACGGCGGGTGCCGGCGGTTCGCCGAGGAGGCGGGCCGGCTGGTCTCCGAGCGGATCCTGCCGGAGGTGCCGTGCCTGATCGGCGTGGACCACGCCGTCACCGGCGGGGTGGTCAAGGCCCTGGCCGACCGCCACGGGACGGAGAACCTCTCCCTCATCGTCCTCGACAGCCACACCGACGCCATCCCCATGGCGGTGGTGGCCGATGCCATCCAGTACGA
>CAYSLC010000021.1:0-42360 GCA_964431545.1 uncultured Desulfobacteraceae bacterium | reverse complement strand
GAAGGCGGACGCACCGTCGGCGCCGGCGTGGTCAGCGAGATCATCGAGTAAACGGGGAAAATCGCCATGATGATGAACACCAAGATTCGAATCAGACTGAAGGCCTACGACCACAAGCTCCTCGACCAGTCCTCGGCGGATATCGTCGACACCGCCAACAAGACCGGCGCGAAGGTTCTGGGGCCCATTCCACTGCCGACCAAGATCAGTAAGTACACGGTGCTGCGGTCCCCTCACATCGACAAGAAGTCGAGGGAACAGTTCGAGATGCGGACCCACAAACGCCTCCTCGATATCCTGGAGCCGACACAGCAGACGGTGGACGCGCTGATGAAGCTCGATCTTTCACCGGGCGTGGACGTAGAGATCAAACTCTAAGCGAAGAAAGTTGTGGAACGCCATGTGTAAGGGAATGATTGGAAAAAAGCTGGGAATGACCGGCGTGTTCACCCCCCAGGGGACCTATGTCCCGGTGACCCTCGTCCAGGCGGGTCCCTGCGTGGTCACCCAGGTCAAGACGGAGACAACGGACGGGTACAACGCGGTGCAGCTCGGCTTTCAGGAGAAGAAGGAGGCACGGGTGAACCGGCCCATCAAGGGCCATCTCGCCAAGAGCGGGGAAGGACTCTTCGCCCATCTCAGGGAGTTTCGGGCCGACGATCCGGCGGAATACAATCCCGGACAGGCCGTCACCACCGAGCTTTTTTCGGTGGGGGAACGGATCGATGTGACCGGATTGACCAAGGGGCGCGGTTTTTCCGGAGTGGTCAAGCGGCACGGGTTCCACGGCGGCAAACAGACCCATGGCAGCAAGACGCACCGAATTCCCGGCTCCGTCGGGTGTTCCGCCTGGCCGTCCAAGGTGATCAAGGGCAAGAAGTTTCCAGGGCAGTACGGGAACCATCGCAAGACGGTCCGGAACCTGGAGATTGTGGACATCCGCCCGGAGGAGAACATCATCATGATCAAGGGGCCGGTCCCCGGGGCCGCCTCCGGCCTGCTATCCCTCCACAAATCCAAGAAGCGTACGAAAGCCAAAGCCGAATAACGATACCAGACGAACAGGGGGGCGGCGGAATCCCGAATCGGGACATTTCCGGGGGTGGTTTCGCTTTGCCCTTCCCTTTCGCCAAACATGGGTGAATAGAGATTATGGCTGTCATTGATGTGCTGAACAAAAAAGGCGAAACCGTCTCGCAGATGGAGTTAGAAGACGCCGTTTTCAACGTGCCGGTCAAGTCGAGCATCCTGCATGAGGTGGTGAGGATGCAGCTGGCCGCCAGGCGGTCCGGCACCGCATCGGTGAAGCGGCGGGGGGATATCAAGGGCAGCGGCAAAAAGCTCTTCCGCCAGAAGGGGACCGGCCGGGCCCGGCGGGGGGATATCAAATCGCCCCTGCTCAAAGGCGGCGGGGTGGTCTTCGGACCGGAGCCGCGTTCCTTCAAGCCGCAAGTCCCCAAGAAGGTTCGGAAGCTGGCCCTGAAGATGGCGTTGAGCGGCAAGCTGAGGGACGAGAACCTCATCGTGATCGAGGGGATGGATCTGGAGCGGGTGAAGACCAAGGACTTCGTCGAGATCCTCGGCGCCCTCAACCGGGACAACGTCCTCATCGTGACGGAGAAGAAGGACGACCTGCTGGAGCTGTCGTCCAGAAACGTACCGGGAACCAAGGTGCTGCGGGCGGAAGGGCTCAACGTTTACGATATCCTGAAGTACAGGGATCTGGTCCTGATCCAGTCTTCGGTCAAGCCCATCGAAGGGAGGCTCCTCGCATGATCCGGTATGACGTCATCAAACGCCCGCTGGTCACGGAAAAGACCAACGATCAGCGCGAAATGAACAACCAGTATGTGTTCGAGGTCGATCGCGGGGCCAACCGCGTGGAGATCGGCCGGGCCATCGAGCAGATCTTCAATGTACGGGTCAAGGAGGTACGGACCCTTCAGGTCAAGGGGAAGATCAAGCGGCGGGGCCGGATCATGGGAAAGCGGCGCGATTGGAAGAAGGCGGTTGTCCGACTGTATCCCGGCGAACGAATAGAGTCCTTTGAAGGAGCGTAGGATCCACCATGGCAATCAAAAAGATGAAACCGACATCGGCCGGACGGCGATTCCAGGAATACGGCACCTTCGACGAGATCACCCGGAGCAGACCGGAGAAGAGCTTGTTGAAAGCCAACGGCAAAAAGGGTGGACGCAATGTCAACGGCCGGATCACATGCAGGTACCGGGGCGGAGGCCACAAGCGACACTATCGGATCATCGATTTCAAGCGGGACAAGACCGGCGTTCCGGCCAAGGTCGCGGCCATCGAATATGATCCCAACCGCAGCGCGCGGATCGCTCTGCTCCACTATGCGGACGGGGAAAAACGGTACATCCTCGCGCCGGTCAGCCTCTCCGTCGGAGACGCCATCATGTCCGGGCCCGAGGCCGACATCAAGCCCGGAAACAGCCTGCCGCTGGCCAAAATTCCCCTGGGGACCCATATCCACAACATCGAGCTTCGGCAGGGTCGGGGGGGACAGATCGTTCGAAGCGCCGGGGCCTTTGCCCAGTTGATGGCCAAGGAGGACCGGTACGCGCTGGTGAAGCTCCCCTCCGGAGAGGTCCGCATGGTCCTTCTCACCTGCCAGGCCACCATCGGACAGGTGGGCAACGTGGTCCACGAGAACATCAGCCTCGGCAAGGCCGGCCGGAAGCGGTGGCTCGGAAAGCGGCCGAGGGTCCGCGGCGTGGCCATGAATCCGGTGGACCACCCCATGGGCGGCGGCGAAGGCCGTTCTTCCGGCGGGCGGCACCCCTGTACCCCATGGGGGAAACCCACCAAGGGGTATCGTACCCGGAAGAACAAGCGGAGCGATCGATATATCGTCAAACGGCGCACCAAATAGGCGCACTAATAAGGATAGCGTATGCCACGGTCGTTAAAAAAAGGTCCATTCGTCGAGGACAAGTTGTTCCGAAAAGTCGAGAATGCCCAGGAGTCCCGGACCAATCGGGTGGTCAAAACCTGGTCCCGTCGGTCCACCATCATTCCGGAGATGGTCGGAATCACCCTTGCGGTGCATAATGGGCGGAAGTTCGTGCCCGTCTTTGTGACCGAAAATATGGTGGGGCACAAACTGGGAGAGTTCTCGCCGACCCGAACGTTCTATGGCCATGCCGGCGACAAGAAGTCCAAGCTGAAAAAGTAGCGGGCGAAACCAGACAAGTCGAAGAGGAATCTTTCGTGATGGAGGTAAAAGCGGTCAATCGATATGTGAGGATTTCCCCCCAGAAGGTTCGAATGATGGCGGGGGCGATCAAGGGAAAGCCGGTGGAGTCCGCGCTCAACACGCTGAAGTTCATGCCGCAGAAGGCGGCGGGGATCGTGGAGAAGATCGTGCGGTCCGCGGTGGCCAACGCGAACCAATACCCGGGGATCGACGTCGACACTCTGGTAATCCAAAACGTTCTCGCCGATCAGGGGCCGACCTTGAAACGGTTCCGGGCCCGCGCCCGGGGGAGAGGCACACGGATATTGAAGCGAACATCGCACATTACGGTCATCTTGGCTGAAGATTCTGTCTAAATCGTAAGGAGGTAAAAGCTTGGGCCAGAAAGTAAATCCCATAGGATTGAGATTGGGGATCGTCAAGACCTGGGACTCCCGGTGGTATGCCGACCGGAATTATTCGGATTATATTCTAGAGGATCACAACATCCGGAAGTTCATCAAGAACAAGCTCTACCACGCGGGCATTTCCAGGATCGAGATCGAACGCTCGTCCAAGCGGGTGCGGCTCAGAATTTTCACGGCCAGGCCGGGAATCGTCATCGGAAAGAAGGGATCGGAGATCGAACTCCTGAAAAAGGAACTGGAGAAGATGATCTCCCAGGAGGTCTTCATCGATATCCAGGAGGTGCGAAAGCCGGAGATCGACGCGCAGCTGGTCTCGGAGAACGTGGCGCTTCAAATCGAACGCCGGGTGGCGTTCCGCCGGGCCATGAAGCGGGGCGTCTCTTCCTCCATGCGCTTCGGGGCCAAAGGGGTGAAGATCATCTGTGCCGGCCGTCTCGGCGGCGCGGAGATGGCCAGGCGCGAATGGTACCGGGAGGGACGGGTGCCGCTGCACACCCTGCGGGCCGACATCGATTACGGCTTTTCCGAGGCCCGGACCACCTACGGCACCATCGGTGTAAAGGTCTTCATCTTCAAAGGGGAGATTCTCAAGAAGGATTCTCCGGAGACCCTCGGCACCTAAAGCGGTCCGTCGGATCGGAACCATCGGAATCACTTAGAATGAGTGGATCGCAAGCGGAAGATCGGAATCGGAAGGCCTCGGTGGGATCCACACGCCGGTAAATCGAGATCGCCCGCGGGCGATCGGAAGAGGGACGAACCATGCTCAGCCCAAAGAAAGTCAAGTTCAGAAAGCAGCAGAAGGGCCGGATGAAAGGCGCCGCGTACCGGGGAAGCACGCTCAACTTCGGAGAGTTCGGGCTCCAGGCCGTGGAATGCGGGGCGATCACCTCGAAGCAGATCGAGGCGGCTCGAATCGCCATGACCCGGCACGTGAAAAGAGGGGGGAAGATGTGGATCCGGATCTTTCCGGACAAACCCTTCAGCAAAAAGCCCGCCGAAGTTCGGATGGGAAAGGGCAAGGGCGCTCCAGAGGGATGGTCCGCCGTGATCCGGCCCGGAAGGATCCTCTACGAAATGGAGGGCGTCTCCCGGGAACTGGCCAAGGAGGCCCTTCGGCTGGCCGCCCACAAGCTGCCCATCAAAACCCGTTTCATTGATAGGAGCACCGGCTGATGAAACCGAACGATATTCGTGATTGGACCACGGAGGAGGCCGAACAGAAGCTGTCCGAACTGCGCGAAGAGATCTTCAACCTTCGCTTTCAGCACGGCCTGGGCCATCTCGAGAATCCCCGGAAGATCCGGCAGACCAAACGGGATATCGCCAGGATCGAAACGATCCTGACGGAGACCGCCGGGAAGTGAGGACCTGACGGTCCCGGGAACCGACACAAAGACAAACATTCATGAGACATTCAATGACAAGAGGCGTTGACGGTAAGCCATGAAGAAGCGAGGAATGAAACGGCAACTGGTCGGGACGGTGGTCAGCAACAAAATGGATAAAACCGTCGTCGTCCTGGTTGAAAGATTGGTGAAACACCGATTGTACCATAAGTACATTCGCAGACGGGCCAAGTTTGCCGCGCACGACGAGGCGAACGCCTGCGGCATCGGGGACAGGGTCCTCATCACGGAGTCGAGGCCCCTGAGCAAATCAAAGAAATGGCGCGTCAGCGACATCATGGTGAAGGCGGTTTGATGACCGGGGAAGGTTGAGATGATCCAGGCAGAATCGAGATTGACGGTGGCCGACAATTCGGGTGCGAAGGAATTGTACTGCATCAAGGTGCTGGGCGGTTCCCGGCGGCGGTATGCCAAGATCGGCGACATCATCGTGGTGGCGGTCAAGGAGGCGATCCCCAACGCCAAGGTGAAGAAGGGCGACGTGCTCAAGGCCGTCGTGGTCAGGACCAAGAAGGAGATGCGCCGACCCGATGGGTCCTATATTCGGTTCGACGAAAACTCCGCCGTGCTGATCAACGCCCACCGGGAACCCATCGGAACGCGCATCTTCGGCCCCGTGGCCAGGGAACTCAGGGCCAAACAGTTCATGAAGATCATCTCGCTGGCCCCCGAAGTGCTCTAAGCGCTTTAACAGAAGCGCCATCGTCGAACGCAGGCGGCCTTCGGAAGACCGGCCCCGTGGAGAGAGTGAGAATGAAGACGGAAAAGATCCATATCAAGAGGGACGATAAAGTCAAGGTCATCGCCGGTAAGGACAAAGGGAAAATCGGCAAGGTTCTCAAGGTGGTCCGGAAGGATGACCGGCTCCTTGTGGAGAACGTCAACTTTGTCAAGCGGCACGCACGCCCGAGCGCCCAGAGCAAGCAGGGGGGCATCATCGAGAAGGAGGCGCCGATCCACTGGTCCAACGTCATGCTCATGTGCAACAAGTGCATGCAGCCTGCGCGCGTCAAAATGCGGGATCTCGAGGACGGCGGCAAGGTGCGGGTCTGCAAGAAATGCAGCGAGGTGATTGACCGCTAGCCGAACAATTGGTTCGCCACGTCGGAGGAAGGTGATGTCACAACTCAAGACGCTTTACGAGAAGGAGATCGTCCCCCAGCTGGTCGATGCCTTCGGTTATAAAAACAGGATGCAGGTTCCGATGCTCCGGAAGATCGTGCTCAACATGGGGCTGGGAGAGGCGATCCACAACATCAAACTGCTCGATTCGGCCGCCGAGGAACTCAAGATGATCTCCGGGCAGAAGCCGGTGATCACCCGGGCCAAAAAGTCGATCGCCGCCTTCAAACTGAGAGCCGGGATGCCCATCGGGTGTATGGTGACCCTGCGACGGGAACGGATGTACGACTTTTTGTACAAGCTGGTGAACGTCGCCCTCCCCCGGGTCCGGGATTTCAGAGGCGTATCCGGGAAAGCCTTCGACGGACATGGGAACTACTCCCTCGGAATCCGGGAGCACATTATCTTTCCCGAGATCGATTACGACAAGATCGATGCCATCAAGGGACTCAACGTCTCCATCGTGACCACGGCCGGCGACGACGAAGAGGGAAAGAGCCTGCTGAAGCACCTGGGGATGCCGTTCAGGAACTGATAAGGAGGAGATTTGGCAAAGAAATCGCTCATGATGAAGGCGAAACGAAAGCCGAAGTTCAGCGTGAGAAGCTACAATCGGTGCCCCATGTGCGGCCGGTCGAGGGCCTTTTTAAGGAAGTTCGGAATCTGCCGGATCTGCTTCCGGAACCTCGCATCCGAGGGAAAGCTGCCCGGCGTGATCAAATCGAGCTGGTAGCCCCCCGCAACGGGCCCGAAAACGAGAAACACCCATTAGGCAACGGAGATTAGAAGGATGACGATGAGTGATCCCATCGCGGATATGTTGACCCGGATTCGGAACGCCGGAAATGCGAAACTCAACAGCGTGGACATTCCAGGATCCAAGCTGAAGGTCGAGCTGGCCAAGGTTCTGAAAAACGAGGGGTACATCCGGAATTACAAGTTCGTCCAGGACGGCAAGCAAGGGGTTCTGCGCGTCTACCTCAAGTACGGGGAGGCGCAGACCCACGCCATCTATCAGGTGGAGCGGGTCAGCAAGCCGAGTCGCCGTCGGTACCTCAAGAGCAAGGATATCCGTCCGGTCTTCAACGGCACCGGCGTCGCCATCCTATCCACCTCCAAGGGCGTGATGACCGATAAACGGGCCCGGAGCGAAAACGTGGGCGGAGAGGTTCTCTGCCAGGTATGGTAGGCCTCGTTACCGAGTTCCTTTCATAATCACAGGAGTATTTCATGTCTCGAGTAGGGAAAAAGCCGATTCCGATACCGGGGAGCACCAAGATCACCTACAAAGACCGGTTTATTTCGGTCCAGGGGGACAAGGGGAAGCTCGAACGACCCATTCCGCCCATGGTCGATCTGGAGATTTCGGACGATCAGATTCTGGTGACCATCCCCAAGGAGGACCGGAAGAGCCGCGCCATGCGGGGGCTGGCCCGGAGCCTGGTGGCGAACATGGTCACCGGCGTCAACCAGGGGTTCGAGCGGACGCTGGAGATCAGCGGGATCGGGTACCGCGCCGAAGTCTCGGGAAAGGCCGTCGTCTTCAACCTCGGCTACTCTCACCCCATCCGGTTCGAGATCCCCGAGGGGGTCGCGGTCTCCGTGGAGAAGAACACGGTGGTCAAGTTGAGCGGGATCGACAAGGAATTGGTCGGGCACACCGCCGCGGCCATGCGCCGGTTGAGACCCCCCGAACCGTACAAGGGCAAGGGGGTGAAGTATGCGGAGGAATATATTCAACGCAAGGCTGGCAAGACCGGCACCAAATAAGGGCTGATTCAAGCAAAGGCAAAAACGATGGGTTCGACCGATATCAAGAAGCAGGCGCGTTTGAAGCGAAAGAAACGGATCCGGAAGCGGGTTCTCGGAACGGCGGAACGACCCCGGTTGAGCGTTTTCCGGAGCGCCCGGCACATCTATGCGCAGATCATCGACGACAGGAGCGGCAGCACAATCGCCGCCGCCTCCACCGTGGAAAAGGCCGTCCGGGAGCAGCCGAAATTCGAAAGCAAGGTTGCCGCGGCCGGCTACGTCGGGAAGCTTTTGGCGGAGCGGGGGGCGGAGAAGGGGATCAAGAAGGTCGTCTTCGACCGGAACGGATTCCTCTACCACGGCAGGGTCAAGGCGGTCTCCGAGGGCGCCCGGGAAGCGGGACTCGACTTCTGAGGCCCCGCATCCGAACCCACGTCGCCCAGTGGTTGAACGACGGTCTGGTGACAGCCCGGCCTCCAAGGACGGCGTGTTTGGAATAACATCGTATCCCGACGGCGGGGAGCCCCGCGCAACTTGAAGGAGGAGAGATCTTGTTCAGGCAGGATTCAGACGACAATCAGTTTATCGACAAGGTAGTCCACATCAGCCGGGTGGCCAAGGTGGTCAAGGGCGGCCGGCGGTTCAGTTTCAGCGCCATCGTCGTGGTGGGGGACGGGCAGGGCAACGTCGGATTCGGTCTGGGCAAGGCCGGAGAGGTCCCCGAGGCGATTCGAAAGGGGGTCGAAAAGGCAAAGAAAACCATGATCAAGGTCCCCCTGACGGAGGGGACGATCCCCTTCGAGATCATCGGGCGGTTCGGTGCCGGACGGGTCCTGCTGAAACCGGCCTCCGAGGGGACCGGCGTCATCGCCGGCGGCGCGGTACGGGCGGTGCTGGAGGCGGCCGGAGTGCAGAACATCCTGACCAAGTGCATGGGAACCAACAACCCGCATAACGTGGTCAAGGCGACCATGACGGGGCTTTCCCAGCTCCAGAGCCGCGAAGAGGTGGCCTCCCGGAGAGGGAAGGTCGCCGCGGAGCTTTAGGGACGGCGCGGAGAACGGAAGGAGCGGACAGATGCTGAGAGTGACGCTTGTGAAAAGCATGATCGGCCGGCCCGAGAAACACCGGAAGGTCCTTCGGGGAATGGGGCTCAACCGGGTCGGTCGCACCGTCGAACTGCGGGACACCCCCGCCATTCGAGGGATGATCAATGCGGTATCCCATCTCGTGAAGGCCGAGGAGAATACGGATGAGACTTAGCCAATTGAAGCCGGAGAAAGGCGCCAGAAAGGACCGGAAACGCCTCGGTCGAGGGGTCGGCTCCGGGCAGGGCAAAACCGGAGGCAGGGGCAGCAAAGGGCACAAGAGCCGCTCCGGCGGCGGCGTCCGGCCCGGGTACGAAGGGGGTCAGATGCCCATCCATCGCCGCCTCCCCAAGCGTGGATTCACCAATATTTTCAAGAAACGGTTCGCCGTCATCAATATCGTGGACCTGAAACGATTCGAGAGCGGGGCCAGGGTCGACGAGAACGCCCTCATCGAGGTCGGGCTGGTCAAGAACCGGTACGACGGGATCAAGCTTCTGGCCCGGGGAGAGATCGATTTTCCGTTGACGGTCCGGGTGGACCACGTGAGCAAAGCGGCGAAACAGAAGATCGAAGCCGCCGGGGGAACCATCGCCGACGGGACATCCGAAACGCCGGGTGAGGCCTGATCATGGTGGCTGGCGGTTTTCAGAACATCTTCAAGATCCCGGAGCTGAAACGGAGGATCTTCTATACCCTGGCGCTGCTGACCGTTTACCGGATCGGCGTCCATGTCCCCACCCCCGGCATCGACGCCGTTGCGCTGGCATCCTTTTTCGCCCGGGCCAAGGGGACCCTGCTCGGCATCTTCGACATGTTCGCCGGCGGCGCCCTGGAGCGGCTGTCGGTTTTCGCCCTGGGGATCATGCCGTACATCAGCGCCTCCATCATCCTGCAGCTGTTGACGGTGGTGATTCCCCACCTGGAACGGCTGTCAAAGGAGGGGGAGCAGGGTCGGAAGAAGATCACCCAATATACCCGGTACGGCACCGTGGTCCTTTCCATCATCCAGGGGTTCGGCATCAGCTTCTGGCTGGAGAGCATGACCTCCCCCGGCGGCGCGCCGGTGGTCATCGATCCGGGCTGGAGCTTCCGTCTGATGACGGTGCTCACCCTGACCTCCGGAACGGCGTTTCTCATGTGGCTCGGCGAACAGATCACCGAGCGGGGGATCGGCAACGGGATCTCCCTGATCATCTTCGCCGGTATCGTGGCGCGGATGCCCAACGCCATCGGTAATACCTTCCAGTTGATGTCCACCGGTGAGATGGGAATCTTCCTGGTTCTGACGCTGGTGGTGCTGATGGTGGCGGTGATCGGCTTCATCGTCTTCGTGGAGCAGGGACAGCGGCGGATCCCGGTACAGTACGCCAAGCGGGTGGTGGGCCGCCGGATGTACGGGGGACAGAGCACCCATCTTCCGTTGAAGATCAACACATCGGGCGTCATTCCGCCCATCTTCGCCTCGTCCATCATCATGTTTCCGGCGACCCTGGCCTCCTTCATCACGGTTCCCTGGATGCAGACCGTCGCCAATTCCATGCGTCCCGGCAACGTCCTCTACGAGTTGCTCTTTGTCGGGTTCATCTTCTTCTTCTGCTACTTCTACACGGCGGTCACCTTCAACCCGTCGGATGTGGCGGAGAACATGAAGAAACACGGCGGATATATTCCGGGGATCCGGCCGGGCAAACGGACCGCCGATTATATCGACCGGGTGCTGACCCGGATCACCCTCGGCGGGGCCATCTATGTCTCCGCGGTCTGCGTGCTGCCGTCGATTTTGATCAGCAGGTTCAACGTACCCTTTTACTTCGGCGGCACCGCCCTGCTCATTGTGGTGGGAGTGGCCATGGACACGGTCTCCCAGATCGAGTCCCACATGCTGACCCGCCATTACGAGGGATTTCTCAAGAAGGGCTCCGGAAGGATGCGCGGCCGACGGTGATCCGGAGATCGAATCCGGAACCAGGACCCGGGAGCCGGGCGGGTGGTCGACCACGGACGGGGGCGGATGACGCCTCCGCCCCGATGATAACGGAAGACGGGAGATAAGATATGGCCAAAGAGGAGCCGATCAAAGTTCAGGGAACGGTGATCGAAACGCTTCCCAACGCAATGTTCAAGGTGGAGTTGGAGAACAAGCACCAGATTCTGGCACATATTTCGGGGAAGATGCGGATGCATTTCATCAAAATTCTGCCGGGAGATACCGTGACCGTCGAGCTTTCCCCGTACGATCTTTCCCGTGGCAGGATAACCTACCGTTCGAAATAGCATCCCAATGGAAAAGACCGCCGGGCATTCACGGGTCCCGGACGCCCGACGGGGCATTTCCCCGGTACGGACGGCCGAGGCCCCGGTGCTTTCCGGGGTCGGCGAGGAGAGACAGGATGAAAGTCAGGGCATCGGTAAAAAAGATGTGCAGCAGTTGCAAGGTGATCCGAAGAAGAGGGATCGTCAGAGTCATCTGCAAGAACAAGCGGCATAAACAGCGGCAAGGATAGGAGGACGGACGTTGGCAAGAATCGCGGGCGTAGATTTACCCAGGCAGAAGCGCATCGAGATCGGACTGACCTACATTTACGGCATCGGTCGGACCACATCACGGCAGATTCTCGATCGGCTCGATATCGATCCCGGCATTACCACGGACGATCTGACCCAGGAGCAGGTCAACGACATCCGGAAGGCCATCGACAACGATTACAAGGTGGAAGGGGAACTCCGCACGGAGGTCTCCATGAACATCAAGCGGTTGATGGACCTGGGATGCTACCGGGGGCTGCGTCACCGTCGGTCCCTGCCGGTTCACGGACAACGGACGAGCACCAACGCGAGAACACGAAAGGGACCCCGCCGGGCCGCCGTGAAGAAAAAGGGCGGGGCCAAGAAGAAATAATTCACTAACCCACAGGAACGACGCAAATGCCGAGAAGAAGCCGTACAAAAAAGAAGGAAAAGAAGAATATCGCCACCGGGGTCGTGCATATCCAGTCCACGTTCAACAACACCATCGTCACCATTACCGATCCCGCGGGCAACATCGTCTCCTGGTCCAGCGCCGGCGTCCAGGGATTCAAGGGCTCTCGGAAGAGCACCCCCTTCGCGGCGCAGCTGGCCGCCGAGGATGCCTCGAGAAAGGCCATGGAGCACGGAATGAAAAGTGTGGAGGTTTACGTCAAGGGGCCGGGCTCCGGACGGGAATCCGCCCTTCGCGCGCTCCAGGCGGTGGGCTTCAACGTCTTGATGATCAAGGACGTCACCCCCGTCCCCCACAATGGCTGTCGACCGCCAAAAAGGCGCCGGGTATAAGTGTAAGGAGGAGATAGAGTTGGCACGATATACGGGTTCAGTTTGCAGAATATGCCGCCGTGAAAACATGAAGCTGTTCCTCAAGGGGGACCGCTGTTATTCCGACAAATGCGCCTTCGACCGGCGGGGATATCCTCCCGGAGAGCACGGGCAGCGCCGTCGGGGCAAGGTGTCGGACTACGGGATACAGCTCCGGGAGAAGCAGAAGGTCAAGCGGATGTACGGCTTGTCCGAAAAACAGTTCCATCTCTTTTTTGTCCGGGCCGATCGCCAGAAAGGGATCACCGGGACCAATCTTCTGGTGGGGCTGGAGCGGCGGCTGGACAATGTCGTCTACCGTCTCGGCTTCGCCAACTCGCGGAATCAGGGACGCCACTTCGTCCGGCACGGCCATTTCACGGTCAACGGCCGGAAGGTGGACATCCCTTCCTATCTCATCAAAGAGGGCGACGTCGTCGAAGTCCGGGAGAAGAGCCGAAACGTTCAAGCCATCGGCGACGCCCTCGATGCGGTGGTCAGACGAGGGATTCCCCAGTGGCTGGAGCTGGAGAAAGAGAACCTCAAGGGGTTCATCAAGGCGCTCCCGGTGCGGGAAGATCTGACCATGCCCATTCAGGAACAGCTCGTCGTGGAGCTGTATTCCAAATAAATCCGGCGCGGAGGCGGCCGACGGTCGCCGATACGCAACGGCAGTGAAACAGTCTGGAGTAATATCGATGTCGTCAAATGAACTGATGTACATGAACTGGCAGGGGATGATTCGGCCGGAGAAGGTTCATGTCGAAGAGAATACGCCCTCCTACGGCAAATTCATCTGTGAGCCCCTGGAGCGGGGATTCGGGACCACCGTCGGCAACTCGCTGCGGAGGATCATCCTCTCTTCTCTCTACGGGGCCGCCGTCGTGGCGGTGAAGTTCGACTCCGTCATGCATGAGTTCAGCGTAATCGAAGGCGTTCTCGAGGATGTGTCGGAAATCATCCTGAACCTCAAGGAGGTTCGTCTGTCCGTATCCGACACGGAAGAGAGGACGGTGTACATCGATGCGGCGGGAGCCGGGGAGATCACGGCGGGGGACATCGTCAGCGAGGACGGCAGGGTCAAGGTCCTCAATCCGGAGCAACACATCGCGACGCTCTCCGACGGCGCGGCCCTCAGGATGACCCTGACCGTGAAGGTGGGCAAGGGGTACTCCCTGTCCGAGGCCAACAAGGACGATGATGCGCCGGTGGGCACCATTCCCATCGACGCGGTCTTTTCCCCCATCAAACGGGTCAACTACGTGGTGGGAAACTCCCGGGTGGGCCAGAAGACCGATTACGACAAGCTGACCATGGAAGTCTGGACCGATGGAAGCGTCCTGCCGGAAGATGCGGTGGCCTACGCGGCCAAGATTCTCAAGGAGCAGATGTCCATCTTCATCAACTTCGACGAGGATCTGGAGCCGGAGGTGGATTTCGGTGGGGAAGACGAGGAGACGCCCGAGTTCAACGAGAATCTCTACCGGAGCGTCGAAGAGCTGGAACTCTCGGTCAGAAGCGCCAACTGCCTGAAAAACGCCAATATCCACAAGATCTATCAGCTGGTGAGCAAGACGGAATCGGAGATGCTCAAGACCAAGAACTTCGGCAGGAAATCCCTCAACGAAATCAAGGAGGTGTTGGGGGAGATGGGGCTCTCCCTGGGGATGAAGTTGGACGGCTTCGTTCCGCCCCCCGATGAAGAAATCGAGGAAGGAGAATAGGACCGATGAGACATCGAAAAGCAGGCAGCAAGCTGAACCGGACGGCCAGTCACCGGAACGCCATGTTCCGGAACATGGTGACCTCCTTGTTCAAATATGACCGGATCCAGACCACCGACGCCAAGGCCAAGATGCTTCGGGGATGGGCCGACCACATGGTCACCCTCGCCAAACGGGGGGACCTCCATGCCCGACGCCAGGCCTTATCCATCATGCGGGAGAAGAAGGTGGTCCACAAGCTCTTCGAAGAGGCTCCCAAACGGTTCGCGGACCGGCCCGGCGGCTACACCCGGGTGATCAAGGCCGGACGGCGGCCGGGGGACGCGGCGCCCCTGTCCATCGTCGAGCTGGTGACCGGCGCCCCGACCGAGGCCAAATCCTCTCGACGGAAAAAAACCTCCAAGGTCGAACCGGCCTCTCCCCAGCCCGCGGCACGAACGGCGGCCCCTCCCAAGGAGACCGCCCCAGCGGAGGAGACGCCGCCGGCTTCCTCGTCCGCGCCGGAGGAAGGTCCGGAGAGGACCGAATAGCGACTTTCATCCCGATTTGCGGCCGCTTTCGGGTCCGTCGAAGCGGCCCGTGGACCAAAAGCCCCCTCCTCCATTGCGAGACGGGGGCTTTTTTTATTGGAGAAGACCCTGCAACGAAACACGGAGGTGTTCATGTCCCCCATGCCC
This sequence comes from uncultured Desulfobacteraceae bacterium, assembly GCA_964431545.1. Lineage (GTDB taxonomy): Bacteria > Desulfobacterota > Desulfobacteria > Desulfobacterales > JAABSP01 > CAYSLC01. The sequence goes on along the minus strand of CAYSLC010000021.1, from coordinate 27,631 downwards.
GATCCCATCCCCGTCATGGTCAACGGCATTCCCGGCAACATGGCCGTCAAAGTGGCCGAACACGTGGCCGTGGACGCCCGATTCAACCTTCTGGACGCCGCCCTCACGGGGCCCGAAATCACCGAGACCGAATGGGAGGTCGCCGGGAAAACGGTGCGTCTGTTCCATCCGGACAAGCGTGACGACGCCCTTTCCGCCGTCGGCGGGACGGGGGAACCATTTGTTGCCGTCGATTATACCCATCCCGACGGGGTGAACGGCAACGCGGATTTCTACTGTCGTCACCGGATCCCCTTCGTCATGGGAACCACCGGCGGAAATCGGTCGACGCTGGAGGAGACCGTCCGGAATTCGGAAACCGTCGCCGTCATCGCCCCCAACATGGCCAAACAGATCGTGGGTTTTCAGGCCATGATGGCCTGGGCCGCGGAGACCTTTCCGGGTCTGTTCAAGGGCTATTCCCTGGATGTGGCCGAGAGCCATCAGAACGGAAAGGCGGATACCTCCGGAACCGCCAAAGCAATGGTGGCCTATTTCAACCGCCTGGGGACCCCGTTTTCCGAAACGGAGATCCGAAAGGAGCGGGACCCGGTGGCGCAGCGGGAAGCCTGGGGGATCCCCGAGGAGCACCTGGGCGGGCACGGATGGCACACCTACACGCTCTGCTCGGAAGACGGCACCGTTCGGTTCAGCTTCTCCCACAACGTCAACGGCCGGGAGATCTATGCGGCGGGCACCCTGGACGCCGTCGCCTATCTGGCGGAAAAGGTCGGAAAGGGGGAAGCTGGAAGGGTCTATACCATGATCGACGTGTTGAAACGGGTCTGAAAAGATGGGGGCTCTTTCTTGCCCTTAAGGCTTAAGGCTTGGCTTTTTTCTCCTCCACGGGCGGTGTGGTGTCGGGAGGAGTCCCTTTCACCGTCTCTTCGATGGTGGTGTAGATATTCTTAAATGCCTCGGAAAAGGCGGTTGGCGACACCCGACCGGTCTCGATGAACTTCACGATGATCTCTTTGGATGCGCGGAGGATCTGCTCGTCCATGGAGGAACCCATGATTCAACCCTTTCAGCTTCTGTGTGAGTCGGCGGTCTGTATCGGCGGCCATCCGCCGCAATCCGTCCGGCCGGGCGGCGGCGGGGTTCAGTCGAAGGGCGTCATGCTCTCGAAGCCCTCCTCGGTGACCAGGATCGTCTGTTCGAACTGGGCCGACAATGCGCCGTCCTTGGTGACGGCGGTCCATTTGTCCCGCAGGATCTTGAGGTCCTTGCTCCCCAGGTTGATCATGGGCTCCACCGTGAAGACCATCCCCGGCACCAGGACGATCCCTTCCCCCCGGCGGCCGTAGTGGGGCACCTGGGGCGGTTCGTGAAACTCGAATCCGACCCCGTGGCCGACGAACTCCCGGACCACCGAGCACCCCTGCCGCTCGGCGAAATGCTGGATGGCGTAGCCGATGTCGCCGATGGTGTTTCCGGGCCGGACCATCGAGATCCCCAGCCGTAGGCTCTCCTTGGCCACCCGGACGATCTTTTCGGCGTCCGGCCCGGGGGTGCCGACGAAGAAGGTTTTATTGGCATCGGCATAGTAGCCGTCCAGAATGGAGGTGACGTCGACGTTGATGATGTCGCCGCCCTCCAGTATCCGGTCCCCCGGGATCCCGTGGCAGATCACTTCATTGACGGAGATGCAGGTGCTCTTGGGATATCCCCGATAGTTGAGGGGGGCGGCCACGGCGTTGTTCTTGAGGGTGAAGTCCTGGAGAATGTCGTCGATCTCGGCGGTCCGGATCCCCGGCCGAATGGTCGCTTCCGCCAGATCCAGGGTGCGGAGGACCAGCCGTCCCGCCCGTCTTATCCCCTCGATGTCCTTGTCCTCCTTCAGCCGGATCTTGTAGCGGTTGAAATAGACATCCTTGATGCTGCCGGAGGGGATGCCCACCTTTCGGAGACAGCACTTTTTGTACTTTCGTCCGCTGCCGCAGGGGCACGGGTCGTTCCGGCCGACCTTGGTTTTCCGGTTGTCTAAATACATAATCGGATCATCCGTCTGTACGGATTTACGTCACGGATCTCATCTGGCGGAATTAGAGGACCCTGAAGCCGCTGATGATATAGATCACGTAAAACCCCACCATGGGCACGGCGTGCTTCCATTTCAACGACCGGGTGATCAGCCCCAGCAGAAGGAGGGTCGCGATCACCGGCAGTGCCCAGATGTAGTAGGGGAGAAGCCATGGATACGGGCCGGTGGTGTAGACCGGCAGGGTCTCATGGAGCCACATGGCCCGGAATCCCGCGAAGGCCAGATCGATCACGTTGGAGCCGAAGAGCATGCCGAGCAGCGCGTCCTTCTTGTCGGCCACCGTATACCGGAAGGCCATCATGAACTCCGGAAAGCTGCTCACATAGCTGGTGAACATGATCAGGATCCCCCCCACCGAGACCAGCCCGGTGGAGGCCATGTTGAATGTGGCCCCCATGGACTCCCGAACGAAGACCACCACGCCGAAGATCAGAAACGCGTAGACAAAGCCGTTGAAGAGCATCTCCTTTGTCCACCTCCGGGGGGCGGAACGCAGCTCCGGCACCGGCGGCGCGCCCTCCCAGTCACCGATCGGTTCCTCCCCGCGGTCCGCGGCTCGCTCCTCCGCCGAGGGCCAGATCCGCCCGATCAGATTCGGGACGATGAACTGGGAGAGGATGAAGAAGATCCCGATGATCATGAGGACCCAGGCTTCCGTCTCCGTCAGCAGGCCGTCGTGGATAAAGGCGGCCAGGCACCCCGAAGCCGGGATATAGAAGCCCAGACCGATGACGGTGCTGGGCCGGGCCGGCACCAGACCGTCCGGTTCGACCCTCCCCATGCGGATCATGAATACGATGGCCACGGCGCCGATGCCCAGGAGGTTGGCCATGGCCGAAAACGCCATGTTCAGGGTGCCGGAGGAGGCCTTCTCCCCCATCTCCAGCATCTGCCACGCCTCTCCCGCGATGAAGGGAGTGGCCGCCAGGATCGCCATGACGATCTCGGGTCCGGAGGTTGCCATGGCCTGGAAGGTGGACGCGACCACCTCCTCGGGGAGTTTGAGGAGCCGTCCGAGTCTGCCGCCGACCACCTCCAGGGGACCGGAGATGATGAACAACAGATAGCAGGAAGCCGCCAGGACGAACAGGCCGGACCCCACCAGCCAGTGTGTGGAGACCAAGTCCAGGACCGCATCGAGCAAGGGAACTCCGTTTCGCAAGAGGGTTTCTCAAATACTAAAATATAATAGAATACGGAAAGCCGAGAGGCCTGTCAAGATCAAAATGCTCCGTGTTTCCGGTCCAGTAGGATAATTCTACCCGTGAATACCCCCTTTTCCCCATTGATTTGTTTCTTCGTAATATGAAATATACCATAAAGGAACGTGCGACAGGGGTGGGTCGTAATATTTTATTATCATTTATTATTTTTTTAATGGTTCCCCCGTGGCCCAAAGGGCCTCGCGGGGGTCCGATGGTGGGCCTTTGGAAATCAGCGATGAATCGACCGGGAGAAGGATATGTAGTATGCACATTTACGTGAACCTGATCATTCTGGGGCTCATCGGTGTGGCGCTCTCCGCCTACCTGTCGTTCCAGGAGTTGAATCAGAACGTCGCCTTCATATCTTCCCTGTTGTCCTTCACGGCCTTTCTGTTGATCACCTATTTCCTGACCAAGAAAGAGATGGAGATCCAGTTCAATGAGATCCTCCAGAAGGTCCGGAAAAAATACAACCTCAAGATCCACAAGCTCAAGAAGGAGCACGACACCACCACGTTGGAGCGAACCATCCGCAACGGAACCCAGACCCTCATCAAGAACGCCGTGGACTACTTCAAGATCGACAACATCAAAAACGAGATGGGCGCCTCCGCCGCGATTCAGAACCTCCAGCTGGACAAGTACGGGCAGATCATCGAACTGTTGGCCGACTTTTCCCTGATTCTGCCCGATTACGAGGAGAACCAGCGGATCGTCCAGCAGGAGATCGATCACCAGATCGAGATCTACAGCTTCGACGAGAAGGCTTTTGCCGAGTTTCTCCGCCGGATCATGGAGAAATACCGGGTCACCTTCAACAAGAAGCTCAAGGAGAAGGAGGCCCTCAACGGCTACCGGCCCATGAAGGTCTGCCCCCGCTGCGCGGAAAAGGCGTGGCCCAACGCCCAGCTGTGCCGGTACTGCGGGCATGTGTTCGAATCGGTCCCCTCACGGCTGGAGGATGCCGAGAACGGGGAGGTGGATTGGAACAAACGGGGGTACTACTTCTACCGGTCCGGAAAGTATGACGAGGCGATCATCTCCTTCACCCGGGCCATCGATCTCGATCCTTCCGCCGATCAGGCCTACTTCAACCGGGGCATCCTTCACCTGAAACAGGACAATCAGACCATGGCCATGGACGATCTCCGGGCCGCCGCCGGCCTGGGCCACGAAAAGGCCCGGCGGGTGCTCACCGCCATCGAGATGATGCAGACCCAGGACGGCAGCCGGCAGTCGCCCTTTTCCCCCTAATACCCATTCCTTCCCCTTTTTTTGCGGTGGGGGACGGTTTCGTCCCCGACAAACGGGGGTTTTCGGCCCACCATCGACTCCAGCAGAATCAGTTCCGCGTCCGTATGGTTCCGCATGGGGGCCTCCTCGATGATCACCTCGGCGCCCGGGGCATGGACGTAGCGGGCCATCTCGTGGTGGTGGGCGGTGACCGTCTGCCGGTGTTCCGGTGCCTTCCGGGCGATGATCTCGATGGTGCCGTAGCAGGTGCAGATGTAGCTCCGTCGGGGGTCCGCTTCGATGTAAAAGCCCGTTCCCCGCACGCCGGCGATGAGGGTGGGGGTCTCCACCGTGGGCTCCTCCCCTTCGCCGAAGACCGACAGCAGCTTTCCGTTGAGCAGCCGCAGCGTTTTGAGGGCCGCCTTGCCCCGGTCCCGATCCCCGTCGAGCCGTTGTGCGGTCAGTTCCAGCCGGCTCTCCTCCCGGATCAGGAATACCGCCCGTCCCACAACGAAGACCGCCATGGAGCGGGGACCGGTGGTCACCACGTCGCCGGGGGAGACCGGGTCGCCGATCTTTCCCGCCACCCCGTTGATCCGGACCTCCCCTTCCAGCTTCCGGATCCCCTGGGGATGGGACCGGTCGCCCATGGCTTCGCCGCTCCGTGTGAAACACAAGGCCGTCATTTGCAAGGCGATGGCGAGAAAAGTCCTCCGATCGTACCTGCCGACCGGGCTTCCGCCGTTGGAAACCCCCACTCCCATGCCGCCTGTCCTTTCCCCTCGATGGATCGAGGGGCGTTCCGCTGTTTGACCTTGCATCGGTAGCCTCCCTCCAACCTTCCAGTTTTTTAAGGGGTTTGGCGCCTGATTGTCAACCGGTTTTCCATTTCCGGCCGGGTGCGGTGGGTTCCGGCGTTGAAAAGCCGGCCGGTTTGCGGTAAGGAGAGAGACCATACAGATACCATTTCCGCCCAGGAGCGGGGGGAGTGGAATAGCGGTCCGGCGCGGCCGGCGGAAAAGAGAGGGCCCCAGATGAGGGAAAATGGCATTGGGCGGTGTGCCCGGCGGATGATCATTCTTATGGCCGTGGTTGCGGTCCTGACGGCGGGGATCACCCGGGGAAGGGAGGCGGACGCGGGCCCGCCCCCGGGGTTCCGGGAGGCCGTCGAGATCGGGCGAAGCCACTACCTCCGGGGCGATTTCCGCGAGGCGGCCCGGACCTGGGAGCGGGCCTTGGCCGGGAAGGACGCGGGGGGCGGACCGTCCCACTCCCTTCTTCTCCACCTGGCCGACGCCTACCAAAGGATCGGTTTCCATCGAAAAGGCGCGGCCCTCCTCCAGAAGGCCCTGGCCGACTCCGCCCACGATGATCCGAAGGCCGCGGCGCTGTTCCACGCAAAGCTGGGGGACATCCGCCTCTCCATGGGGTGGGTGGGCCAGGCGGCGGAGGAGATGTCGGCCGCCCGGGATTCGGCGGATGCGGCCGGCGACCCGTTCGCCCTGGCCACGGCCCTGAACGGCCTCGGCAATGCCCGGTATGCTTCCGGCGATCCGGCGGAGGCCCTGTCCGCCTATGACCGGGCTTTGGCGAACCTCTGCGAACCGGCGGAGGATGAACCGGGCCATGGCCGACTCCGGGCACGGATCCGGATCAACGCGTCCCGAACCCACCTGGACGCCGGGGAGCCCGAGGCGGCCGTCCGGGCGATCCGGGATGCCTGGACCGCCGCCGGCGGTCTGCCGGAAAATCGGGAGACCGGGGAGATTCTGGTCGCCCTGGGAACGGCGGCCGGGGAGATCGGCCGGGAATCCCCCCGACATTCCGATCCCCTCTCCGAGATCCGATACCGGGCCTTGGTGGCGGCCGGCCGAATCGGCGACCGTCTCGGGGACGACGGTCTCTCCACCCGCGCCTGGGGAACGCTGGGCGGGCTGTATGAGGACCGGGGCAGGGTCGACGAGGCCATGGCCCTGACCCGCCGGGCCGTCTTCCATGCCCAGCAGGGCCCCTTCCACAAGAGTCTCTACCAATGGCAGTGGCGGCTGGGCCGCCTCCTTCGGAATCAGGGACGGATTCCGGAGGCGATGGCGGCCTTCCGGGACGCCACCCGGACCCTGACCCCGATCCGGGGCGAATTGATCCGGGAGCGGCGGCGGCCCGGGAACAGCTTCCGGCTGGACATCCGCCCCGTCTACCTGGGACTCGCCCGGCTTCTCATCTCCCAGGCGGAAACCGCAACGGATGCATCGGTTCGGGAGGAGAACCTGATGGAGGCCCGGGACACCATGGAAGAACTCAAAACGGCCGAGTTGGAAAATTTCTTCAAGGACGAGTGCGTCAACGCCCTCCAGTCCCGGATGACCCGTCTCGACCGGGCCCCCGCCCATACGGCGGTGATCTACCCCATCGTCTTTCCCGACGCGGTCTCCATCCTGCTGACCCTGCCCGATCGGATGGACCACATCCCGGTCGCCCTGGATGGCGAAGCCCTCCGGCGGTCGGTGGAGCGGTATCGGGGGCAGCTCCAGGCCATGGGCGGCAAGCGGTACCATTTTTACGCCCGCAGACTCTACGACTGGCTCATCAAACCCCTGGAGCCCACGCTGGCCGCCCACAAGGTCCGGACCCTGGTGGTGGCGCCGGACGGGGTGCTGCGCCTCATCCCCTTTTCGACCCTCCACGACGGCCGGGGATTCCTGGTGGAGCGGTACGCCGTGGTCACCATCCCCGGGATCACCCTCACCGATCTCTCCAAGGCCGGACTGGCGCGGGTTTCCGCCCTGCTCGCCGGACTCTCGGAGGCCCGGCAGGGTTTCTCCCCGCTGCCGGCGGTGCCGGAGGAGCTGGCGGACATTCGGGAGATCCTGGGGGGGACGGTGCTCCTCAATGCCGCCTATACCTACGAAAACCTTCTGGAAGCGTTCCGGAGCCGGGCCTATTCCGTGGTCCACCTCGCCACCCACGGGGAGTTCGGGGGAGACGCGGCCAGCACCTTCCTCCTGACCAGCGAAGGCAGGCTGAAGATGGATCTGCTGGAGGAGCTGATCGGGGTGGGGCGGTTCCGGAAGACCCCCGTGGAGCTGCTCAGCCTCAGCGCCTGCCAGACCGCCCTGGGGGATGAGCGTTCGGCCCTGGGGCTCGCCGGCGTGGCGGTCAAGGCCGGGGCCAGGAGCGCCCTGGCCACCCTCTGGTCCGTGGACGACGAGGCCACCGCCGAGGCGGTCCGCCGGTTCTACTCCCACCTCCACGAGACGGGCGGCCGGAAGGCTCAAGCTCTCCAACAGGCCCAGATCGCCCTCATCCAGCAAGATACCTTCGACCACCCCGCCTTCTGGGGGCCGTTTCTGCTCATCGGGAACTGGTTGTAGGTGAAAACGTAGCGCCCGTTTCTTTCTTGGCTACGATGCCGCCGAGTCAGAAGAGGTCAGATTGGATTGATTTTGAAAGAGAAGCCTCTTGACAAAATTGATAATCATAGTATTGATAGAAAAATCCATTTGAAGTTGATAGTGAACGGCTCATTGCGTTCACAGTCACCTGTCTCTGGGATTTGATAATAAGTATGGACCGATGGCGTTCATTTACAAATGTCTCATGAGCGGGAGAGTTACACCCGTCAATGGGAACGTAATCGAGAAAATCTCCCGATGAATCCCTCAAGTCGAAATGAAATTGATCAGTAAACGATTCTTCATACTCTTCATCCTTTTATGGATTGGGGCCTCGATAGGCGGATTTTTCTTTTACCAGGCGAAAACAGAACAGTTCAGGCAAGCCGTTATTCAAGATATAACCGAAAACCTGACGGATCAGTATTATAAGACCGGCTTTACGATTACAAAACGGTATACCGACAAGAAGGGCATGGGCTCACAGCAATGGATCAAATTGGTCCGCGCACTTGTCGAAAAGGATCAGAGTATGTTGGCTGATCTTATCAATGAGGCTGAAAGTGAACTGGAACAGGATAGATTCAGGTCTATTGGGATCCTCGATGCCGAGGACCGGATTCTGGCGCACAGTGAGCCCGATAAGATCGGAAAGCGTTTTGAAGGAGGAGAACAGGATCATGTAATCGGTATTTATGATGAGGTTCGTTGCAGCGTCCGCTTTTCAGATGAAAAAAGAGTGATCGTCGGGTATCGATCAGAAATCAAGATTCAAAGCAAAAAAATAGGGAGCTTTTACCTGAATATCCTCTCCATGAGGCCAAACCTGTTGAGAGGATATTTCCTGCTTTTAATAGCCTGGATCTTTCTTCTATCCCCCGTGGCGTTGTATCTATCCTTTCTGATCATTTCAAAAGGCTTTTCCTTATCGACTGTTCTGAAGGAAAAGGTAAAAAGGCGGTCCAAAAAGGACGGAAATCAATTTGGTCCTTACATCTTAAAAGACAAAATCGCCCAGGGGGGGATGGCGGAATTATACATCGCGGATCAGATTCGGGAGGATGGATTTCGTAGAACCGTTGCGGTAAAAAAGGTTCTTCCGCATTTATCCCAAAATCCTGAATACGTCGAGATGCTCGGGAGGGAGGCGCGAATCGCTGGCGTTTTGCAACACCCGAATATCATACAGATTTATGATTATCGGAAATATAATGATTCCTATTTCATCGTGATGGAGTACGTTCGGGGTAGAAACCTGGCTGAGATTATGGCGAAGTTAATCAATCTGGACAGAGCCTTCCGGGTGGATGAAGCAACCTATATCATCTCTCAGGTTGCCAAGGGACTTCACTATTCTCATACCAGGAGAGATGAGATTACCGGAGAACAGCTCAACATCGTCCATAGAGATATCAGCCCTCAGAATATATTGCTATCTTATGAAGGTGAAGTAAAGATCAGTGATTTTGGGATTTCAAAAGCCAGCACGGATCCACAGATGACTCAAGCTGGTGTGATAAAAGGGAAACTTGGTTATCTTTCCCCGGAACAGGCGAGCGGAGAATCGGTTGACCACCGCTCCGATATTTACTCTTTAGGAATAATCTTTTATGAAATTTTGACTGGGAAACGTTTGTATAAATTTTCATCCGACTACGAGGCGATCAGCATTATACCCAAGAAAGAGATAGAACCAATTAAAAAAGTTCTCTATTACGTAAATGATGAGTTGAACAGAATAGTAATGAAATGCCTGGAAAAGGATCGAGAAAAGCGGTATCAAACCGCAAACTCGCTTTTCGAGGATCTGGCTGAACTGAAAAGCAGCTCCACGATGTCTTTCGATATGGAAAGCTTGTCCCGCTTTATGGATAAGTTTTTCTGATGGTCTCATGAATCAAGGAATATAACAAGTTGATACAGCATGGCTGACCTGCTCCCGTATCTGAAAAATGGAACGTCAAGAATTCACTTGGAGTTCTCCGTGGAAGGGGATGTTCCATCAGCTTTCGGGGGAACAACGTCTCCCTTTCTAAAGATCGATGACTCACAGAATTTTGTAAAACTTATAGAAGGGAGATTCTGCACGGATGCGGGGAGTCCCATCAAAAAAGTTCATGTACTAATCCAGAAGGACCAATACGGTGAATCGACAGGGAATCTGGAGATCGGCAACAAGGATATCGATGATTATTGGCAACAATTCTTGTCTAAAAAAACAGCACCTTCGAAAAAAGAACCCCCGGTGTTATTTCGAGGTCAGTTGGCGGATAACGCCGAGGGAATCGAGCCGTTTGATCCACTTTTATTTTGTTCCGTCACGCAAAGGTATTTCCGGTTATACTGCCCGGAATGTGGAAGCCTGCTCCGTCTATGCCGCAGTGATGAATTTCTTGTCCGATATCGTCTCAGCCCCTATTCGTCAACTTTGAAACGGTATCTCTTTTGCTCGGACTGCCACCAAGATGAAAAAAGAGAGCGTCGATTTTATTCTCTCATCGAAGGTGCCGTCTCGGAAGCCGGAGTCGTGAAAGGATATGGCGACTATTTAAAATCACTGGAGAACCTCTTTCGGATTCCAGATGCCGAATTGCCCTGTGTGGCATGCAAGCGACGTGTTGAATGCCACGGGGAAAAAAAGCTTGCCAAAAAGTGCGTTTTCCCTCTCTCTTTCTATCCGTTCTTCATGCAGATTTATGATGGAAACAATTCTATAAACGCCACCGAATATGTTCAATTGATCTCCGGAAGATCGCCGGCCGAGATTGAAGACGGCCTGATCCAAGAGGGCTTTCAAGGCAGATGCCGCGCCTTGAAAGCGTCTACCGTAAAGAGCCGGACACCATTTCTTTTTGGAGGCAATAACAGAATATTTTTGGAAGTGTTGTTTCTGAAATTGTCTTTTCTGTCAAATGTATTCGGCGTTGTTTTTTCAGGAGATAATCTTTTCAGGTATCCGGATTTCAGCACCTCCCTTAAAAACATTTGGGTGAAATTTCCGGCGTCGCCCTCCCTTTTGTCTCCTCTGTATACCTACCAGGTTGAACAACTCGATTTTGACAGTAACGCTCTCGACTATTTTCCGATGCCTATATCCCGGAACAGGTCCTTTTTCGCCACAATCTGGTTCCATGCGCTTGTCTCCAGAAGACACTACAGCCTAAAGAGTATCTTTAAGATGTTGACGCCTTCCATCATGGCCGAAACCGATGGAAAGCGCCGATCGCTCCTATGGGAGTCGGAATTGGCGGATCCGGTCAACATTTTTTATGAGGCCCCCTGTATTTCAATAGCGGAAAAATGGCGGGAATACTACCACAGGTCTTTGGAGCTTGGATTGACCTTGCTGAAAGACGAGCTTCAAGCCGAGGAAGAGGTCCCAATCAGAGACTTTTTGGATCGGCTCGGTTCCTTGATCGAAGATGTGAGAAAAGAGCTTACCGGTCCGCCTTCCGAAGCCACCCTATCTTCCCTCCGTTCTCCTGAACGTGAAGCCGCCATTTCCTCTGTTCTTGAGACGATTTTGGAAAAATGGAAACGACAGTACCACTCCACTGGAACGCCTCCCGGGGACCGGCAGGGGAATTCCAGAGCCAACGATTGGGAAGAGAGTATCCCTCGAACCAGGATCGGCATTGGACATCCGGAACTCGATGCGGAGCAGCCCTTCCAGGGAGACAAGAGGATTGCGGAAGGTTCGCCCGCCGGCACATCAAAAGGGGAGTGGGAGGAAATCCCCGCCACGCGAATATCCAAGATTCACACGGAGGGCATCAGGGAAGCAGAGAAAGTTGCCGAACCTTCGGATCAAGGATCCCACTGGCCTCCCTCGGAAGGCCAGTGGGAGGAGATCCCAGAGACCAAGGTTTTTTTTCCCAAGAACAATAAGCCGGAAAAGGACAACCGAGAATCGGAAAAGGAGGATGGTATGAAGAATGAATGGGAAGATATTCAAGAGACCAGAATCATCCTGACGAAAAAAAGAGACGGCGTTAATCCAAAGAATAGCGATTGACCTATGGATTCCAATAGTAGGATAAACAGACTGTGCCGGCAAATCGAAGAGATCTATTCCCGCAGTCCGGAAAGAGCCGATTTATTGATAGAACAGTTGCTCGAGCAGGAGACCGACGGCACCGAAGACGCCCAAAAGATCGAGATCCTGAAGCTTTTAGTGGGCCGGTTCAAGCCCGAGGGCATTTCAACGGAAAATGGTACAAAAGAGAATGATATCTTTACAAAAGATCTGGAGAAGAAAATTCTTACGGACCTTTATGTCCTGTTGATCGGCAGGGACGTATCCAATATCGAACTGAATTCCGTGGAGCTTCTTCAGCGTCTGGCCGATTCCATCAATACGATTTTCGATATCCTCAATAAACTCATCAATGATATCAACACCATCCTCATCGGAAGCGAATCGGTTGAAACGAAAACCATCCGGAAACTGATTGGGACCTACCTAGAAGCACAAGATACGGATGCGACTTCCCTGGAAAACTACCTGGGGCAAATTCAGCAGGCATTCTATACGGCCCACGGGAGCTTTCAGGATTCCGCCAAAACCATCGTGGGGAAGCTTCTGAATGAGCTGAACCCCGAAAACCTCGACAAGGAGAACAAGATTTCCAAAATCGACCCGCGTCGAAAAATGAAACTCTACGGCCTCTATGAGTTGAAATACCAAAAATGTAACAAATGGTTCAATTCAAACCGGTTTAATCAGGAGTTGTTGAAGGAATTCGAGAGGAACTGCCAAAAGACCTTTGAAAAATAGGAGGTGGAAGATGAATGCGAAAATCAAAATCCTCGGCGCGATCGGCACGATTCTCATCCTATTCTCGTGCACCTCGAGTCTTACATGGCGTCCTCCAAAACCATTCGAAGAGTATCGGCCTCCCCAAGAGGATTATATGGAGGAGGGGATCAAGTTTACATTTCTTGCGGATCCCAGATTGAATTTATATAGTGGAATTCCGCACACACTCTACATTTGCATCTATCAGTTGAAGGATCCGAATGCATTCAACCGGCAGGCCGATAACGACAGTACGATCTATGAACTGTTGGGGGAAGGGTGCGGCTTTACGGATCCTAGCGTTGTGGGATCCAAGCCGTTAACCGTGCAGCCGGGCGAGAAGGTAGAAGTCGCGTTGGACAGAGCCGAGGGTGCGCGGTACGTGGGGCTTGTCGCCGGGTATTCCTCATTGAAAAAGGATAGTGTCGCCCGCCTTTTCGACATTCCGCTTCTGGTCGCCAAGAAAAGTGCGGGGTGCATGAAGAGGGTTACGGTTTCCAAACTGGCCGTCATGAACATCGAGGTTATTCTCGGCACTGACGAGATCGAAAAGATCAGGTTCGATCGGGAGCAGGATTGAAATGGAGATTGGCAGACCGATTTTCTGGCACCAGGGACTCTTTCTTCAGCCGCAACATTTTCAGTTCGAGGACCGGTTTTTTGGAACGCTTCTATCGCCGTATTTTAAATTTTCGAAACCCTATCTGTGGGGCGTCGCCGAGATCGAACTCCCGAAGACGCTGAGCGGCAATACGTTCGAGAAGCTCCATTCCGGGGAATTCCTGTTTCCGGACATGAGCCATATCGTGTTTCCTGGAAACGCGGTGATGAGCGGGCGTAGTTTCGATGAATCGGTTCTGGAAGAGGGCAAGCCCGTGGAAGTTTACCTGGGATTGAAAAAATGGGATAACAAGGGCGGAAATGTAACGGTGCTTTCCAATTTCGAAAACCTTTCCAATGTTTCGACTCGTTTTGTCGCTTCCACGGAGATGGAGAGCGTTAACGACATGCACCAAGAGGAAGGACCGCCGGCAAATCTGAAACGACTCTACTATGTATTGAAACTGTTTTGGGAGTATGAGACGGAGCGACTCGGAGACTACGCCCTCATTCCCATATCGAAGCTGGAAAAGGTCGGCGATGATGTTGTCATTTCCGACAGGTTTGTTCCCCCGTGCCTTTCCGTCCACTCCTCCCCGGTTTTAAAACGGATTATTAAAGAGGTCAAAGACCAGATCAGCGCACGGGGGTACCAACTCGAATCGTATAAAAAAGAGCGGGGCATCCACTCCGCCGAGTTCGGTTCACGGGACATGGTATATCTGTTGGCCTTACGTTCCCTGAATCGCTACATCCCGGCCCTTGTCCATTCGACGGAGACGACGCAAACCCATCCTTGGTCGGTTTACGGGCTCCTGCGGCAGTTGATCGGTGAGCTATCTTCGTTTTCCGAAAGCATCAGCGTAACGGGAGAAGCGGAAGATGGAAGCAGATTGCTGCCGAATTATGACCATAGCAACTTGTGGACCATTTTTTCCTCCGCCCAAGCCCTGGTTACCCGGCTTCTGGATGATATTACCGCCGGACCCGATTACATTCTTCCGCTTTTGTTTGACGGAACATTTTACGTGGCCGATTTGCAGCCGCAGATGTTTGAGGGGGGAAATCGATTTTATCTCGTTCTCCGAACGGATCTAAGCCCGGAAAAGGTGATCAAGTCCCTGGAAAATATTGCAAAGGTGAGTTCTAGGGAAGATTTGCCGATACGGATTGCAAGGGCGTTACCCGGGGTGAGAGTCGACCATCTTTCCGTTCCGCCCCAGGAACTGCCGAGAAGGGCGGACTCTCTCTATTTTGAGCTGAACCACCACAGTGATCAATGGGCCCACGTCGAGAAGGGCCGGAATATCGGCCTCTACTGGGATTCGGCACCGGAGGATTTGAAGGTTGAAATGATGATCGTCGGGAGAAGCTGACATGAGATTGACCGATTGCTACATCAATCTGCTCGGATATGTGACCTTCTTTATCCGAACGGCGGACCGGAAACAGCCTCCATTCGATCAGGTCAAGGCGGATATCCAGCGATTGATCTCCGAAAGTGAAACCTGCGTCGAGAAGGGGGAGATATCCCAAGAAGATTACGATCTCGCCCGATTTGCCGTCTTTGCGTGGATCGATGAAATGGTATTGAGTTCCTCCTGGAAGGAAAAAAACCGTTGGCAGATGGAGAAATTGCAGTATGTCTATTTCGACACCGCCGATGCCGGAGAGCGCTTTTTTGAGAAGCTGAATCGGCTTGGCCCCCATCAAAAGGAGGTCAGGGAAGTCTACTATCTCTGTTTATCCCTGGGGTTTATGGGTCGTTATGTAAAGGAAGGGGATGAACTTCTACTCGAGCCGCTGAAGACATCCAATCTGAAGTTGATAACCGGAAGCTCCGTCGGAGTGCCCAGCCTGGATCGTGGGGAGCTTTTTCCGGAAGCCTACCGTCAAGGCGGGGAAGCCGTCGATAATCCTGAAATGAAAAGGTCAAAGGTTCCCTTTTTTACTTACGCTTGCATTGCTTTCCCCATCCTGTTATACATCGCTTTATTCACTATCTATAAGCTGATACTGAACGGCATCGGAAATGATCTCCTGGGCTGATACCGTGGTCCGGCAAAGAGGTTTCAATAGATGAAACGGATATTGCTAAAAGCATTCAAATGGTTGTTTATCGCCGCGTTATTATTCCTGCTGGTGCTCTCGGTCGTCGGACTGGTATTGATCCTCGATTGGCCTCGCTGGATGGTCTTTGTTCTCCTTTTGGCCATCTTCGGTTTGGTGGCGGTATTCGTAATCCTGAAGAAAATATGGTTCAGAAGGAGGGAGCGGAGATTCGTTCAACAGGTAATTCAGCAGGATAATACCTATCTGACCTCTCTTGGAAGCAGGGAACAGGAGCGGCACCAGGAACTCCAAGATCGATGGAAGGATGCCATTGATACGCTGAGGAAATCTCATCTGAAGCAGCACGGCAATCCGCTCTACATGCTTCCCTGGTATATTGTCCTTGGAGAAAGCGGCTCCGGGAAGACCACTGCCATTGAGAGTGCAAAGCTCTCTTCGCCTTTCGCGGAGATGAGCAGGACCCAGGGGATTTCAGGCACTCGGAATTGCGACTGGTGGTTCTTGGAGCACGCAATTATCATCGATACCGCTGGAAGGTATGCCATTCCGCTGGATGAGGGACGGGATAAGGAAGAATGGCGGAAGTTCTTAACAAATCTTTCGAAGTTCAGGAAAAAAGAACCCCTGAACGGACTTATCGTAACCTTGCCCGCCGAAAAGCTACTTTCCTCCAACGCCGATGAACTGGAGAAGGACGGCAAAGAGATCCGGCTTCGCATTGATGAACTGATGAGGGGGGTGGGGGCAAAATTTCCCATCTTCGTTCTCGTCACCAAATGTGATTTGATCCAGGGAATGGCTCAATTCTGCAATCTTCTGCCGGAAAAAGCCGTGGATCAGGCCATGGGGGTCATCAACGAGGACTTGACCTCCACCGTGGGAGCATTCACGGAACAGGCCTTCCAATCGGTTGTCGAACGGTTGAAGGATTTCAGGTTGATCCTTCTCAATAAAGAGAGCAAACGCCTGGTGGATCCGAATTTTTTACTCTTCCCCGAAGAATTCGAAAGGATGCAGCCATCGCTTCAGGCGTTTATCAAAGGGGCCTTCAAAGAGAATCCGTTCCAGGAAACTCCGATATTGAGAGGGATTTTTTTCAGCAGCGGGAAGCAGGAAGGTAGCCCATATTCCCATTTTCTGAAATCCCAGGGCTTTATTGATGAAAGAGAGACGCTTCCGGGAACCAACAAGGGACTGTTTCTGTATGACTTTTTTTCCAAGATCCTTCCGAAGGATCGATATCTGTTCAGCCCGATTCAGCAGGCTCTCCAGTGGTCCAGGTTTGTGAGGAATCTCGGCATTGCGGCTTGGCTTGCACTCTCCCTTTCCGTATGCGGTTTATTGAGCTTCTCCTTTATTATGAATCTCCGGACGCTCCGGGAGGTGTCCAAGGAGTTTACGAAAACGCCGACCTTGCTAGGTGATGTCGTCAATGATGTCGAGTTGATGGAACGATTTCACGGAATGATAAACAAGGTCCAGGAACAGAACGAAAAATGGTGGTGGATACCGAGGCTGGGACTCAATGAAAGCAAGGAAATTGAAGAAAGGCTGAAGAAGACCTACGCCAAAATCATCAAGGATGGGTTCTGGGTCCCGGCCGATCACCGGCTGGCCGAACGGATCACCGGCTTCTCCGAAAATACTCCGGATGACGCCATCGGCGACCATGTGCTCCATCTCACCCGACGGATCAACCTTCTGGAAAGCAGACTGGAGGGAGACGGCATCAAGACCATGCGGGGCCTTCCCACCCCTGAATACGGAACTTTCATTTCCACGGGTCGGAGTCCCGCGGGCTATGAAATCGGGGAGCGTTTCCATCAATTGAACCTATACCACCTGATTTGGAGACCGGATCGGGAGGATTTGAATACGGAAACCGTCGATCTTCGCAGACAGTTGGACTATCTGCTGAACACCAAACGGAAGGATCTCCGCTGGCTGGTCTCCCTGATCAACGGTGATCCTTCGTTTCAGTATATCACCCTGGGAGATTTTTGGGGGGGTCGGGAAACGGGGAGGGAAGAAGAGGTTGTGGAACCTGCCTTTACCATGGAGGGGAAAGAACAGATCGATGCCCTGATCGGAGAGATCGAAGACGCCCTCGTTGATCCGTTGATTCTGAGAGAAAATAAGGATGCTTTTCAAAGGTGGTACCGAGCCCGATACCTCGATACATGGGAGGCGTTTGCACTATCCTTTCCACAGGGACGGGAGAGGTTGGAGGGAAAAGAGCAATGGCGGCGCGTTCTGGTCCATTTGGGGAGAGACACAGGCCCGTTTTTCCATCTTATGGGGAGCATGACAGCGGAACTGGAGCCCTTTGTCGATTCGGCGCCGGACCATCCGTGGGTGCCCTCCCTCTATGCGTTTGAGGAAATACGGGAGATCGCCGGATCCGAAGAGCAGGCGGATGATCCAAAGTCAAAGGGCCTTTTGAAGAGAATGGCCAGGAAGGCCGTCCGAAAGATCGGTGGCTCGAAGGTTTCCCGAATGGGCCGGTATGCCGGGAAATTGACGCCGGATCAGCAGAGGGAACAGGAGATGGAGGCTGTTTCCGCTTTTCAGGAGTATCGGCAGGCCATTGAAGATTTGAGCACGGTGGAAAAATCGACGAAAGAGGCATATGAGAAGGTCAAAGCGGCCTTCACGGAGGACAAAGGTTCCATATTCCTGAATGCGAAGGATGCGTCCAATCGATTGGAAAACGCCATTGTCGGACTTCGAAAAGGAGATGAGAAGAAGGTGTTCGAAACAATCGTGAAGGGGCCGGTAAATTTGCTTTGGGATTACTCAATGAAAGAGACCGCCTGTCATCTCCAGCGGTTGTGGGAAGATAAGGTCTATTGGCAGATTGAGAAAATAAAGGACCCAAAGGCGCGGCTGAGGCTCTTGTCCGATGATCAAAAGGGATTCGCTGTGACGTTTGCGGAAAAAGAGGATCTCGGGGGACCCTTCATCAAGCGGAGCGTACAGCGGGACTTTCTTCCGAGGCAAGTCATGGGGAGCAGAATTCCATTCAACCAAGATTTCTTCAATTTCCTCGCAAAAGTGAACGAAGGCCGAGCGATCATACTGAAGGAGAAGGCGGAACAATCCGAGCCGAAGGAAGCGTCGCCCGAGAAAGATCCGGTAAAATCGAGCTATGTGGTTACGATCACCGGGCTTCCCACGGACGTCAATGAAGGCGTTCTGACCCGTCCCCATGCCGTCAAGCTCGAAGTCCATTGTGCCACGAAGAGGATGACCTTAACCAATCTGCAGTATCCCGTGAGAGAAGCGTTTGACTGGTCGCCCACCGAATGCGGCGATGTCGTCCTGAAAATTGAAATCGGAGATCATGTCCTCAAACAGGTTTACCGGGGTGAAAAGGCGTTTCCGCGGTTTCTGAGATCTTTCTCCAGAGGCTACGGTACCTTTTACCCGAGGGATTTCCCCGAGAAGGAGGCGATCCTCAGGGGATTGAATATCGAATATATTCGGGTCAATTACAGGTTTATCGGCCATGGACCGGTGATCGCCCTGCTCTCCTCTCCGGCACCGAAAAAGTCGGTTCCGATGCCTGTAAAGGTTCCCAAAGTGCCGAGAAGGATAACGGCATGCTGGGAATGATCGGCGGCAATCAACCTTGGGAATGGTCCGCTTTCGGAAAACATCCTTCGGCCAAGGATTTCATTTCCATCGGTTCCGATAACGGCATCCTGAAAGCCTTCGGCGGATGGCTCGAGTGCGGATATGCGGAACTACGCCGGGACGGCCTTGAAAAAAGAGGCCACCATTCCTGGAGATTCTGGATCAAGGGGCCGAAAAGAAAACAGATCATCTGCGGCATTGGAAGGGATAGCAGTGACAGTCTGGGGCGACCCTATCCGATCCTGGTTCTGTCCATCGGCAACCTCAGAAAATGGGAGAAGAACTGGGATTTACTGCCATTTTCCTTTGAGAGAACCTGGGCCCAAATGGAAGGGTTCGCCACCGGACGGTTCGATGGAGTCAAACAACTGGAACAAGGATTGTACAAGTTGCCCCCGCCGAAGTCCGAATGGGGCGCATTCGAAAGCAGGATGGAGGCCGAGGGGAACGCCGGCGCGGTTCTTTTCTGGGACGACCAGTTTGTAAACCGAAAAGAGTTCTCCGCCCCGCTGCCGAGCGGTTCCGAGGAAGGGCCGTTCGAACAAGCCTGTTCCTACCACAGGCTGTTGAAGGAAAAACTGAAACGCGCGCCCAACGGGATTTTCATGGGGGGGCCGGCAGAGGCTTCCTATATCGTTGTTTTCGGCAGAGCGTTGGTCCCCGAAGATGTGACGAAGCTTTGGTCGATGGAATAAATAAAGTGGAGGATTGGATTCGGCGATGATGGAATTGCTGTCCCTTGGGGAAAAGGCCATTGACGAAGAGCGTCCCAGCGGAGTCGATGTCAAATATGAACCGGAATTCGAGGAACTCAATGAAGAGATCAAAAAGCTAGGCTTTTCGGCGGAAGGATCGGGCGGCGTCAACTGGAAAAAAGTCTCGGATATCTCTGCTGAAATTCTCGGAAAAAAATCGAAAAACCTGCTGGTCGCAAGCTATCTATCCGTATCCCGGATCCACCTTGACGGGTTGGATGGCCTCTACCTCGGCATAAAGATCTACCGGGATCTGATCGACAATTTCTGGGAAACGCTCTTCCCTCCGAAAAAGCGGATAAAAGGACGGATCAATGCCGTCGAATGGTGGCTGGAGAAGACCGAGGACGCCCTAAGGGAGATCGATCCCCCCCCTCAACCGGCTGAATCGGTGGAAGCCGCAAAGGCGGACTTGGGGCGGATCGAACAATCCTTGGATTCTTCGGTCGACCCGGCCTTGGGTCAGACGGTCAAGCGGTCGCTTCAATCGCTCGCACGCTTTCTGGACGGGCTTCCGACGGAGGAAACTTCCGCGCCTTCCGATGCTGAGGGAACCTCCGCTCCCTCCGATTATGAGGAGACCGCCCGGAGCCGGGAACCGGACAGCCCGAAACGCCCGGACCCCGAACCCATTGTAAACCATGATCAAGCCGGGGATCCGGAACGTCCCTTCACTTCCGGATCGCCGAAACAGGGGCGGGATGCGTCGGCAGCCCCCACAGGTACCCCACCGGTGATCACCTCGCCGAAGGAAGCGTTGTCCTTGGTCAAAGCTGGGTTGCAGCAGGTCCGTCAAGGTGCCGGCCATCTCAGGGAGGAGGAGCCGGGGGCGCCGCACGCCTATCGGCTGTCCAGAATCGCCTGCTGGGGACAGATCGAATCGTCTCCTCCGGCCGTGGAGGGCAAAACCCGGATCGCACCGCCCAATGACCAATCCCGAAACGCCGTGGAACGTCTGCGGGAGCTACAAGATTGGGAGAATTTGGTCAAAATTTCGGAACAGAACCTCTCCCGCCACATCTATTGGCTGGACTTGAACCGGTACACAACGGAGGCATTGGAAGCCCTTGGGACGGATTATCGACTCTGTGTGGACGCGGTGGCACAGGAGACGGGATATCTAATTCACCGCCTCCCACGGCTCCGGGAACTGGTGTTTTCAGACGGTACGCCGTTTGCAAATGCCGAGACCATCCAGTGGCTCAACGACATCGCCATCGGCGGGAGCGGGGCGACCATCCAGGTCGCCGATCAACCCCTGACAGGGGGAGGGGAAAAAAAGGAAGGGCCGTCGAAAGCGGTGTTGGATCGTGCCCGCTCCTTGGTCAAGGAGAAAAAATATGTCGAAGCCGTGGAGCTGTTACAGGAGGGACGCAGACAGAGCACCTCCGGAAAGGATTCCCTGATGTGGCGGATGGCACTGGCCCGGATGCTGATCGGGGGGAAACGGATCCGCACGGTTTTGCCCCATCTCGATCGGATCGTGGAGGATATCGAAACCTATTCCCTGCGGCAGTGGGACCCGGATCTGGCTCTCCAGGGGTTTAAAATTGCATGGATGGGTTTTTCCCAGTGTCAGGATGACGGTTCACAGGGAAAAACGGAGAGGCTCCTCACCTTTATTTCAGAACTCGATCCCGCGGAATCGATGCGGTTGATCGGGGAAACCTAAGTGTACCGGCACAGCACCGGGCAGGAAAGGAACATGCCATGGCAAAAGAAGCATCCGTAGCACCGAAAGAGCGGGTCAATATCGTCTATCGACCGGCCACGGGAGATGCGCAGGAGGAGGTCGAACTTCCATTGAAGCTGCTGGTGATGGGCGACTTCACACAGAACCCCGATGATCGGATGGTGGAGGATAGAGAGCCGATCAACGTGGACAAGGATAATTTCGATGAAGTTTTGAAAGCCCAGAACATTCAGGTCGACATCACGGTCCCGAACCGGCTTTCGGGTGAGGCGGACGATGAGATGAACGTCAATCTGAAGTTTGAAAAGCTGAAGGATTTCAAGCCCGAAGCCATCGCCCAGAGCACACCGGAACTCCGGAAACTGCTCGAACTCAGGGAGGCGTTGACGACCCTCAAGGGCCCGTTGAGCAATAAACCCGAATTTCGAAAAAAGATTCAGGAATTGCTCACCAATGAAGAGGAGGTCGATCAGTTGCTCAAAGAACTCGGGATGGAAAAATAGCGCTAAGGAGGGGACATGGCCGAAGAAATGGAAAGATCCGCCCCGGAGGAGGTCCGAACCGCCGAAGAGCCCTCTATCCTGGACGATATTATCCAGTCCACCAAATTACAGCCGCAGGATGATTCCTATTCCATGGCGAAGAAGGGACTGGAGCACCTGTTGAAGGAAATGGCCCGACCCGAGCGAAAGGCGGTCGATAAGGTCACCAAAGTCGTCGTCGACGAGATGATCGCCGATATCGACAAGAAGCTCAGTCTCCAGGTGGATGCGATCCTGCACCATCCAACGGTCCAAAAGCTGGAGAGCGCCTGGCGGTCGTTGAAGTTCCTTGTGGATCGGACCGATTTCAGGGAGAACATCAAGATCGAGATTCTGAACGCCAGCAAGGAGGACCTGATCGACGACTTCGAGGACGCGCCGGAAATCGTGAAGTCGGGCCTCTACAAGACCGTCTACACCGCCGAATACGGTCAGTTCGGAGGAAATCCATACGCGGCCATTGTCGGCAACTATGAATTCGGTCATGGTCCCCAGGATATCAAGCTGTTGCAGAATATCGGAAGCGTGGCGACCATGTCCCACTCTCCGTTTCTGGCAGCCGCGGCGCCTTCCATGTTCGGGATCGACGATTTCAAGGAGCTTCCCAATCTGAAGGATCTGAAAGCCATCTTCGAGGGACCCCAGTACATCAAGTGGCGTTCCTTCCGGGAGTCCGAGGATTCCCGATATGTGGGCCTGACCATGCCCCGGTTCCTGCTCCGGCTGCCGTACGGACCGGAAACCGAGCCGGTAAAGGCCTTCAATTACCAGGAGAACGTGTCATCCGATCATGAGCACTATCTCTGGGGCAACACCGCCTTCGCATTTGCCTCCCGTCTGACGGACAGCTTCGCCAAATACCGCTGGTGCGCCAATATCATCGGCCCCCAGGGAGGCGGGGCCATCGAGGATCTCCCCGTCCATCAGTTCGAAGCCATGGGGGCGATACAGACCAAGATCCCCACGGAGATCCTCGTCTCGGACAGAAGGGAATTCGAACTGGCCGAAGAGGGGTTCATCTCCCTGACCATGCGGAAGGGGAGCGATAACGCCGCCTTCTTCTCCGCCAATTCAGCCCAGAAACCGAAGTTTTACGGGATCAGCAAAGAGGGAAAGGATGCGGAACTCAACTACAAGCTCGGCACCCAACTGCCCTATATGTTCATCGTCAGCAGATTGGCCCATTATCTGAAAGTACTGCAAAGGGAGAACATCGGAACCTGGAAGGAGCGGGTCGATCTCGATCGCGAACTCAACCTGTGGATCCGGCAGTACGTGGCCGATATGGACAATCCGCTGCCGGGCGTTCGGAGCAGAAGACCGCTGCGTAGCGCCCAGGTAACCGTCGAGGATGTTGAGGGAGAGCCCGGTTGGTACCGGGTCGGTCTCAAAGTGCGTCCCCATTTCAAATATATGGGGGCCTACTTTACCCTCTCCCTGGTGGGGAAACTGGATAAGGACTAAAGAAAACAGGAGGATTTAGCCATGCCAATGAACGCGCACATGGAAGTCACGGGGAAGAACCAGGGGAAAATCGACGGATCTTGCGACATGGAGGGGCGGGAGAACACCATTCTGGTGTACGCCATGGACCATGACGTCCACATTCCGCGGGACCCCCAGAGCGGTCTGCCCAGCGGAAAGCGGATCCACGGTCCCCTCACGGTGACCAAGGAGTTCGACAAGGCTTCACCGAAGCTCTACCAGGCGCTCTGCTCCGGGGAACAGATGTCCGAGGTGGTCATCAAGTGGTACCGCATCGACCCCAACGGGATGGAGGAACACTACTTCACCCATACCCTGGAAGATGCCATCATCGTCGAGATCAAACCCTACATGCCGGTGGCCTTCCTCACGGAGAACGAGCCCTACCGCCACATGGAATCGGTCTCCTTCACCTATGCCAAGATCCGCTGGACGTGGGAGGTGGACGGCATCGAGGCGGAGGACGAGTGGAAGGCGCCCAAATAGTCCGTAAACGCCGATGAGGGAGGAGAGGCTTCTGGAGCGCATCCGCTCCTGGGACAGAAATCCGAACCTGAGGGACCGGGAAGACCCGAGGAAGGTGGTCGACTCGGTCTTGAAACACCTCCAGCGGATTCTCAACACCCGTCAGGGGAGCGTTCGGATGGCGGAAGACTTCGGTACGCCCGATTTCACCGATTTCCTGGGCGCGTTTCCCGACGCGCTCAGGGATATCGAGCGGACCATCCGCGGAACCATCCTGAAGTATGAGCCGCGACTGCGGGCGGTCCGGGTGAAGTTTATCGACCGGGAGGAGGATGCGCTCTTTCTCCGTTTTCAAATCATCGCCGAACTACTGACAAAGAATGATAAGATACCGGTCCTGTTCGAAAGCGTCGTCGAGTCGGATGGGAAGGTCAAGATAAAGGTATAGCCGGAAGGTTATGTTCAGCCGCTATTTTGAAGAGGAGCTGGCGTTTCTGAGGGACCTCGGGCCTGAATTCGCCAAGGCCCATCCGGATGTGGCCAGGATGCTGAGCGGACCGAGCGCGGACCCGGATGTGGAACGGTTGCTGGAAGGGGTGGCCTTTCTCACCGGAATGATGAGAGAGCGGCTGGAGGATGATTTTCCGGAGATCATCCATGAACTGACTCGGATGATTTTCCCCCATTACCTCCGACCCGTCCCTTCGGCAACCATCATTGCGTTCAGACCGAAACCGACATTGATGCAATCGATGACGGTCGAGACGGGGACCCAGATCGCATCGAAGCCGGTGGACGGGACCCCCTGCATCTTCGAGACTTGTTATGACACGGAAGTCCATCCGCTGAACCTTCGGGAGGCCGCCTTCGTCCAGGAGCCGGGCAAACCCGCCGCCATCCAGGTGGACATGGAGTATAAGGGGTATAACCTGGACGACTGGAAGCCCGAGACGCTGAGGGTTTTTCTGGGGGGGGACTACCAGGAGGCGGCCAATCTGTACTTGTTGCTCTGCAACCATCTCCGGGAGGTGGTCCTGTCCAATCCGAATGCCGGCACGGCATGCCGCTTGCCGGCGGAGTTCGTGACGCCGGTGGGGTTTGATCTCGACCGGGAAGGGCTCATGCCGTACCCCTCCCACGCATTTCCCGCCTATCGTCTGCTTCAGGAATACTTCATTCTTCCCCAAAAGTATCTGTTCATAGACATCAAGGGATGGAAGGCCTGGGCCGACAAAGGAGAGGGAGACCGTTTGTCGGTCCGATTCGTCCTTGATCCCTTCCCCTTCCCGCCCCCCAAGATCAAGCGGGAACATTTCGTCCTGTCGGCGACCCCCGCCGTCAATATCTTTGAACATGATGCGGACCCCATCCGTCTGGACCACCGGAAGACCGAATACCTGGTGCGGCCCAGCGGCACCGATTTCACCCACTACATGGTTTACGGCGTGGAAGAGGTAAAGGGGTTCATCCAGGGAACCGCACAGGAGCGCACCTATGCCCCCTTCGAGGCGTTCACCTCCCAGGGCCGGGGCCGGGAGGCGGCGGTCTACCAAGTCATGATCCGACGGTCCCCCGTCGGGAATGCGCCGGACACTTATCTGGCGGTGACCTATCCGCCGGAATCCGCCGAACCGGTCACCGAGACCCTCTCCATCCGGCTGCGCTGTTCCAACGGCGCGCTTCCGGAGAACATCCGAAAAGGCGATATCTGTCTTCCGACGGGAAATACGCCCGAGTTCATCGAGTTTGAAAACCTCATCCCCCCCACACCCTCCTTTCTCCCTCCGCTGGGGAATAACCTTCTTTGGCGATTGATTTCTCATCTGTCGCTCAATTATACCTCCCTGGCCACCGCTGAAAACCTGAGGTCCCTGCTCCGCCTCTACCTTTTCGAGGACCTGCGGGACCGGAAGACCGCCCAGGCGAATCGCCGTCGGATCGAGGGCATCCGGGAGGTGGAATCGGTTCCCGCCGACCGGCTCCAGGCCGGGATTCCCATGAGGGGCCGGCGCATACGGATGAGGGTGAGTCGGGACCATTTTTCCAGCCTCGGCGATCTCTATCTGTTCGGAAGCGTTCTGGAATACTTTCTCGGCGTCTATGCATCGCTGAACACCTATACCGAATTGGTGGTGGAAGAGACGGAAAAGGGAGACGAGTACCGATGGCCGCCGAGGATCGGCGAACAACATCTGATCTGAAACTGGAATTGCTGAAGCGGGGGGAATCGTTCTCCTTCTACCAATTGGTCCGCCTGCTTCGATTCCTCACCCGACGCCCCGGAGGGACCGACGGGGGAGATCTGGATCTGATCGAGACCGTTCGGATCAAGCCGAAGCTCTCCCTGGCGTTTCCCGCCTCCGATGTGGAAAAAGCCGAGGAACACTCCGGACCGGCGCCGGACGACGCCCCGTACATGGAGGTCACCGTCACCTTCATGGGGCTCTATGGAGAGTCCTCCCCTTTACCCGCATTCTATACGGAAGATCTCATCGAGCAGGTCGGCGACGACGACGCGGTCGCCAAGGACTTCATCGATGTGATGCACCATCGGCTCTATCTGCTTCTGTTCCGATCATGGTGCAAGTACCGGCAGTTCATCCAGGTCGTCGAGGAGCAGAATCCATCCCATCTCGAACGGCTTTACAGCCTCATGGGGTTCGGGGAACCCGTGTGGCGGGAGACGGTTCCCGATCCCTATTCCTTGATCCGCTATATCGGCCTTCTCACACAACAGCCCAGGGGGGCACTGGGGCTGAAGACCCTGCTCAGGGACGCCCTGGGGGCCGCGCCCGTCGAAATCGTCTCCAATGTTCAACGGAAGGCGAAGATTCCGGAAGAGCAACGGTTTGTGATGGGGGGGGGAATCGGGAACCTGGGGAAGGATACTTTCGTGGGGGAGGAGATCGAGGAACGGATGGGGAAGTTCCGGATCCGTGTGGGGCCTCTGACCGCGGAAGAGTTCCAGGGGTTTCTGCCGGGAACCGAGAAATATACGCGACTGGTGGGGCTGACCCGCCTGTTCGTTCTGGAGGCCCTCGTCTTCGACGTCGAACTCCGGCTGGCCTCCGGACAGGCGCGAAAGCCGAGCCTCGGCGGCGGGCCCTGGGCGCGCCTGGGAATGGATACCTGGAGCTTCTCCGGCGCCGAACTGGGGGAGGTCTCCGTATTCTTCCATCCCTGAAACCATTGTACGTTCACTCGGGACGCCGGCGTCAAATCCGGCCACGGATATCCGCAATTCAGTAAATAAAGGGGAATCCCAATGATCAGCGTTGACATCAAACAGCTCCTCGGTCGATTGAATTCGTACTGCACCCGTTGTCTCGAATCGGCGGCCGGTTTCTGTGTCTCCAGAACCCATTATGAGGTGACGGTGGAGCACTTTTTCGTAAAGCTCCTGGAGGACCCTCAGGCGGATATCCCCTTGGCGTTGCGGGAGTTCGATCTGGATGCGGGCCGGGTGGAGCGGGGACTGCTGCAGACCATCGAGGAATTCAACACCGGCAACGCCGCCAAGCCCGTCTTCTCCCCCCTGCTGGTGGAATGGATCCAGGACGCCTGGATGGTGGGGTCGGTGGAGCTGGAGGAGGCGCGTATCCGTTCGGGCGCCCTTCTTCTGGCCTTCGTGAAGCGGTCCGGGCGGTACGGCGCGGGGCGGTATGTGGACC
>CAYSLC010000020.1:0-42443 GCA_964431545.1 uncultured Desulfobacteraceae bacterium | reverse complement strand
ATACGCCCCGTAGGTCGCCCGGATCCCCTCGGAAAGGCCGATGGTGGCCGACCAGCCGGCATCCCGGAGCCGGGTGACGTCGAGGAGTTTCCTCGGCGTGCCGTCCGGCTTGGACCGGTCATGGACCACCTCTCCCCGGTAGCCGACGATCCCCATGATCCGCTCCGCCAGCTCCCGGATGGAAATGTCCCTGCCGGTGCCGATGTTGGTCAATTTTGTGGTGTCGGTCCGGACCATCAGGTGGACGCAGGCGTCGGCCAGATCGTCCACGTGGAGGAACTCCCGCCGGGGGCTCCCGGTGCCCCAGAGGATCACCGCCGGTTCGGCGGACCCGCCGTCCGGCCTCGGGGACGGGGCCGGATGCCCCGCCGTCTCGGAGATGGCCGTCAGATTGGCCCGAAAATCCCCGGGGATGGAACCGTGCCGCCGCTCATCGGCGCGGATCTCCTCCCACCGCCCCTCGCCGGCCAGCTTGGCCAGGTGGAACTTCCGGATCAGGGCCGGCAGCACATGGGAGGTCTCCAGGTCGAAGTTGTCCCCGGGGCCGTAAAGATTGGTGGGCATCACCGGCAGATAAGCGGTCCCATGCTCCCGGTTGTAGGCATCACACATGCAAATCCCGGCGATCTTGGCCGTGGCGTACGCCGCATTGGTCTCCTCCAGGGGACCGGTCATGAGGGACTCCTCCCGAATGGGCTGGGGACAGTCCCGGGGATAGATACAGGAGGAGCCCAGAAAGATCAGCCGCTTCACCCCGGCGCGGCGGGCGCTTTCGAGTACGTGGGTCTGGATGGCCAGGTTCTCGTGGATGAAGCGGCCCGGCATGGTGGCGTTGGCCCAGATCCCCCCCACCCGGGCCGCGGCCAGAAAGACATACTCCGGCGCGGTCCGGTCGAAGAACCGCTCCACGTCGGCCTGGCAGGTCAGGTCGAGTTCCCCGCGGGTCCGGGTAAGGGTGTTGGTGAACCCCCGGGCCCGGAGGTTCCGGAGGATCGCCGACCCCACCATGCCCCGGTGGCCGGCCACGTAGATTCTCGCATCGGACTTCATCACGGCTCTCCTCGGTGGGTCCGGCCTATTCGAACCGGTTGAAGGTCTGGTAGCCTTCCCGCCGGCAGAACAGGTCCCGTTCCGCCGCCTTCACGTCATCGGCCACCATCATCCGGACCAGCTCCTCGAAGGTCACCTCCGGTTCCCAGCCCAGAACCTGCTTCGCCTTGGTGTAATCCCCCAGCAGGAACTCCACCTCGGTGGGCCGGAAATATTTGGGATCGACCCGCACCAGATCCCGGCCGGTCCCGGCGTCCCGGCCCACCTCGTCCACCCCGCGCCCCTCCCAGACAAGGCCGATCCCGATCTCTCCGAAGGCCCGCTCCAGAAATTCCCGGACCGAATGGGCCCGCCCGGTGGCGACGACAAAGTCGTCCGGCTTCTCCTGCTGGAGGATCAGCCACATGGCCCGGACGTAGTCCCGGGCATGTCCCCAGTCCCGCTTGGCGTCCAGATTCCCGAGGTAGATCCGCTTCTGGAGGCCCAGCTTGATCCGGGCGATGGCCCGGGTGATCTTCCGGGTGACGAAGGTCTCCCCCCGGATGGGGGACTCGTGGTTGAAGAGGATCCCGTTGCAGGCGTGGATCCCGTAAGCCTCCCGGTAGTTGACCGTGATCCAGTAGCCGTAGACCTTGGCGGCGCCGTAGGGGCTCCTGGGATAGAAGGGCGTGGTCTCCCGCTGGGGAATCTCCTGGACCTTGCCGTACATCTCGCTGGTGCAGGCCTGGTAGAACCGGGTCCGCTCCTCCATCTTCAAAATCCGGATCGCCTCCAGGATCCGAAGCACGCCGACCGCGTCGCTGTTGGCGGTGTACTCGGGGGTCTCGAAGGAGACGTGGACGTGGCTCTGGGCCGCCAGGTTGTAGATCTCGTCCGGCCGGACCTCCTGGATGATGCGGATCAGGTTGGTGGAGTCGGTGAGATCCCCGTAGTGCATGAGAAAGCGGATGTCCTCATCGTGCAGGTCCTGGTAGATGTGGTCCACCCGGGCCGTGTTGAAGGAGGAGGAGCGCCGCTTGACGCCGTGGACCTCATACCCTTTTTTCAACAGAAACTCGGCCAGGTAGGCGCCGTCCTGGCCGGTGATGCCGGTGATCAACGCGCGCTTCAAACGGAAGACCTCCTTGGGAAAGCGTTCTCTTTTGTGGTAGACTTGTCATCTGGAAACAATCGAAACCCCATGACCCGCGGATACGCCGGGGAGGATGCCATGGCCCAAGAAGACCAAAACGCGGTCCGACGCTACCACCAGCGGACCAAACACCACTTCCATCGGTACGCCCGATCCGCCGGCTTCATGGATTGGGAGACCCAGCCCGAGCCGTTTCGGTTCTACGAAGGGGCGCCCACCATTGCCCTGCCGCTTCTGGATTCCGATCCCCCCGGAACTCATCTTGTCCTCTATACCGGAAACCGGACCAAACCTCAACCCCTGACCCGTGAGACGGCCGCCGGATTCCTGGAACTTTCCCTGGGCCTGTCGGCCTGGAAGGCGGCCGGCCGGAGCCGATGGTCCCTGCGGATCAACCCCTCCAGTGGAAACCTCCATCCCACCGAGGGCCACCTCGTGCTGCCCCCGCTGGAGGGCGCCCCGGAGAAGATGGACGGCATGGTCTGCCACTACAACCCCCTGGTCCACGCGCTGGAGCGACGGGCCACGGTTCCCCCGGAGCTGATGGCCGCCCTGGACCGCCACTTTCGGGGGCCGGGGTTTCTGGCGGGCCTCACCTCCATCTTCTGGCGGGAGTCGTGGAAGTACGGCGAGCGGGCGTTCCGGTATTGCAACCACGACGTGGGACACGCCCTGGCGTGCCTCCGATTCTCCGCCAACCTCTTTGGATGGCGGGTCGTCCACCTCGGCCGGCTGTCGGACGCGGCGGTCTCGTCCGTCCTGGGCCTCGACCGGACCCCCTGGGTCCCGCTGGAGGCGGAGCATCCCGACCTCCTCTGCCGGGTTGTGACGGAGCCCGCCGGACCCGTCCCCCGGGACCTCCCTCCGGAGATCCTGGAGGGGTTTTCCGATCTCCCCTTCGGAGGCCGTCCCAAACCCTTGGGCCCGGGACGGGTCGACTGGAAGATCATCTACGAGACCGCCGAGGAGACCCTGAAGCCGGATCCGGGCCCGGAGCCATCCGGGGAGTCCCTGGAAGCGGCGCCGATGCCGCCCATGCTCGACGAGGAAGGCCCCCTGCCCGCCGCGGCCGTCATCCGGCGGCGGCGCAGCGCGGTGGCCTTCGATCCGTCGGGCGCCATCGAACGGCCCGCCTTCCGGGCGATGCTCGACAAGACCCTGGCGCGCCCGGAGATCGCCCCCTTCGACGTGGCGCCGGGGAAGCCGCGGATCAACCTGCTCCTCTTCGTCCATCGGGTGGCGGATCTGGGGCCGGGGCTCTACCTTCTCCTCCGGACCGACGAGGCGGACGGAGCGGACCTGCGGGGGCGAATGAAGCCGGGATTCCTCTGGCATCAGGCCGACTCCCACCTTCCCCTTTATCTTCTGGAATCCGGGGACTTCCGGGAGACCGCGATGCGCCTGAGCTGCCATCAGGAGATCGCGGGATCGAGCGCCTTCTCCCTCGGGATGCTCGCCCGGTTCCGGGGGGTGGTGGACGAAGCCCCCCACCGGTACCGCCACCTCTTCTGGGAATCGGGGCTCATCGGCCAGGTCCTCTACCTGGAGGCCGAGGCCCAGGGGGTCCGGGGGACGGGCATCGGCTGCTTCTTCGATGATCCGGTCCATGAACTGGCCGGCCTGGACGGGGACGACGCCTGGCAGAGCATCTACCATTTCACCGTGGGGGTGCCGGTGGAGGATCCGCGGCTGGCCACCCTTCCGCCTTACGGCCATCTGGAAGACCGATAACGGCTGCGCCGGTTCGGGTCCGGCCAAGGTCCGGACCGGGGGGGAATCCTACCCGTCCCCTGGAGATTCCGGGGGTCCACCCTTCAGCAGCCCCTGCTTGATCTTCCGGAACTCCGCCTCGTCGATGATCCCCTCCTCCCGAAGGGCGGCCAGCTCCCTGAGCTGGGAGATGACGTCCGGTCCCCGTCCTTGGGCGGGGGCCGCTCCGGGGTCTGGAAGAGCCGGCGGCCTTCCTTCGGCCCCCGGATTTCCGGGGGGCAGGGCGGGATGGCGCCTTCCACCGTAGGTGAAAGTCAACAGGCCGTTGAGAACGGAGATCTGGAAGGGGCTCCGCCGCTCCATCTCCGAGCCGAGGCTTTTTCCGGCGGACCGGCCGCCCTCGCGCATCCGACGGATCCACCGGATGCCCCATCGGACCAGGAGGCCCGCGGCGACCACCACGAGAAACGCCCCGCCGTAGATGATCACCGCCTGAAAATCGAGCAGCCCCTTGATCAGGACCACCACGAAGGCGCCGAACAGGGGAACGGCGAAGAGCCCGATAATGATCAGGTAGAAGAGCCCGATGCTGGAGAGGATGTAGGTTTGCCGTTTCCGGTACTCGTTCTTGCCGTTCATGGCCGTGGGAACCGCCGGCGGTCTCAGCCCCGGATGGCCCGCACCCGCTTCAGGACCGGCGGGTGGGAGTAGTTGAGAAAGACGTAGAAGGGGTGGGGGACCAGGTTGGAGAGGTTGTTGGCGGAGAGCTTCTTCAGGGCGTCGACCATGGCCTCGGGGGTTTTGGTGGTCTCCACGGCGAACCGGTCGGCCTCATACTCATTTTTCCGGGAGAGCATCTGGAGCAGGAGCCCCAAAAAGAGGTCGATGGGGGCGTAGAGCATCCCGAAGAAGATCAGCCCGGCGTAGACCGACTGCCGCTCCATGTAGAAGGCCGAAAAAAGCCCCTCATGGGAGATGAACAGGGAGAGCAGGTAGAAGATGACGCCGGTCTGGAGAATGCCCAGGCCCAGGGACTGGAGGATGTGGCGGCGCTTGTAGTGGCCGATCTCATGGGCCAGGACGGCGACGAGTTCGGGGACGGTGTGCTGCTCGATGAGGGTGTCGAAGAGCGCGATCCGTTTGTTTTTGCCGAACCCGGTGAAAAAGGCGTTCGATTTGCTGGAACGCTTCGACCCGTCCATGACGAAGACGTTCTTCAAGGGATAATCGACGGACCGGGCGTAATCGAGGATGGCCGACCGCAGCTCCCCCTCCTTGAGGGGCTCGAAGCGGTTGAACAGCGGCATGATCCAGGTGGGGGCGACGTACTGCATGATCAGCATGTAGGCGGTGACCGCCAGCCAGCAGTAGACCCAGGCCCAGTCTCCGGCATATTGAAAAAAGGCGAGGATCGCCGCCAGAATGGGGGCGCCCAGGACCACGGAGAGGACCAGCCCCTTGGTCAGGTCGGCGGCAAAGGTGGCCGGGGTGGTCTGATTAAAGCCGAACCGTTCCTCGATGACGAAGGTTCCGTAGATGGAGAAGGGGAGGGCGACGACGGCCCGGACCAGCAGCAGTATCCCCATGAAGATCAGCCCGGTGGCGAGGGGGCCGAACCCGAAGGAGCGCACCCACCCGTCGAGCCAGGGAAATCCGCCCCCGAACCAGAAGATCAGCACCAACGCCAGACTCACCGAACCGGCCACCCACTCGAACCGGGTGTTGACCCGGAGGTATTCCTGGGATCGCCGGTACCGCTCCGCGTCATAGACATCCCGGAAGGGTTCCGGGACCTCTTTTGCGAGCATCCGGAGGTTGAGAAGATCCGCGATCCAGTTGAGGATGAAATCGGCGAGCAGGGCGACGAGGATGATCAGGCCAATCCAGTTCACGGGTCGGTCAATACTCCTTCCGGGATCGATCCAGATCCCGTTGTTCGTCCCGGCGGCGGATGGTCTCCCGCTTATCGATGGTCTTCTTGCCCTTGGCCAGGGCCAGGGACATCTTGGCCTTGCCCTCCCTGAAGTAGATCTTCAACGGGATCAGGGCATACCCCTTCTCGTTCACCTTGCCCACCAGCCGGCGGATCTCGTGGTTGTGGAGCAGCAGCTTCCGGGGCCGGAGCGGATCATGGTTGTCGTAATGGGCGAAAGGGTAGGGGCCGATGTGCATCTGCCGGACGAAGACCTCCCCGTCCTTGATGGTGGCGTAGGCGTCCTTCAGGTGGGCCTTGCCGATCCGCAGGGACTTGACCTCCGTTCCTTTGAGCACCATGCCGGCCTCGTACTCGTCCTCGATGAAGTAGTTGAACCGGGCTTTCCGGTTTTCGGCGATCATCTTGATGTGTTTTTTTTCCAAGGGCGATCTTCTCCGTGGGGATCCCGGGGGGCGCCGCCGCCGGGGGCCGGCCGTTTCCCGGACCGGACTACTCGATATGGAAGGTCTCGGAGACGAAGGCGCCGTACCCTTCCTCGAGCCGTTTTCGAACCTCCGTGGCGCTCCGGAGGACCTGGATCTCTTCGACGAAGGTTTTGGCCTCCGCCACCGAAAGGGAACGGATGGTCCGCTTCACCGCCGGGATGGACTGGGGGTTCATGCTCAGTTCGTCGATGCCGAGGCCCAGCAGCAGCGGAATATGGAGGGGGGTCGCCGCCATCTCGCCGCACATGGCCAGGGTCAGCCCCTCCCCCCGGGCCACCTCCGCCACCCGCCGGACCATCCGGATGATGGCCGGATGGAGCGGATTGAACAGATGGGCCACCTGCCGGTTCTGGCGATCGATGGCCAGGGAGTACTGGATGAGATCGTTGGTGCCGATGCTGAAAAAATCGACCTCCTTTGCCATGATATCGGCCATGATCACCACGGAGGGGACCTCCACCATGATCCCCACCCGGATGTCCGGGTTGAACGAGGCCCCCTCCTTGTCCAGGGAATCGGCCGCCTCCGTCAGCATGCGTTTGGCCGCCAGGAGTTCCTCCTGGCAGGAGATCATGGGAAAGAGGACCCGGACATTTCCGTGGGCCGCGGCCCGGAGGATGGCCCGGAGCTGGGTCTTGAAGATCTCCGGCTTCTTCAGACAGTACCGGATGGCCCGAAGCCCCAGGGCGGGGTTGACCTCCTCCACGTCCGAGGCGTAGGAGACCGCTTTGTCGCCGTTGATGTCCAGGGTGCGGATGGTGACCGGCCGGGGCGCCATGAGTTCCACCACGTCCCGGTATTTGTCGAAAAGCTCGAATTCGGAGGGAAAGCCGGCGCTGCTGAGGTACTGGAACTCCGATCGGTAGAGGCCGATGCCGTCCCCGCCGAGGTCCTTGACGGAGACCACCTCCTCGGGCAGTTCGATATTGCCCATGACCTGGAACGTGATCCCCTCGGCACTGATGGCCGGTGCCTCCGCCCCTCGGGCCATGACCGCGACGTGGGATTCATACCGGGACTTGCGCTCCTCGTAGGCGATGAGCGTCTTTTCGGCGGGGTTGATGATCAGCACCCCGGCGGTGCCGTCCACGATGAGCAGATTCTCGTTTTTCACCAGGGCGGTGGCCTTTTCCAGCCCCAGCACCGCGGGGATCTGGAGACTTCTGGCGATGATCCCCGTGTGGGAGGCCATGCCGCCCACGTCGGTGACGAACCCCTTGATGCGCTCCAGCTGGATCTGGCTCGTTTCCGCCGGGGAGAGGTCCCGGGCCACCAGGATCACCCGCTTGTCGATATCCCGGATATTGACCTGTTCGGCCCCGGAGAGGTTGGCCATGATCCGGTCGGAGACGTGAACGATGTCCGTGCCCCGCTCCCGGAAGTAATCGTCGGACATGTTCTTGAAGACGTTGATCAGGTGGGAGACGACGCTCTTCAAGGCCCATTCGGCGTTGACGCCGTCCCGTTCGATCACCTCCAGGGTCCTGCCGTAGAGCATCTTGTCCTTGAGCAGCACCACGTGGGCCTGGAGGATATTGGCATGCTCCCGGAACTCCTCCGGGGTGTCGGCGATGATTCCGTTGAGTTCGTCCTTGGCCTTTTTGACCGCCTGTTTGAGGCGGTTTTTCTCGCTCTCCAGCCGGGCGGGGTCGATGAAATACTTCTTGACGACCTTGACCCCTTCTTTATCCACAAGGTAGGCTTTGCCGATACAGATCCCCGGCGAGGCGCCGATGCCTTTGAGGGTGATTTCATCGTTTCCGGGGTTGTTGAACATCGGTGGATCTATTCTCCGAATCCGTTTTCCACCAGCGCGATGATCCGATCCAGGACCTCCCGGTCCGAGGGCAGGGCCACTTCCACGGTGATGGTCGTCCCCCGGCCGCAGGCGAGGGTCAGAATGTCGATGGTGCTCTTGGCGTCCACTTTCTCTTCCCCCCGGATGATCCGGACGTCGGATCGGGCGTCCTTTGCGATCTGGGCGATCCGGGATGCGGACCGGGCGTGAAGCCCCAGCTCATTGATGATCCGTACCTCCCTTGAAAACGCGGCCATTGCGCTATCCATGCGCCATCCGATCGGCTCTCCGGGCTCTGTTCATCGGCATTCTTTCTTTGCTGCTCCGTCCAAAATACAATCTCTTTTTGTACCAAATCCGTCGAACCGATGTCAACGTTCAAATCATTGACAATCCGTGGATTCACTGATAACATCGTATGGGATATACTCGGGGGGCATTTCTAAGAGGGAACGGAAGCGGGGGACGGATGAACCATGAAAAACAACAGACCCTTCCCTTGATCCGACCGCGCCGCCCCGATCGAACCCGGTACTTTTTGGCGCTGTTGAGCGGGGTCCTTTTGACCGGCGCCTTTCCCAACGTGGGACTCCACTGGCTGGCCTGGTTCGCCCTGATTCCCCTTTTCTGCGCCGTCAACGAGGCGACCCCGTGGCAGGGGTTCCGGATCGGATTCGCCGCCGGAACGGTCCATTTTCTGAGCCTCGCCTACTGGGTGGCCCACACCATGCACACCTACGGCCATCTGCCCTGGCTCTTGAGCATTCCGATCCTTTTGCTCCTGTCCGGGTACCTGGCCCTCTATCCCGCCCTCTTCTGCCTCTTCCTGACCCGGTGGTGCCGCCGGCCGGCCGCGGCCTTTTTCCTGGCGCCCCCGGCCTGGGCCGCCCTGGAGTACGTCCGCGCCTTTCTCCTCACCGGGTTCCCGTGGGAGCTTCTGGGGTACAGCCAGTTCGAAAACCTTCAGCTGGTCCAGGTGGCCGACATTACGGGCCCCTATGGCCTCTCTTTTCTCATCGTTTTGGGCAACTCGACGATCTACGTCCTCTACCTGCGCTGGGCGGACAATGGATGGTTCCACCGGCCCATTTCCAGGCAATGGGCGGCGGGGACGGCGCTCCTCTTCCTCGCGGCGCTGGCCGGGACGGCGGGGTACGGTACCTGGCGGATCCGGATCACGGACGCGGCGGCGGCCGATGCCCCATCGGCCCGGGTGGCGGTGGTCCAGGGGAACATCCCCCAGGAGATCAAATGGAAGGCCGGCCACCGGCGGGCCTCCACCCAAAAATACCTCGACCTCTCCCTGGCGGCCAGGGAGCAGAATCCCGAACTGGTGGTCTGGCCGGAGACGGCGACCCCCTTCTACTACGGCCACAACCGTCTCCTGACGGGGATCGTCAAGCGGACCGTGCGGAAAATCGGAATCCCCTTTCTCATCGGCAGCCCGTCCTTCCAGCGGGAGGGGGAAACCATGATCTTTTTCAACAGCGCCTATCTGGTGGGGGCCGGAGGGACCATGGCGGGAAAATACGACAAGGCCCATCTCGTCCCCTTCGGCGAGTACGTCCCCCTGAAACGGTGGCTGCCCTTCATCGACACCCTGGTGGAGCAGGTGGGGGATTTCCGGTCGGGGACCCCGGGCAGGACCCTGCGCATGGACGACGGCACCGAGGTGGGGGTCCAGATCTGCTACGAGATCATCTTTCCCGGCCTCTCCAGGGCCATGGCCCTGGGGGGGGCGGCCTTTCTGGCCAACCTCACCAACGATGCCTGGTACGGCCGGAGCAGCGCCCCCTACCAGCACTTTTCCATCGCCATATTCCGGGCCATCGAGAACAAGCGCTCCCTGGTCCGGGCCGCAAACACCGGGATCAGCGGATTCGTGGATCCCGTGGGCCGGATCCTCGGCCATACGAACATCTTCGAGCCGGCGGTGATGACCCGGCCGATTCCCCTGATGACGGACCGGACTTTCTACACCGTCCATGGAGACCTCTTCGCACGGATATGCTTGATTTCGACGCTGGTTTTTCCATTGATCACATCGTATAATCGGTTCCGGAAACCGGCTTCGGCGGAAACCGAATCCCGGATCTGAACCCATTTTTTTTAAAAACGCATCCATTTTACAAAGGAGGTTTATCATGTCCGCGGAACTCAAAAACGTCATTCGGGAACTCTATATCAAGCTGGAACACCTGAAAGGGTATCTTTGACATCGCCGCCAAAAAAGACCGGCTGGCCCAGATCGAGAAGATCATCGCCCAGGAGAGCTTCTGGGACAACCCCGACGAGACCACCGAGATCCTGAAGGAACGGACCCAGCTCTCGGACAAGGTGGAGCGGTACACGGCCCTGGAAAATGAGATGGAGGATGTCGAGGTCCTTCTCGATCTGGCCGTGGAGGAGTCGGACGCCGAGACGGTGGGGGAGGTGGAACGGAATCTCCGGGCCATCGAAATGAGGATCGACCGGTTCAGCCTGGAGCTGATGCTCGACGGCCGGGACGACGACCGGAACGCCTTCGTCTCCATCAACGCCGGGGCCGGGGGCACCGAGGCCCAGGATTGGGCCGAGATGCTCTTGCGGATGTACACCCGATGGGTGGAGCGACGCGGGTACGAGGTGAAGATCATCGACTTCCAGCCCGGCGACGAAGCGGGGATCAAAAGCGTCACCTTCACGGCCTCGGGCGAGAACGCCTACGGCTACCTCAAGACGGAAAACGGGGTCCACCGTCTGGTCCGGATCTCCCCCTTCAACGCCAGCGGAAAGCGGCACACCTCCTTCGCCTCGGTCTTCGTCTATCCGGAGCTGGACCAGAAGATCGAGGTGGACATGGATGAGAAAGACCTGCGCGTGGACGTCTTCCGGGCCAGCGGCGCCGGCGGCCAGCACGTGAACAAGACCTCCAGCGCCGTCCGCCTCACCCATCTTCCCACCGGAATCGTGGTCCAGTGCCAGCAGGAGAAGTCCCAGCACCGGAACAAGGACCTGGCCCTGAAGGTCCTCAAGGCGAGGCTCTACCAGAAGGAGAAGGAGAAGCAGGAGGAGAAGATGCAGGAGATGCACGACGGAAAGGACGACATCGCCTGGGGCAGCCAGATCCGTTCCTACGTCCTGCACCCCTACCAGCTCGTCAAGGACCACCGGATCAACATGGAGATCGGCAACGTCAACGACGTCCTGGACGGGGCCATCGACCCCTTCATCGAGGGGGTTCTCCTCTCCAGGAAGACCTGAAGGACGCCGGCGTGGATCCCCTATCCATCCTCGGCGTCTATTACCGGCCCGGTTCCCGGACCCACGCCCTTCTCCTCGACCACGGCAGACGGGTGGCGGACCGGGCCTTGCGGGTTGCGGAAGGGGTGGCCCACCTCGGCCCCGATGCGGACTTCATCGAATCGGCGGCGATCCTTCACGACATCGGGGTCTTCCTGACCGATGCGCCGGCCATCGGCTGCCGGGGGGAGCTGCCGTACATCTGCCACGGATATTTGGGCCGGGAGATCCTGGAACGAGAGGGGTACCCCAGGCACGCCCTGGTCTGCGAGCGCCATGTGGGCGCGGGGATCAGCCTTGCGGAGATTCGGCGGCGGAACCTGCCCCTGCCCCGTCGGGAGATGATCCCCCTGTCTTTGGAGGAGCGGATCATCTGCTACGCCGACAAGTTCCACTCCAAGATCGGCGACGGGGCCGCCAAGGGGACGGCTGGAATCGAGCACCGGCTGGCCGGTCACGGAGCGGAGCAGGTGGAGCGATTCAGGGAGATGGCGGCCCAATTCGGGCCGACGCCCCGGGATCCGCCCAAGTTTAGAAGTTGAAGCTGGTCTTGACGGCGAAGAGGATCCAATCCTCCTTCCAACCGTCCGGGTTGTCGAAGGCGGTGGTGTCGGCCGCCCCGGTAATGAAATGGGTCTCCGCCTTGATGATCCAGTTGTCGCTGACATCGAGCCGTACCGTGGGCACCAGCGTCTTCTGCCATGCCAGGTAGTCGGGCTGCCCCATCTTTTTGAAGCGGTCGCCCTCCTTGTCGTCCTGATCCGGATAGTATTCGGCGTAATAGAGCCCGAAGGTGAAAAGCGGGCTGTACTGATAGCTGGCCTGGAGGTACCATCCCAACTGGGTGATGTCGCTGTCGGCGGCGAAAGGGGGGGCGTCCGCCACCGGGGAGATGGTCGCCTTGTTGTTGATGTTGACGGTGGAAACCTCCGCGGCCAGGATCAGCCGGTCCCGGGTGTACTCGGCGGAATAGACGGTGGCGTAATCGAGGTCCAGGTTGCTGCGGTAGCCGGCCAGGTACCCTCCGGAAGGATCATGGAGGGACGCGTTGACATCCGCGTCGATGTTGATGACCGATAAGCCGATCCGAAGCCCGTCCACGAAAGAGGGACTCCACCGAAGCGCGGTCCCGACGGCGTAGTTGGTGTCGAAATCGAGGTCCTCGGCCGTAACGGTACCGCCCGCCCCGAAGAGGGCGCCGGCGGTGATCTGCTCGAACATCCCCTTGAGAAAGGGGCTGTCCGATTCGATGTTGAAGCTGCCCCCGTAAAGCTCGTACTCGATGTCCCCCGCCACCGGGGGCACCACCAGGCCGTAGAGACCGACGCCGTTGTAGGCCCCGGTGAAGTCCCTGCCGCTCTCGTGGTAGACCGCGTTGGGCAGGAGGATGGGGGTCCGGACGAAATCGAGATCCCGGGTCTGGTTGTACAGTCCGATGGGGGCCTTGATCCGCCCCATCCGAATGCCCAGGGGGTCGCTGAACCGGTAGTCGGCCAGGGCCCAGTCCAGAATGATGTCGTTGTTGCCCAGGTCCCCGAGATCCCGGGAGAAGAGCTGCATCCCGACCCGGAGACGCCGGTCCGTGTAGGAAAAGTTGATCCCCGCCTCGTTGAACTCGAAGGTCCCGTCCTCGGTCTCGGCCAGGTAGTTGTTGTCGGTGGTCCGGAGGTACCCCTGGCTGATGAAGCCGTGGACCGAAATCCGATCGAAATCGACGGCCAAAGCCTGCCCGGGGGCCCACGCAACGGCGACCGTCGAGGCCAGCGCAATCCACACCATCCCTAGAATTCGCCTCATCTCTCCCGTCCCTTTCTCGATGGATTCCATTTATCGGACCTCCAGAACCTTGACCGCGGACAGATCGACATCGGGACCCACATACCCGATGCCGCCGACGGTTCCGGAGACATACTCCACCACCGCCGCTTCGGTCTCGAAGTCGGGCGGGGCCATCCCCTTTCCCGTGAAGATCATCCGCTTCCAGTACATGGAGAACTGAGAGGCCGTCTTCTTGATGAACCGATCCAGGAACGCCCGATGGGTCCCTCCGTCGTCGAGGACGGCCGGCATGATCTTGACGCCGTCGCTCCAGAACGCTTTCTGACCCAGGAAGATGTTCTGGACCTCGTTGAACGCAAGGGTCTCGCCCGGCACGTCCGGATGGACGATCAGGCGGACGTCGGCCGCGGCGGAATGGCGCGCCGCAAGCAGAAGACAGATCAGGAAAACGGTTATCGGCAGATGGCGCATGGGCTCTCCTCCAGAACGGTTATGGCCGACGATGCCGCCGGGGATATCCGAAAAAATACCTGCATGGAACCACTCTACTTTTCCGCCCGGTACCGGTCCATGGGGATCACTTTCTCCAATCCGCCGGCCCCGAAGCCGTTTGCCCGATCCCGGAGAGAAGAGAGGATGTCGCCCTTGCCGGCGAGCTTCTTCCAGGTCGGCGGCGCGGTTTCGGGGGAAGCCTCCCGGCCCGACGGGATCTCCACGCCCCCCCCGCGGCTCCGCCCCTTGAGCAGGGTCGACAGCCGGCGGGCCAATCGGAGAAGGATCCTGGACTGTTCCCCCAAGGCCTTGGCCAGCATGGCGGTGTCGTCGGCCTCCGAGGCGTTGTGCTGGGTGACCCGGTTCACCTCCTCCATGGCCTCGGAGACCCGGGCCGCCTCCTCGGACTGCCGCTCCGAGGCGGCGGAGATGCCGCCCACCCGCTCCACCACATCGCGGTTCTGCCGCGCCGCCTCCCCGAAATCACGTCTGGTCCGCTCCAGAAACCGGACCCCCTGGTCGATCTCCCCCACGGTCCGCTTGATGATGGAGCGGGTCTCCTGGGCGGAGCGGCCGGTGCGCAGGGCCAGGTCCCGGACCTCGTTGGCCACCACGGCGAATCCGGCCCCGGCATCCCCGGCCCGGGCCGCCTCCACCGAGGCGTTCAAGGAGAGCAGTTTGATCTGGAAGGCGATCCCCTCCACCGATTCGATGATCCGCTCGATGTCGTCGCTCCCCGCCTTGACCCGCTTCATGGCTTCGATGGTCTCCTCCATGGAGGCCTCCGCCGTCTCCAGGTAGCCCCGGGCCTCGTTGCCGGTCCGCTGGGCCTCCTGGGTGATCTCGTGGGTCTGCCGGACCATGGAGACGATCTCCTTCATACCCGCGGTGATCCGCTGGATGGAACCGGCCTGGCGGCCGGCGCCGGCGGCGAGCTGTTCCCCCTTGGCCTGGAGCTGGCCCGACGCCTGGGAGACCGTCCTGGAAGAGGCCCCGATCCCATGGTTGATCCGGCCGAGGACCCCGGTGACCGACCTGCGGACCACGATTCCGATGGCTGTTCCGGTGCCCAGGATGATCAACAGGGAGATGACGATGTTGATCAGATTCCGCCTTCCGGCCTCCGTCACCACCGCGGTGATGTTGTTGGATAGATCGGTGCGGAGGGCATGGTTCAATGCCTTCATCGCCTCCATGATGTTCACCTTCTTCCGATCCAGGCGGCCCGCCTCCCGAACGATCTCCTCGCCGGTCTCCCCCCGGCTCATCCGGCCGTAAACGGCCCCGGCGTCGGCCGTGAAGTCGGACAAGTGGGAGAGGATATCGTCGATCATCCGCCCGATCCCCTCGGAGATCCCGGGGAGCGACTTGAGTTCTCCCAAAAAAGAGCGAACCCCGGCGGCGCTCTTTTCCGCTTTTTCGATCAGTTCCGGCTCCCCGATCATCACGGCGTCATTATAGGCTTTTGTCTGGGCGTCAAATGTGGTAACTATCTGCTGACCCAACGCCGTGGACGTGACGCCGAAATCGGAGATGTTCGGCAGTTCCCGCTGGATGGCGAGGGAACTCCGGTAGGAAAACCCCAGTGAGACGAGGTAGCCGACCATCAGTACGAAGATACTCAGCCAGATTCTCGCGGAAAGCCCCCTGAACAGCCTCATGATCGTCTCCTCGTTGGATGGATGAACGGGGCGTCCGGTCCCCGTGGGCGGCCTTGATCTTCGCCGCGCCGGCCCGGAGATCCCGCCCGCTTTTTTTCAACAGTGGAATCAGCTTACAGGTTTTTCCGCTTCAGATCAATTGGGAAAAGTAGCATTTCCAAGGTAGGAAACCCGGTACTTTTCGGAGAGGCGGGAGGGGAAAGACGCGGTTTCGAGACCCGCCGGAAAAATCGTCCAAACCGCTTGACCGATTGGACAAATCTGTTTCCTTCGGGATATGTCCCAACTATTTGCTTGGCTTTTCGTCCATATTACAGTAGGTCAGGGCTGACACGGTCGAAAGCGATGACGACAATCCGACCCCGGTGGCGGGCCGGAGACCCGGACGTTGCGGCCGGGTCCGTCGTGGAGCCCTGATACATAAAAACGGATCGATCAACGATCAATTCATACCGCGGGAGGTTTACAAGATGTTCAAGATCGTCAACAGGAAAGAGATGGCCAACGGCACCGTTATTCTCAACGAAATCGAAGCGCCGTTGATCGCCAGAAAGGCCAAACCGGGTCAGTTCGTCATCCTCAAAGCGACCGAGGAGGGGGAGCGGATCCCGCTGACCATGGCCGATACCGATACCGAAAAGGGAACCCTCACCGTGATCTACATGGTGGTCGGAAAGTCGACGGCCCTGTTCAAGACCCTCCAGGAGGGGGATGGGTACCAGGATGTGATCGGACCCCTGGGCAAGCCGACCCA
This sequence comes from uncultured Desulfobacteraceae bacterium, assembly GCA_964431545.1. Classification (GTDB taxonomy): domain Bacteria; phylum Desulfobacterota; class Desulfobacteria; order Desulfobacterales; family JAABSP01; genus CAYSLC01. The sequence goes on along the minus strand of CAYSLC010000020.1, from coordinate 26,364 downwards.
CATCGAGAAGGTGGGGACGGTGGTCTGCGTGGGCGGAGGAACCGGCATCGCGGTGCTCTACCCCATCACCCGGGCCCTCAAGGAGATCGGCAACCGGGTGGTCAGCATCATCGGCGCGCGGAGCAAGGACCTGCTCCTTCTCGAAGAACAGATGGCGGCGGTTTCCGATGAGCTGCTCATCACCACCGACGATGGCTCCCATGGCCACCACGGGTTCGTCACGGACGTGCTCAAGCAGGTGCTCGGCCGGGAGACGGTCGACCAGGCGGTGGCCATCGGCCCGGTGCCCATGATGAAGTTCGTCTCCAAGATCACCGAGGAACACAACGTCCCCACCCTGGTCAGCCTCAACCCCATCATGGTGGACGGCACGGGCATGTGCGGCGGATGCCGGGTCACCGTCGGGGACGAGACCAAGTTCGCCTGTGTGGACGGACCCGAGTTCGACGGCCACAAGGTCGACTACGACGAACTGATGAAGCGCCTCCAGGCCTACTGCGAGGATGAAAAGAAGTGTTACGAGGAGTACTGCACCATGGAGCAGGCCTGATGCAAAACGCCCCAGGCCCGCCCGAGAAAACATTTCCAGGGGATTATCGAACGACCGTTCGCCACCTGATTCCCCGTTGAGACAGAGGAGATCGACATGACGGAAAAAGCATCCAAGAAGAAAAAAGATATCCCCAGGCAGCCCATGCCGGAGCAGAAGCCGGAGGTCCGCAGGCGGAACTTCGAGGAGGTTCCCACGGGATACGCCCCTGAAACGGCCCAGGCCGAAGCGGCCCGGTGCCTCCAGTGCAAAAAGCCGAGCTGCGTGGAAGGATGTCCGGTGGCGGTGGACATTCCCGGGTTCATCGGCCTGATCAAGGACGGCGACTACACCGGCGCCATCCGGAATCTCTGGTCCAAGAACAGCCTGCCCGCCGTCTGCGGCCGGGTCTGCCCCCAGGAGATCCAGTGCGAGGGGAGCTGCATCCTGGCCAAAAAAGGGGACCCGGTGGCCATCGGAAACCTGGAACGGTTCGCCGCCGACCATGAACGGGCCTACGGCACCGGCGAACTTCCCCCCAAGCAGGAGCCCACCGGCAAGAAGGTGGCGGTGGTGGGGTCCGGTCCCTCCGGTCTGACGGTGGCCGGGGATTTGATCGTCAAGGGCCACGACGTGACCGTGCTGGAGGCGTTCCACAAGCCCGGGGGCGTCCTCGTCTACGGCATCCCGGAGTTCCGGCTCCCCAAGGAGATCGTCGCACAGGAGGTCAACTTCCTGGAGCGCCTCGGCGTAACGGTGGCGTGCAACGCGGTGGTGGGCCGGACCGTCTCCATCGACGAACTCTTCGAAGAAGGGTATGACGCGGTTTACATCGGCGTGGGCGCGGGTCTGCCCCGGTTCATGAACATCCCCGGCGAAAACCTCATCGGGATCCTGTCGGCCAACGAGTACCTGACCCGGGCCAACCTGATGAAGGCGTACCTTTTCCCCAAGGTGGACACCCCCATTCCCATCGGAAAGGACGTGGTGGTCCTGGGGGCGGGCAACGTGGCCATGGACGCGGCCCGGACCGCCATGCGCCTGGGCGCCGACCGGGTCCGGGTCGTCTACCGGCGGTCCCGGGAGGAGATGCCGGCCCGGAAGGCGGAGATCCACCACGCCGAGGAGGAGGGGATCGAACTTTTCCTGCTCACCAACCCCACCAAGTTCATGGGCGACGAGAAAGGGCGCCTCACCAGCATGGAGTGCGTCAAGATGGAGCTGGGGGAGCCGGACGAATCGGGCCGACGCCGCCCCGTCCCCATGAAGGGATCGGAGTTCGTGATGGACACCGACCTGGTGATCGTGGCCGTGGGGTCCGGAGCCAATCCGCTCCTCACCTCCTCCACCGAGGACATGATGCTCAACAAGTGGGGCTACATCGTGGCCGATCCGGAGACGGGCAAAACCACCAAAAAGGGCGTGTGGGCCGGGGGCGACATCGTCACCGGGGCGGCCACCGTCATCCTGGCCATGGGAGCCGGCCGGAAAGCGGCCGATTCCATCCACGAGTACCTGATGTGGGGATGGTGATCGCCCGACGCCCGGTTCCGATCGGGTAGGGCGGAAAAACCGAAAGGCCACCCTCCGCGGGGGGAGGGTGGCCGGTTTTTTTTGGCGTAGGGGAAGGAGGCTTACTGCATGACGACCAGGAGGACCCGCCGGTTCTGGGCCCGGCCCTCCGGGGTGTCGTTGCCGGCGGCCGGCTGGGACTCGCCGTAGGAGAAAACACCCATCCGGTCGAGGGGGATGTTGTGTTCGGTGTGGAGGTACCGCTTGACCGATTCGGCCCGGTCCCGGCCCAGGGCGAGGTTGTAGGCGTCGGACCCCACGTTGTCCGTGTGCCCCTGGATCTCGATGAAGACCTTCTTGTTCTCGGCGATGAGCATCTCGGCGAAGGTGTCCAGGGCCGTCCGGGCCTCCTCCGACAGGGCGCTCTTTTTGTAGGCGAAGGGGATGGTCTCGTCGGAGATGGTCACCTCGTAGAGGAGCTTTCCATCCGACAGGCTGTTGGTCCGCTCCGCGCGCTTCAGGGCCTCCTGGGCCAGGTCGAGCCCTTTTTCCACCTGGAGTTTCTGGGCCGCGGCGATCTCCTTCAACCGGTCGATCTCCTCCGTGTTGTTCTCGGTCTTCGCCTGGACCTTTTTCAGCTCACCCTCCAGGTAGACGATCACCTCGTCATCCTCGTCCTGGGACGAGGTCACCGAGGACTCCAGCCCCTGGTGGCGTTCATAGAGCCATTCCACCTGTTTGTCCACGTAGTTCTTCGTGGCACATCCGGTCATCCCGCCGAAAACGGCCGCGGTCGCGGCGGCCGCCAGTACCATGAGGATTCGTTTCACCATCGTGTTCGGCCTCCAAAAATGGGTTTTTTCAATCCCTTCTATCCGTTCTCCTTCAGCAACGCCCTGGCCACGTCGATGTCGTAGGCCCGCTTCGGGTCGAAGCCGTCCTTCTTTGCATACATGGCCAGGGCCTGGCGGATGGCGCCGTAGGGGACCCATCCGTGCTCTTGCCACAGATCCGGGTCATCCCGGTTCCACATCCGGAAACAGATCTCCCCGTTTCCCATCCGGACATACATCCGTACCCGGGGGTTTTGTGGATAGGGATGGTAATAGAGCCCTTTGTCGTCTTTCATCGGTTTTTCAAATTCTTCGGTTTTGCGGTTTTGTTTTCGGCCCGGTTCTCAATCCGGGCCTCCCGCCTCGGCGAAATTGGCCTTTGAGACGCAACAGGCCGGGGCTGTTGTGCATGTACATGAGGGAGGAATCGTATCCGGCCTCGATCCACCGGGCCTCCAGCCCGTCAAAGAGGACCGGGCGATCCGGCCAGGTAAAGCGCTTTTCCCTGATTTTGAACGCCTCCCAGATTTCGCCGGCCTCCGGGCTCTCCCGGAAGACACGCTCCTTCACCGGATCACAGAGGAACATCTGACAGACGATGGGTTTGATCCGCCAGCGGCAGCCCTCCGCACCGAGATAGACGCACTTGAACCCGGCGTTCTCCCGTTCCAGAACCCCGGCGAGCAGGTCCAGATCCGCGGCGGAGGAGAAGAGCGCATTGATCACCACGTCGGCAAAGAAGGTGATGATCCCTTCCCGGGAACAGCAGGCGCTCAGGCGGCTCCGGTAACATTTGTCCGAACACGCCTCTCCGAAATATCGCGCCAGGAAGGCGTCGACCTCCCCCCGGAAGGCGACGTATTCGGCCACCTCCCGCCGAAGGCCGTCGGCCCGGTCCCCCGCCATCTCCAAAAGGTGGGCCCGGACGGCCGCCAGGGCCTCCCGCTGCTCCTGGTGGTAGGGGTTCACGGAAGGCTCTTCCCGCCCCTTAGGACGGCCCCTTGCCGCAGCAGCTCCCGGGGCCCGCGCATCCGGCATGGGCGGGGGAGGTTCCGCAGCAGGCGGTGTCGCCGGCCCCCGGCAGGCCGCTTCTCTGGGCGCCGGAGAGGCTCGACGGGGCGGAAAGAAGTCGTTTGAGGTTTTGCCCGTCGCAGGATCCGCAACGAAGGTCCCCGGCCGCACCGGTGACCAGGGCCTCGAAGGTGTTCCCGCAGTCGATACACAGATAGTCGTACAACGGCATCTTTTCCCTCCTTGCCGGTCTTAATGGTCACAGTTGCCGGAGCAGGTGTGCTCTGGCGCGAATTCGGGCAGTTTCCCGGCCCGGATCAGGTCCAGATTCTCCCGGACGGTCCCCTCCACGGCCCGGTAGGTCTTGACACCGCCGCTCCGAAGCTTCCGAAGCGCTCCGCCGCCGATGCCGCCCACCGCCACCGCATCCACCCGGCGGTCCCCCAGGGCGTCCAGGGGCCTGCACTGCCCCGACTCGTGGCCCTTGTCCTGGTTGACCCGGGTCTCCACGGCGTCCTTTTCCGTCTCCACGACGAGAAAGTAGTCGGCGGTGCCGAAATGGTCATGGACCCTGCTGTCGAAGCCGAGATCCTGGGTGATGGGAAAGGCGATCTCCATTTCTATCTCCTCGTCGAGTTGCGAAAGCGAACCAAACCTCGTTCAAGGATCGATGAATAGTGGATTTACGGATGGATGTCAAGCACACTGCCTTGTGCGGTATAGGAGTGGACAGGCGGAAACGCTGGTTTCGATCCATGCGTTACATCCACCTCTCGCACCTCGGCGAAGTGATCCTTGAAAAATGACTATTGCTGTTGGTCACAAGTCCAAGAGGTATGATATGGACATCAGAAACCACTATTGGAATGAAAATGGTCTCGCCTTCCCACATAAAGTACAAAGCTCGATTCGTCACCCAGATCAACCGGGGTGTTCAAATGGTCAGGATGCATCATCGGATTCGATGCTTACAGATTTCAGTTTTTCGATTTCCCGCACATCCAGTCCGGTTGCGTCGGCGATCTGCTCATAGGACAGCAACTTCATCTTCAACAATCGGACAGCCGTCTCTTTTTTCCCTTCAAATTTGCCGGCCTTTTTGGCCTCATTCAGAAACGTGGCCTCGTCTCTCAGTGCCTTCTCCCGTCTTTCCGCCAGTTCCCGCGTCTTTTCATCTTCGCTAAGGGCTTGTAAAACTTCCATTGCTCTATTGACCATGGGATTTTGGTAATGCTGTTTCATGTTTCCTTCTCCCCCCTCTTGTGCGTGGTTGAAAAAATGGAGCCAAGTCAACAGATCCAAAGGCCCCTGGAGTCCCCGCGCCTGCATTTTCTGTCCAATCCGGGGTAATTCGAATATATGCAATGAGAGGTCGTCGGTCAATGTCAGGCCTGGATGCCGAGTGTCCCGGAGAAGGAAGCTGTAGTGGAAATCGGGTGTTTCGGGAAAGAGAATATAGTCGAGAAAATGGATGCCGATGACGGGATGAAGCTCCGAGTAGCCTTCTCCGGATTTCAACTGACTGGCGTACATCCTGCAAAGATAGAAAAGCGAACGACGGGGATAGTTTTCGAACCTGCGCACCTGCATTTCGATGTCGTATTCACGGCCAATGCCGTCCACCGCCCGAACATCGAGGATGATGAGCTTTCTTTCGATTTCATCCGGGAGGATATCCGGATTCAGAATCTCAACGGAGATAACCCGGCATTGTTCCGAAAGACATAGGGCGCTGTTGATCAGATCCGTCAGGATGTCGGTGTCCGTGGTGAAGAGCTTTTTGAAGACGAAGTCGTTTTTGGGACTGAGCAGCTTTTTCATTACGAAATCAGAATATCATATCCATCCCTCCGCTAAAAGTAAAAGCTCACCTTGGCGGCCAGCATAAACCAGTGTTCATCGAAGCCGTCCGGATTGTCCTGCGGCATGACCAGGGCGGCCCCGTCGATCATATGCCCCTCCAGCTTGAAGTTGCAGTTCTGGTTGATATCGAATCGGGTCGTGACGGTCCAATCCTTCAGCCACGCCCGGTAATCGGGCTGCCCTTTGGCTTCGAGTTCGTCGCCGTCTTTATCATTTTCGTCCTGATAATAGATCGAATAATAGGACCCCAGCTCGAACCAGTCCGTAAACCGGTAGGAGGCGCTCAGGTAATATCCCACGGGGTCGAGCGACAACGTAACGGGAACCCCCTGGATTCGGCTCTTCCGGGTCATCTTCATGTACTCGGCCGCGACCACCAGGTCGTTCCAGGAATATTCCGCGGAAAGGACATAGATTTCGAATTTATCCAGATGGTCGACGGCGGTCATGCCGGAGGGCATATTCGTTCCGTCCGGCATGGGCGGGCCTCCCGGCATCCCGGAACCCTGCTCCATGGCCGGCGGCATCTCCACGCCCGCCGGCATCCCCGACGGATCATTCGGTCCCGTGGGAACACCCTGTCCCTCGTTCCCGGGCATCCCCGGCGGCATGCCTGAACCTGCGGACGCCAGCAGTTCAACCTCTGTTTCGGTATCCGTTTTGTAGTTATGGGTGAACCGGACGCTGAAACCCTCCAGCGGCGTCTGCCACCGAAGGCTTCCGTTGTAGATCGTGCCCACATCCCCGTCGATATACGCCATTCGGCCCGATGTTTCGGAGGACCGGGCCACACCGCCGTCCGGATCGATGTCGGCGGTTCCCACCATCAGGTTGTATCCCAAAAAGCCGGCGCGCTTGAGGGGGATCTCGCCGTAGACCCCGACGCCCCGAAGGCGGCTGAAATAGTCCCGGAGGTTCTCGTTGTATACGCTTTGGGGGAGCAGGATGCCCGTGCGAAGAAAATCGAGGTCCCGGGTTTCGTTGTAGAGCCCCAGGGGGATCCGCATGACGCCCACGCGAAGCCCCAGCCAGTCCCGCCATCGGTAATCGCCGTAAGCCCAGTCGATCTTCACCTCGTTGTTTCCGACCACGCCCTGATCCCGGGACAGAAGCTGTATTCCCAGGTGGAGGGAGTCGGTCAACTGCTTGTTGAAGTTGATCCCCACTTCATTGAACTGAAAGGATCCGTCTTCGGTCTCCGCCGTGAGGAAATTGTTGTCATCGCTTTTCAGATACCCCTGCGATACGAAACCATGGATGTCGAGGCCCAGGGAGGGCAATTCATAGGCGCCGCCGGCATTTGCAAAGGCGGTGAGGATGAAAAGACAGATAAAAGAGACGTTGCGGGTCATTGAAAACCTCCTGTGGGTGTATGCGCTATTGGGATAGGACCGAGATGACCCCAACATCCTTTGTATCGGTCTCCGGCGGAACATAGCCGATGGCGCCCGCGGTATTTGCCACATAATCCACCACCTCCTCGGGACTTCCCAGGGATTTCGGCGCTCTTCCCTTTCCCGTGAAGACCATCATTCTCCAGTAGTTCCGGAACTGGGACGGGGTTTTGCCGATAAATCGGCGGATGAATGTCTCATGGGCGTCGCCGCCCTCCAGAACGATGAAATGGATCTTCTGGTTGTTTCGATCCCATTGGGTGCTCTTGCCGAGGAAAATCCGCCGAATCTCTTCCTGGGTGAGGGTGGATCCGGAGACATCGGGGTGGACCACGACCTTCACCTCCTGCGCGGCCGCGAAGGGGGCCAAGCCCGGAATCGGCAGGGCCAGTAAACAAACCGACAGGGTCGCGCACAGGAAACGCGGCATAATGCGCTCCTTTTCATCGGAACATCGGCGGTTCTTCTTCATCGGATACCTCCTTATGGATTAATCTGCCGAACAGGATCGATACCGTGCTGTTTCTTTTCGCCGGATCCATTCTCGATAGGGGTGGAAGATGCGGACGACAGGACGGCCGGTCTTCCCCGATGATCCCCTTTGAGCAGCGCGTTCAACCGCGCCACGATCCGGGCCATTATATCCGTCTGCCGGGATAATTCCCGCGCCGCTTCCGCGGAGGCTTCGGCTCTGATGGTATTGGACTGGATGATGCGGTCGATGTGCGCCACCGCCTCGGTTACCTGATCGAGCCCCTGGGACTGTTCACGGGAAGATGCCAGAATCTGCCCGGAAATATCGCCAACCGTATCGGAAATGGAGATATTCTTCCGGAACGCGTCGGCCGTGAGCCGGGCCAGGCGATCGCCGTCTTCCACCGCCTTGACGGTACGTGTGATGAGATCCGACGTGTTTTCTGCCGCCTCGGATGCCCGGTTCGCCAGACTGCGGACCTCCTCGGCCACCACCGAAAAGCCCCGGCCCGCCTCGCCGGCCCGTGCGGCCTCCACCGCGGCGTTCAGCGCCAGGAGTTTGGTCTGGAAAGCAATCTCCTCGATGAGTTTGATGACCTTGGCGGTCTCCTGGCTGGACCGGGTGATCTCTCCGATGGCATCGGTCAGTTTGGACATATGGCCGTCGACCCGGGAGACGATCCGCCTTGCCTCCGCGGTCATCTCTTTGGCTTCCCGCGCATGTTCCGCATTGCGCCGGGTCATCTCCGCCAGTTCATTCATCGAGGCGCTGGTCTGCTGGAGGCTGGACGCCTGCTCGGAAGTGTCCCAAGAAAGGGACTTGCTGGTTTCGGAAACGCCGCCGGCGGTGTCGGCCACCCGCCCGCTGACGCGACGCAACTGCAGGACGGCGTTTTGGATGGGAAGAAGGATCTGGTTCCGGCTGATCCGCCGGAACAGGCCCAGGGAGAGCAGAAGGACCACGGCAAAGACGACGAAGTTGAACATTTGCTGCCGGTCGAAAAACCGGACCGTTTCATCGATACTCGCCTCCAGATCCTCGGTGATGCGATCGGTCAAATGGGCCAGCCGTTCCTCGAGCCGCTCCCGTTCCAGGGTCAGTGCCTTGGCCTTTTCCGCGGCCGTGTCCGTCATGTTTCCCGAAGCCATCTCCCGGTACAGCCCGGAGGCGGTACGGGTGTACTCCTCGATCTCCCCGCGGAGGTTTTCGGCATGGCGCGCCCGGTTCGGCGCGATTCCCGGCAGGGCCGCGAAGGCATCCAGGGCCTCGATCACCCGACGGTACGGGATCCGGGCCCGGTCGATTTTCTCGATCTCCCCCAGGATGACCGCATCCTCGTAGAGAGCCATCTGTTTTTCGAATCCGCTTAAGGATCTCTGGCCGTAGGTGGCGGCGGGAAACAGGGACTCGGAGATCCGTTCCATCTTCTTTTCGGCATGGTTGCCCGCGTAATGGATCACAACGATGGAAAAGAGATAGCCGATGATCAGGATGCTGATGCTCAGCCATATTTTCATGAGTATGGACAGGCGGAAACGCTTCATTACAACACCGGCTTGCGCCATCTTCTCCCCCAACGAAAGCTTTGTTTCAATGAAGGGTAAAGATACAGACAGGAATACCCTTCAACATCTCCCAAAATATGTAAGCGGGATCCCTTGCGATCCCTACTGATGAAAAAAAATGAAGACGCACCGTAGCATGTATGGCGGAAAAATGAAATGGGGTATTACCCTACTTTTTCGGTTCTTCCCCAATCCCTCGTCGAACAGAATCCTTGTGGTTTGGCATGGTGTCTGGTATAAATTTTGGTGGAATTCTCATAAGGCGGACACGGACGGCGGCGGTGGCGAACGCCCCCGGCGTTCGACCCCGCGCCCCCCCAACAAGAAAGGAGGTGAACAGACCCGTTCAAACGAGGAGTTATGCTTTGGTTCGATTGTTTGGTCATCCCGGCGCGGAGCAACGGATCGTAAACAACGGCATCCCAAAGGAGGTCAGCCATGGCTGAAAGCGTCTACAAGGTCATCGAATTGGTCGGAACGAGTGACACATCCTGGGAGGAGGCGGCGAGGGCCGCCGTGGAAACCGCGGGCAAGAGCCTGAAGAATTTAAGGATCGCGGAGATCAACAAACTCGACATGCGCGTGGAGGAGGGGAAGGTGGCCGCCTTCCGCGCCCGCGTGGGGCTCTCTTTCAAATACGAGACCTAAGCAGAGTTGATCGAGCGGCCCAAGACCGGTTATACTTGGATTTGGGTTGCAGCCATCGCCCCTCCGGGCGCCGGCCGGCCACGTGGAGACGCGGACCGCGCCCGGAGGCATCCGTAAACGCGAGGGTCGGGGAGAACCCGGGTTTCCAAGCAGGGGAGGGTAGAGATCCGTATGCCTGACAAGAGAAAACTCAAACGGCGACACCTCATCTATTATCTGAGCGTCTTCAACAAGGAGACCGGCGAACTCCTGGGCCAGCTCGTGGACATCACGACCCGGGGGATCATGCTGACCAGCGAAAACCCCGTCGAAAAGAACATCCCGTACGAACTGAGGATGGTGCTCCCCGATATCATCGACGGCAACAACCAGATCACCTTCGAGGCCCGGAGCATCTGGTGCGAGAAGGACGTCAACCCGAACTTCTACGCCATCGGATTTGAATTCATCCACGTGACCCCCAAGACCGCCGCCATCATCGAGAGCCTGATCCAGGACTTCTCTTTTCTGGATTGATGGCGCGGTCCCGCGGGAAAAACACTTCGGCACCCGGCAGGCGGCGCAATGGATGGAGGGAGCCCATGGCGCGGATCGGGATAACCGTCCACAGGAGATGACGATGAAAAGATGGATCATGGCACTGTTCGCCTGCCTGGCGTGGGCGCTGCTGGTTCCCGGAATATCCCCCTGGTCTTCGGCGCCGAGGGGCGCCGAACAGCCGCCGTCCGCGGATTCCAAGGAGCCCGGACAGGCCTTCCGGGTCCTCGACATCGGGGAGCGGACCTTCGACGGCGGTCCCGCCGTCGCCGTCCTCTTTTCAGCCCCCCTGGACGCCACCGTCCGCCATGGCGAGCACCTCCGGATCAGCGATCCCGAAGGCATGCAAAAGAGCGCCTGGGTGCTCTCCGACGACCGGCGGATCCTCTACTTTCCCCACGTGGAGCCGGAGACCGAATACTCGGTCACCGTCCTTCCAAGCCTCACCTCCGCGGAAGGAGAGTCCCTGAAGGAGCGGGAGAGCCGGGTGGTCACCACCCGGCAGGTCACCCCCATCGTCAGCTTCGCCAGCGAAGGGCTGCTGCTTCCGGCGAACCTGACCGACGGCCTGCCGGTGGTCACCGTCAACATCGAGGCGGTGGACATCGATTTCTTCCGGCTCAAGGAGGAGGCCCTGGTCCACTTCGTCGACTGGAAGGACCCCACGGGGACCAAGGGGTATTACCAGCTGGGAAAAGCCAAGGAACACGGCGAGCTGGTCCACACCGGGCGTTTCGACCTGGACGCCCCCCCCAACAAGCGGGTCACCCGGTTCCTGCCCGTGGAGGAGATCCCCGCTCTCCAGCCCCCCGGCGTCTATCTGGCGGTGATGCGCGAGCCCGGGGAGTACGACTACAGCTATCACGCCACCTATTTTCTGGTCACGGACATCGCCCTCCATGCCCGGATCTACAAGAAGGAATCCCTGATCTTCGCCTCGTCGCTCAGAACCGGTAACGCCGTTTCCGGCGCCGAGATCGAGATGGTGAACAAGAAAGGGAAGGTCGTCCACCGGGGAAGGACCGACGGGTCCGGGCGCCTGGCCTACCCCGGCAGACTGAGCGGAGACGCCTACCTGGTGAAGGCGACCCACGGGGGGCACGTCGGGGTCCTGCCCCTCAACATCACCGCCCTGGACATGAGCGATTTCGACCTGGGGTCCCGGAAACAGCGGCCCCGGGAGCTGTTCCTCTACAGCCCCCGGGATCTCTACCGGCCCGGGGAGACCGTGATCGTCTCGGGACTTCTCAGAGATTACGACGGCCGCCCCATCCAGTCCCTGCCCCTGACGGCCAAGCTCTTCCGGGCCGACGGCAAGGAGGTCCGGAGCTTCACCTGGTACGCCGGGGAGCCCGAGGGGTTGAACTACTACGAGACCCGCCTCGACCTGCCCAAGGACGCCCAGACCGGGAAGTGGACCCTCAAGGTCTTCGACGACCCCTCCGCCGAGAAGCCCTTCGCCCGGATCCCCTTCCAGGTGGAGGAGTTCCTGCCGGAACGGATGAAGCTCGACCTCACCGTCCAGAATCGGCGGCCTTCGCCCGAAGAGCCCGTCCGAATCGGCGTCTCGGGCCAATACCTTTACGGGGCTCCGGCCGCGGGAAACCGCCTGTCCGGCAAGGTCCTGGTGCGGACCAAGCGGGATCTCTTCGACCGCCGCAAGGGATTCGCGTTCGGGGAGGTGGGGGACAAGGACTACAAGGATTACTGGGAACTGGAGGACCGGTCCCTGGACAAGCTGGGGACGGCGGAGATCGCCATCGACAGCCGGTGGAAGGAGATCAAAAGCCCTCTGTCCGTCTATCTGATCGCCAGCCTCTACGAGACCGGCGGCCGGCCGGTCACCCGAACCGTCGAGAGTGTGGTCTGGCCCGCCGAGACCCTGGTGGGGATCCGCCCCCACTTCGACGAGGGAAACACCGACGCAGGGCCGGTGGGCTTCGACGTGATCAAGGTGGACGGCGACGGGGACCCGGTCCCCGCCGACAACCTCCAGGTCACCCTGACCAAGGAGGACCGGGACTACTACTGGGAATACTCCGAGGCGGAAGGGTGGCGGTACCAGTACACCGAGAAGAACTACCAGTTCCTGGCCGATTCCATCCGGCTCTCCGGAGAAGGGCCGACCCCCTATACCCTCCAACTGGGCAACGGCCGCTATGTGCTGGCGATCCAGGACCCCGAAACGGGCCTCGCGACATCGGTCCGGTTCCATGTGGGCCGCTGGTGGTGGGGGGACCGGGACGGCGGATCGGCCCGGCCGGATCAGGTGACCCTGGCCCTCGACCGGACCGCCTACCGGCCCGGAGACATCGTTCGGGTCACGGTCACCCCCCCCCACGACGGCGAAGGGCTGATCCTCGTGGAGGGCCAAAAGCCCCTCTGGTTCAAGCGGACCCCCGTTTCCGCCGAGGGGACGATCGTGGAGATCCCCGTCTCGGCCGGTTGGGACAGCCACGACCTCTACGTCAGCGCCGTGGTCCTCCGGCCCGCGGACGCCCCGGAGAAGATCACCCCCAACCGCGCGGTGGGGCTGACCCCCCTTCCGCTGGACCGCTCTTCGCGCAAGCTGGCGGTGTCCCTGGAGGCCCCGGAGAAGGTCGCCCCCCAGGGCCCCCTGACCGTGACCCTGAAGCTGGCCGAACCGCCGGCGGATCCGGTCCACGTGACCCTGGCGGCGGTGGATGTGGGGATCCTGAACATCACCGATTTCGAGACCCCGGACCCCTTTCTCGGGTTTTTCGAACGCCGCCGGTTCTCCGTGAGCGCCTACGACCTCTACCACAAGGTCATCGAGATGATGGACGGGGAGATCGCCCGGCTGCGGTTCGGCGGGGACGCCGACCTCACCGGCGGCAAGCGCCCGGAGACCAAAGTGGAGCTGGTCTCCCTGTTCCGGGGACCGACCGCCTTCGACCCCTCGGGCGAGGCCCGGATCACCATCGACATCCCCGACTTCAACGGTCGGCTCCGGCTCATGGCCCTGGCCTTCTCCGAGGATCGGTTCGGCTCCGCCGAGTCGGAGGTGACCGTGGCGGCGCCGGTGGTCACCCAGCTGTCCACCCCCCGGTTCCTCGCTCCGGGGGATGTCACCCAGTTCACCCTCGACATCCACAACCTGAGCGGCAAGGGCGCCGAGCTTCGGGTCGATCTCACGGCCACCGATCCCCTGGCCGTGGAGAACGGGACCCGGACGGTGACGCTGTCCGACGGGGAGAAGACGACCCTCCGGTTCCCCGTCCGGACCCTGAAGGAGCCCGGCGCGAGCATCATCCGCCTCCACCTGGAGGGGGAGGGGATCCGGATCGCCCGGGACTGGCGGCTGGGGGTCCGCCCGGGGTATCCGGCCCTCGCGCGGAAGGTTCGGAAGATCCTCGACGAGGACCGGATGTTCACCCTGGAGGAGGGGCTGGTCCGGGACATGATCCCCACCACGGTGGAGGCGAGCATGAAGATCTCGCCGGTGATCCCCTTGAACCTCGACCACCTCCTGCGGGGGCTCATCGGATACCCCTACGGATGTCTGGAGCAGACCACCAGCCGGGCCTTTCCGCTCCTGGCGGTGGACGCCGAACGGATCAGACGGTACGACCTGCCCAAGATCGACCGGGAGGAGCGGTTCCGGCGCCTGGACAAGGCGGTGGAGCGGCTGGCCACCATGCAGCTCGCCTCCGGGGGGTTCGGCCTCTGGAACAAGACGAGTCCGGAATCGACCTGGCTCACCGTCTATGTGGCGGACTTCCTGCTCCAGGCCCGGGACGGAGGCATCGAGATCCCGGCGGAGATGCTCGACGGGGTCCTCAAACGGCTCGAAACGTACCTGAAAAAAGGGGCTCCCCTGGCCGAGCCCTTCGGCGGCGGCCCCGAAGGCTCCCTGGAGACGGCCGCGCGGAGCTATGCCGCCTATGTCCTGGCCCGGCTGGGCCGGGCCCCCCTGGGGGCCCTGCGGACCCTTTACGAAGGGCATAAAGAGCAGGCGGCGTCGAGCCTCCCCCTGGTCCATCTGGGCCTCGCCCTCGATCTCATGGGGGACCGTCGGCTCTCCGAGGACGCCCTCCAGGCCGCCGTCTCCGTCCGGAGGGACGATGAGAAGTCCTACTGGGGGGACTACGGGAGCGCCCTGCGGGACCTCGGCCTGAGCCTGACGCTCCTCATCGATGCCCGGAAGACCGGGATCGACGGGTTCGATCGACTGATGCTCGACCTGGAGGAGGCGGTGCGCGGGAGACGGTGGCTGAGCACCCAGGAGAAGTACGCCCTCTTCCGGGCGGGGGTCTCCCTGGAGAGCCTCGGGGACAAGGAGTGGCGGGGCAAGCTCATCGTGGCCGGCGAGGAGCAGGTGCTGGTGAAGCGGGGAAGCCATCTTTTCTCTCCCACCGTGGAGGAGATCGGCCGGGGGATCGTCTTCATCTCCGAAAGTTCCGGCTTCCTCTACATCTCCGCCGTGGTGAGCGGGTACACAAAGACGCCTCCCGAGCCGGACGAATCCGCCATATCGATCACCCGGGAGATCTTCGATCCCCAGGGGAACCGGCTGACCGGCGTCGACCACCACGTGGGGGATCTGGCGGTGGTCCACCTGCGAATCCGATCCGGGCGGATGATCCCGGACGCCCTGGTGGTGGACCTTCTGCCGGCGGGCTTCGAGATCGAAAACCAGAATCTCAAGCACAGCATCAAGCTGGAGGACGTCAAGGTGGGAGGCGAGGCGATCTGGCGGCTCAAGGAGGCGTCGGATCTCATCCACGAGGAGTTCCGGGACGACCGGTACGCGGCCGCGGCGAGGCTGTATGAAGGGGGAACGACCCATCTGTTCTACCTGATCCGGGCGGTGACGCCGGGGGTCTTTTCGGTCCCGCCGCCCTTTGTGGAATCGATGTACCGTCCGGAGATCCGGGGCATCGGCCGGACCCCGGAACCGATCAAGATCATCAATCAACCCGAACCCGAGGCGTGAGCCGTCCCGGCCGCCCCTCGAGAAACCGGGACCGGTCCGCCGGCCCCATTGAAAAAGGAAACCGATGAACCGTCTGAAAGATGCCGCCGTGCTGATCGCGCCGATTCTGCTTTTCACCCTGTTGCTCGTCTCCGCCTGCGACGACGGCGGCGACGGAGACGACCACGACGAATGTACCTGTGACTTCACCCACCTGGTGGACGAGGACGGCCTCTCCATCACCTTCGAAAGCCAGGGCACGAGCCGGCCCGCCAACGTTTCCGTGCTCTTCAAGGTGGAGACGGAAGAGGGGATGCCGGTGACCGGACTGACCGCCGGGGATTTCCGGATCTTCGAGAACGGAGAGCTGATCTCCGACTTCGAAAGCCAGCAGGCGATTCTGCCCAAGCCCGGGATGTTCCGGTCCCACATCCTCCTGTTGCTCGATCTTTCCGGCAGCGTCCTGGAGAGCGAGAGCCTTTCCACCCTCAAGGAGGCGGCCCGTACCTTTGTCTATGCCATCATGCCCGCCCCCTACGCGGTCACCCACGGTGAAATCGATATGGCCATCCAGTGGTTCGACGGAGAGCCGAACCTCCACGGGCTGGTACCCTTCGAGACGAACGCCGACGAACTGGTGCGGGGCATCGACAACATCCACGAGGACATCAGCCGGGACAGCTCCACCAACCTCTACGGCGCCACCATCCAGGGGGTCGACCTGATCCAGGGGAAGGTGGGGACCTTCGGCGAAACCGTGGCCGTGGGATCGGTGGTGATTTTCACCGACGGAAAGGACCAGGCGGCCCGGCGGACGAGGGAGGAGGCGGTGAAGACCGTCCTCGGCGCCGGGTCCGATGTTTCCGTCTACACCATCGGTCTGGGGGTGGAGACGGACATGGAGGCCCTGTCGGCCATCGGCAAGGACGGGTTCCTCTTCGCCCAGGAGGTGGACGACCTGGTGCCGCTCTTCGAGGAGATCGCCCGGTCCATCCGAAACGACGTCAACAGCCACTATCTTCTGGAGTACTGCTCCCCCAAGCGCAGGGGCTCCCACGACCTGACCCTCGAGATCGACTACTTCGAGCTGGGGGCGTCGCTCACCACCTGCTTCTGCGCGGAGGGGTTCCGGGGCGGCTGCCGGGTGTCGCCGGTCCCGTAGGGGCGGGGGAACCAACAGAGACCCGCGCACGGACGCGGCAACAGGGCCGGCCGGAATCGGCGGCCCGGAGGAAGGGAATCATGGCCAATCCGCCGGAGGCGATCATCACCGTCACCGAGGACAACGAGTGCCCCATGTACGCGCTGGGCAATCAGTTCATCCTATCGGGCAGGGCCCTCAGCCTGCCCGTGGACCGCGCCGCCTGCACCACCCTGGTGGAGGACATCCTCCAGGTGCGGTCCCTGTGCGAAAGCCTCGCCGACGCCGAGGAGGAGGGGGAGACGGAGAACATGTTCCAGTGCAGCGGCCCCACCACCGACTGCACCGGCTCCCTCGGCTTGAAGTACCGGCAGCGGCGCCGGGAGCGGGAGCTGAAACCGGTATCCTCGGAGTGGGAAAAGGCCCGGGAAAAGGCCATGGACCCCATCGTCGCCATTCTGAAGCAGTTCTCCATGTTCCAGTCCCTGGGGGAGCCGAACCTGCGCCACCTGGCCTCCTTCCTGGAACTGAGAAAGTACGGCAAGGGGGAGATGATCCTCCAGCGGGGGACCCCCGGCACCAACCTCTTCATCATGGCCTCGGGACGGGTGGCGGTGATCGGCGAGGACGGCCTCACCATCACCCACCTGGAGACCGGGGAGGTCTTCGGCGAGATGAGCCTTCTGAGCGGCGACGCCGTGGGGGCCACCATCCGGGCCACGGAGCCGACCCGGGTCCTCTCCATCCCCGGCAAGGATCTCCGGAAGATCCTCAACCGGTACCCCTCCCTCCAGATGTACTTCGCCCGCCTGCTGGCCAGACGGTTGGCCCAGACCAACATCTCCATGACCCGGGAGGCCGCCTCGGCCATGACCGGCCGGCTGTCGGATATCTCCGCCGCCGAGCTGTTCCAGACCTTCCACCAGAACCAGAAGACCGGGATCCTGGAGGTCACGGCCGCCCGGGGCAAGGGCCGGTTCTCCTTTTTGGAGGGGGACCTGGTGGCGGCGACCTACGCCGGCGCCTCCGGAAAGGAGAGCTTCTACGAGATCCTCAAGGAGAAGGAGGGGCGCTTCAAGTTCTCGGCCGGACTGCCCGAGGAGGAACAATCCCTCCCTCCCCTGGGCGATTTCATGTGGCTTCTGATGGACGGGCTCAACAAGATCGACGAAGCCTCCCGCTGACGGCCCGAAGGTCAACCCGTCCCCTGCCCGTGGACCGGCCGCCCCCTAAAAGACCACCGCGGCGATGGCCGCCAGGGCCTGTTGGTGGAGCCGTCCGTTGGTGGCCAGAACCCCGTGGTTCCGTTGGAGCTTCGGGCCGGCGGAGAAGTCGAGCCGATCCCCCCGGAAGTCGGTCACCCGGCCCCCCGCCTCCTCCACGAGGATCGATCCGGCCGCGTGGTCCCAGATCTTCTCCCGGTAGGCGGCGCTCCGGGGCAGGCGAAGGTAGATGGAGGCCTCGCCGCAGGCCACCGCGCCGTATTTGGCCTGGCTGTCCATGCGGCAGGGGGGGGCGGTGATGCCCAGGTGGTCGGAGATCCGGGCGTGGGTCTCGTGGGAGGCGTGGGCCTTTTCAAAGGACTCGCAGAACCGGGCCCGGGAGGGATCCCCGATGTCGTCCCCCCGGATCGGCACGGGCGCGGCACCGCCCGAAAGGGGGAGCCGATGGGCCCCTTGCCCCGCCCTCGCGTGGAAGATGCACCCGGCGGCCGGGGTTCCGTCCGGTCCCTCGAACCGGAAATTGGGGCAGCCCAGCAGGCCCAGGACCACCCGTCCCCCCTCCACCAGGGCCAGGGCCACCGCGTACTGATCCCCCCGGAGGAAGCCCTTGGTACCGTCGATGGGATCGACCGTCCAATACCGGCCGGAGAAATCGACCCCCCTCCCGCCGCCGGCGTCGATGGCCGCCAGGATCCCGTCTTTGTCCAGGGTCTCCCCGGCCCCGGCGATCCGTCGATGGAGCTTGTCCAACAGCCCGGCGTTCTCCCGCAGGGCGTCCGCCGCCTCCTCCCCCACGATGGGATCTTCGGGAAACGCCGTCTTGATCCGATGGGAGATCACCGCCTGGCCGGCGAAATCGGCCAGGGTGACGGGGGAACGGTCCGCCTTCTCCAGGGCTTCGACGTCCACCGTCCGTTGGACCTCCCGGCAGAGTCGGGCGGCCTGGGTCACCGCAGCCAGGGCCGTCGACAGTTCGGTTTCGTACATGGTCCTCCTCTCATGGTGAGAAATGGTGCCGCTGGTCCGGCTCGGTTCTCGCCGGCTCTTTGCTCGATTCTACTACCTTTTGCGCCGGAATTCAAAATCCGGTGTTGACAGACCACCAAAAATAACGTTTTTTAGGGGCACGCGAACCTGAAACCACGATCCTCGATCCGGGGGGGCATCCGCAACATGAGACGATACTTTCTGGCGTTGGTCCTCATCGCCCTTTTTTCAGGGCCGTCTTCCGCTCAGGACCGGCCACTGTCCCTCTGGACCGTGGAGTGGCCCCCCTATGTCGCCAGTTCCCTGCCCGACCAGGGATTCGTGGCCCGGATCGTCCTCCGGGCGCTCCGGACCCAGGGCATAGCGGCGGAGCTGATCTTCGCCCCTTCCGTCCGGTGCGACGCCATGGTCCGGTCCGGCCGGGCCCTGGGGGCGTTTCCCCTGGCCGAAACCGAGGTTCGGGAGGCGTACGCCGATTTCAGCGAGCCCCTGGCCGTCTCCCGGACGGTCTTCTTCTACAAGACCGACAAGCTCCGCTATTTCGAGTTCACCGGCCTCGACGCGCTCAAACCGTTTGACATCGGCGCCACCCCCGGTGCATACTACGTCCCTTTGCTCATGGACGCCGGAATCTCCATCGACTACGCCTCCCATGCCGCCTCCTCCTTCAAAAAGCTGCTCCTGGGACGGGTCGATCTGGTGCCGGAGGACGAACGGGTGGGATGGTACACCATCGAGCAGCTCTTTCCCGGAGGAAAAGGGACCTTTTCCGCCTCGGAGACCGCCCTGCGGGAGATCCCGCTGTTTCTGATGACATCGAAAAAAGACCCGAGGGCCGAACAGCTTCTGGAGCGGTTCCGCCGGGGCCTGGCCGAGATCAAGAAGACCGGCGCGTACCGGAAGATCCTGGAGGGAACCACCGGCGTCCGCCGGGACGCGTCCCCATGAAGGTCCCCCCCTGGTTCCACGGGCTGACCACCCTCCGGGGCAAGTTTCTGGCCATCGTGCTGCCGCTGGTGGTCCTCTGCTTTCTGCTCTTCTCCCTCATCTTCGGGTATTTTTCCCACAGATCCATGTGGCGCAAGCAGCGGGAAACCGTCGAGGAATTCACCCAGGTCCAGAGCGAGATCATGGCCCTGCCCCTGTGGAATCTCGATCTGCCGTTCATCGAACGCCACGTGAAAAGCCTGGCCCTCTATCCCTGGGTCTCCAGGATCGAGGTCAAGGAGTTCGGCGTCGGGGCCGCTTTCGAGATCGGTGAACTGCCGGAGGGGATCGATCCCGACGCATACATCAAGGTGGAGCGG
Source organism: uncultured Desulfobacteraceae bacterium (assembly GCA_964431545.1). Classification (GTDB taxonomy): domain Bacteria; phylum Desulfobacterota; class Desulfobacteria; order Desulfobacterales; family JAABSP01; genus CAYSLC01. The sequence continues at coordinate 6,403 of CAYSLC010000020.1, read as the reverse complement.
GCCATCAACATCGAACGCAAGGAGAAGCGGTTTCTGATCGGCCGGCTGACCGTCTATTCGACGACGGATGTTATTTACTCGGCCCTGTTCGGCTCCCTGCTCCGGGACGCCTTCCTGGTGCTCCTTTTGGCCCTGGCCGTGACCGCATCGGCGGTCATCGCCAACCGGATGACCATCGGCATCCCCCTGGACCGGTTTCTCGACGCCATCCGGCGGGCGGACCGGAAGGACGAACGTCCCCCCGTCCAGTGGGCGTCCGACGACGAACTGGGGCGGGTGATCCACGCCTACAACGGCCTGCTGGAGACCCTGGATCAGCGGGAGAAATCCCTCAAGGAGAGCGAGGAGAAGTACCGGAACATCTTCCAGCGGGTGGCGGAGGGGATCTACCGCTCCTCCCCCGACGGCCGGTTTCTGGAGGCGAATCCGGCCATGGCCCACCTTTTCGGGTTCGATGATCCGGAGCAGCTCCTCCGGGAGGTGACCGACATCGGCCGACAGCTCTTCGTGAAGGCCGAGGACCGGGACCGGATGATCGAAATGCTCGACCGGGAAGGGGCGGTCTACAACCACCATCTGGAGATGCGAAGGAAGTCCGGGGAGACCATCTGGGTGGAGATCAGCGCCCGGGCCGTGCGGGACGACCACGGCCGGATCGCCTACATCGAGGGGCTGGCCGGAGACATCACCGAACGCAAGTTCTGCGAGATCGACCTCCAGCGCCGGGCCCGGCTCGACGAGCTGACCCGGATCCCCAACCGGTTCTCCTTCCGGGAACAGCTGGGCATCGCCCTCTCCCAGTCGCGGAACACCGGGGAGAAACTGGCCCTCCTCTACCTCGATCTCGACCGGTTCAAGCGGATCAACGACACCGCCGGCCACGCCGCCGGGGACCAGGTGATCCGGGAGGCGGCCCAGCGGATCAAGGCCCGGATCCGGCGGTCGGACATGGTGGCCCGGGTGGGCGGCGACGAGTTCTGCGTGGTGGTCCGATCCCTGGTGGAGCCGGAGGAGGCGGGGATGGTGGCCGAAAAGATCATCGAAGGGCTCCGGGACCCCTTCCAGCTCGACTCCCGGACCTTCACCGTGGGGGCGAGCATCGGCATCAGCCTCCATCCCCGGGACGGGGCCACCCAGCACGACCTCATCGAAAAGGCGGACCAGGCCATGTTCAAGGCCAAAAACCAGGGCCGGAACCGATACTGTTTCTGGGGCTGATCCCGGCGGCTGATCCCGGCATCCGGCGCCGGAGCCCCGATTCCCGACAACCCACTCAACCGACAAAGGAGCCGCTTTTCCATGAGCGACGAACCGAACAAGGTCATCTATTCGATGATCAAAGTGAGCAAATACCGTGACAAGAGACCGATTCTCAAGGATATCTCCCTGTCCTACTTCCATGGCGCCAAGATCGGCGTCCTGGGGCTCAACGGCGCCGGAAAGAGCACGCTGCTGCGGATCATGGCCGGCGTGGACGACAAGTTCAACGGCCAGACCATCCTCACCCCCGGCCATTCGGTGGGGTTCCTGGAGCAGGAGCCGGTTCTCGACGAGTCCAAGACCGTCCGGGCGGTGGTGGAGGAGGGGGTCCGAGAGACGGTGGACCTGGTGGCCGCCTTCAACCGGATCAACGAGCGGTTCGCCGAGCCCATGTCCGACGACGAAATGGACAAATTGATCCAGGAGCAGGCCGAGGTCCAGGAGAAGCTCGACGCCCAAAACGCCTGGGATCTCGACGCCCGGCTGGAGATGGCCATGGAGGCCCTGCGCTGCCCGCCCGAGGAGACCCCGGTGTCGGTCCTCTCCGGCGGCGAGAAGCGCCGGGTGGCCCTGTGCCGGCTCCTGCTCCAGGCCCCGGACATCCTCCTGCTGGACGAGCCCACCAACCACCTGGACGCCGAGACCGTGGGCTGGTTGGAACAGCATCTCCAGCGGTACGCCGGCACCGTCATCGCCGTCACCCACGACCGGTACTTCCTCGACAACGTGGCCGGATGGATCCTGGAACTCGACCGGGGCCACGGGATCCCCTGGCGGGGGAATTATTCGTCCTGGCTGGAGCAGAAGCGGACCCGGCTGGAGAAGGAGGAGAAGAGCGAAAGTCAAAGGCAGAAGACCCTCCAGCGGGAGCTGGAGTGGATCCGGATGACCCCCAAGGGCCGCCACGCCAAGTCCAAGGCCCGGATCAACGCCTATGAACAGCTCCTCGACCAGAAGGGGGAGGGGCGGGCCCGGGACCTGGAGATCTACATCCCCCCCGGCCCCCGCCTGGGGGACACGGTGATCGAGGCCAAGGACGTGGCCAAGGCGTACGGGGACCGGCTGCTTTTAGAGGGGATGACCTTCTCCCTGCCCCCCGGCGGCATCATCGGGGTCATCGGGCCCAACGGGGCGGGGAAGACCACCCTGTTCCGGATGATCACCGGGGCCGAGACGCCGGACAGAGGGGAGATCAGGGTGGGGGAGACGGTGGCGCTGGCCCACGTGGAACAATCCCGGGAGAGTCTGTCCGGGGAGGGGACCGTCTGGGAGGTGATCGCCGACGGCGGGGAGCGGATCACCCTGGGCGACCGGGAGGTGAACGCCCGGGCCTACGTGGCCCGGTTCAACTTCACGGGCGCCGACCAGCAGAAGAAGGTGAAGGACCTCTCCGGCGGGGAGCGGAACCGGGTCCACCTGGCCCGGATGCTCAAGTCGGGGGCCAACGTCATCCTCCTGGACGAGCCCACCAACGACCTGGACGTCAACACCATGCGCGCCCTGGAGGAGGCCCTGGAGAACTTCGCCGGCTGCGCGGTGGTCATCAGCCACGACCGGTGGTTCCTCGACCGGATCGTCACCCACATCCTCGCCTTCGAAGGGGAGAGCCGGGTGGTCTGGTTCGACGGCAACTACACGGAGTACGAGGCGGACCGGAAAAAGCGCCTGGGCACCCTGGCCGACCAGCCCCACCGGATCAAGTACCGGCGCCTCACCCGCACCTGAAAACCCGGACCGTCGGGGGTTGAAGCGTATCCTTCCCCGCCGGGGGGAGGGACAGGGGGAGGGTGAATGGGCCGCCGAAACCCGCTACCGGGAGAGCCGCAGCGCCCGGCGGGCCATCTCCGTCAACTCCCCCCGGTCGGGGTGATCGGCGGAACCGGCCAGATCGAGCACCAGATCGTATCCGGCGATCCCCCGGTCGGGCACCCGACCGAGGACCAGACCGAAGGCCCCCGCCGCCGAGGCGAGCTTGAAGTCGGGGCTCATGCCGTCCAGCCGGGCCCCCATGTCCTGGATCGCCATATTGAGGGCCCGGTCGGCCCCGTCCCCCACGCTCCTGGACCGGACCGCCACGGTGAAGACCTCCTCGGGCGCCCCCGCCCCCCGACCCCGCTGGAGCCCCCCTTCCACCGGTCTCAGCTCATAGAGGACGGTCACCCGATGTCCGGAGGGCAAGTCCTTCCGGGTCTCCGGCGACCCGCCGGCCCCGAAGGCCGGTCCGGTCTCGTATCCGAGGAGCCGGTAGGCGTCCACCTGGCGGGCGTTGAAGGACAACGCCACCGTCACGTCCCGGGCGGCCGGGGTCGCCGGATCGATCAACTGATCCCCCAGGGCCCGCTCGGCCTCCTTTAGGGAATCGATATGGATGTACCGCCCGCCCCCCACCGAAGCCAGGTCTTCGTAGGGCGCATCCTCCAGATCCTCCTCGCCGAACCCCATCACCGTGAGGGAGATCCCCCCGGCGGCCATCTCCCGGATGAACCGGATCAGCTCGGTCTTGGAGTCGATGCCCAGGTTGTAATTGCCGTCGGTGACCAGGATCACCCGGTTGATCCCGCCGAAGACCCGGTTTTCGCCGGCCACGGAATAGGCGAGCCGGACCCCCCGCTCCCCGGCGGACGTTCCGCCGGCCCCCAGGGACTCGAACGCGTTGAGGATCCGGTTGGTGTTCTCCGCCCCGCCGGGGGTGGAGGGGAGCACCAGCCCCGACGCGCCGGCATAGACGACCACGGCGATGCGGTCTTTCCCGGAGAGCCCCCGGACGAAGGGCCACAGGGCCCGTTTCAACAGGGGCAGGCGGCCGGGGCGCTCCATGGAGGCGGAGACGTCCAGGAGGAAGACCAGATTGGCGGGGGGCTGGTCCGAGGGGGGAAGCGCCACCGTCCGGAGTCCGATCCGGGCCAGCCGGTGTTCCGGCCGCCACGGGCAGGGGCCCACCTCGGCGGTGACGGAGATGGGGTGGGTCCCGAAGGGTTTGGGGTCGTCGTAGGAGAAGTAGTTGATCAGCTCCTCGATGCGGACCATCTCCACGGGGGGCAGTTTTCCCTCCAGCAGATACCGGCGGATGTCGGCGTAGGATCCGGAGCCCGCCTCCAAGGGGAGGGCGGCGACGGGGTTTTGATCGACGTCCACGAAGGTTCCGCCCCCGCCGGGCACCGTCCTGGGAGGCGGCGGGGGGTCGGCCGGCAGGACGGGTCCTGTCGCGCCGGGAACCTCTGGGGAGGGAAGCTCGGATTCCACGGGCGCCGAGGACGGGGGCGGCGCCACGGGGCTCTCCACGGCGGTCTCCTTGCCGCAACCGAGGGTCAGGAGGATAAGGATCAGGAATCCCAGAACCGAACCGGCGATCAGACGTCTCATGGGCGGGCCTCCTACGGGCTTCTTGGAGAATCGGTTTGTGAAAACGCCCCTGGCGGGGGGCCGTCGCCTTTTCCCCTACCACCTTTGCAGGAGAAAAAGCAAGGACCTCGTCCGCCCTTTCCCCATTCGGTTCGGGTCCGTTCGTCGACCGCCACCGGTTCGGCCCTCTCCGTCGTTCCCCCCGGGTCCGGCGCCATCGGCGGCCGCGGGCGGCTTGACCGGCGGGCCGCGCGCCTAGCGGAAGCGGACCAGCTCGAATTCGCGGTCGTCCAAAGGCATTGCCTCGATCCGCACCCGGCTTCCCTGCCGGAGCCGCTGGAAGGTCTCCCGGATTTCGGCGCCGGCATTGAAGGGCAGGCTCACCCGGATGGCCTGATCGCCCCGCACCTCCAGACCGAACTCACTTCAGCAGGATAGCCAGCTCCCCGCCCTTGGAGGCCGCAAGCTCCAGGGGCGTCCGCCCGAATTCGGAACGAATCTCGACGTTTGCGCCCGCCTTCAACAAAAGCTCGGCCATGCGCGGGTGCTCCTGGCGGATCGCGACGTGGAGAGGGGTCTCCCCCATCTCGCCGGCCGCGTCCACCTCCGCGCCGGCCCCCAGAAGGACCTCGACCCCTTCGGGATCACGGCGCCACACCAGGACGTGGAGGGGCGTGTCGCCGTCGACGCTCCTGCTGTCGACTTCGACCCGGCGCTCGCCGAGATCGGCGGGGAAGAGTACGTCCGAGGTCGACTGGAGGATTTGATCGAGGGTGCGCACGGCCGCCATGGTCCTTGGATCACCTTGTTTTCGGATTCAAATCCCTGCTGCTCGGGAACGAAAACCCCTCATTTTTGAAATTCATTGTGAGATATAGCCAAAAACATTGCTCGCAGCGGAGTTTTTGCAGGTCCGCGTGGAGCGTTTGGCTGTGCCGTCTTACCACTTTTCTGTTTTTAGATTTTCGACTTCTTTAAAATGCTCATCACGGGTTATCAAAGTCAGGCCGTGCTGAAGTGCTATCGCAGTAATCCATATATCATTTTCAGGAATCGGACGCCCTTTTATTCTCAATCTGTCTTTAACAATACCGTAATACTTCGCAGTCTTCTCGTCACAGATTAAGATCGTATTATTACGTGCGAAATCGTCAATACGTTCAAGATTTTCTTCCGATTTCAATGATTTATTTGCTCCGTAACAAAGTTCCCCAATTGCGATGCATGGAACGGCTATTTCCCCGGCATTTGGAATTTTTTTCACTATTTCCGAATCGTTTGCGAACAAGCCGATAATAATATTGGTATCGACCAGATATTTACCATTCATTCAGATCAACCCGTCCGCAGTCTTTTTCAATTGCGTCACTCATTATTTTCAGATCTTCCGCTGAAATTGAACCGGCGAAACGTAATAATCGTTCTCCAGAAAATCCGGCTTCATGAGTTTCTTTCAACTTTATCACATAATTCAGAACCTGTTTTTGCAGACTATGCGGAAGATATCTGATATTATCTATAACTTCAGGGACTATACTATTTTCCATATTTCTCTCCTTAGTTTTTCGCAACATTTTCGATTAGAGACAATATCAGATTCTCCTTATTAACGCCACACTTTTGAATTTGTTATAAGCGGCAAGTAGAGTAGAACCTCGGTGCAGTCAGCAGTAAATGTTGAACATTTTCACCGTTTCCGGCGGTTTCCTTGCCGGTGTCGCGTTTCACCATTGCGACTTTCCCTTGGCCCCCTCGTCGAACCGGACGTCGGGTTTTCCCCGGTACGGCTCTCCGACGACCT
>CAYSLC010000019.1:0-42684 GCA_964431545.1 uncultured Desulfobacteraceae bacterium | reverse complement strand
GCCCTCAGATCCTCCATTTTTTTCCGGCAGCGGGGATCCCCCGGCAAAACCGTGCATGCTTTCCGATAGCGCACGTAGGCGGCGGCGAAATAGCCGTCCTCCCGATACTGGTCCCCCTCGTTCATCAGCTTCTGGAACTCGATGGAGGCACAACCCGTAAAGAGGATCGGCACAATGGCAAGAAACAGGGCCGATTTCCCCATGGAGACCGCGATCTTCATCAATACCCCCTTATTGTTGTCGCTCGGGTTCGGCACAGCACCTATCGGGATTCGGAACCGAAAAATGTCGTCAGTACAGATTCTGTCTGAATATCCTATTCTCCAATCGAACTCAACCCCATTTTCCCGGTTACTCTGAATTTGTATTGAGAAGCTGATACGCCGTACTCAGGTGCGACCGGACCTCCTTGTATCCGGGATCGATGAACTCCACCGGCTCCCAGGCCTGGATCGCCCTGAGGATCTCTCCCTGGTCGAAGTGTTCGATCCCTTTCCGGTATTGCCGCTCCTTCAACCGCTCTTCGGCCCGGATGCACGGTCTGCAGGTGGAGCGGAGGCGTCTGGCCGAGGCCAGGTGGGCGCGGGCGGCGTCGTAGTCGGATTTGAACCGGGCCAGGGCCAGGTTGTAGTGGGCCCGGCAGAGGTAGGCCATGGCCTGCTGGTTGCTGCCGTCCCTGGCCACCACCCGTTCCAGGTCGGCGATGGCCCCGGGGTAGTCTCCCCGGTTGAAGGCGGAGATGCCGCTTTCCACGGCCATCTCCACGGCCGGGGGGAGTTCCTCCCGCTCCGGTTCGGGCCCCGGCGCCGCCTCCGTTGGCCGCGCCCGCGGTTCGGCTGGAAGTTCCCGGGGCGGCTCCGACGCGGGTTCCGGGGTGGCCGCCGCCGACCTCTGCGTGGTGTCGGCCGCCTGGGGAGGGGACTCCCCGTCCGGGGATATCGGGGAGGACTCCGAATCTTCCGCCGGCGCGCCGGCGGAAGATTCGGCCGATGGGGGTTCCGGCTCCGGAACCGGCCGGGCCATGAGATCCTCCTCGGTGATCGCCCTCGGCCGGGATCGTTCTTCCGGGGATGGCTGGGGGATGAACCCGTCAACCACCCCCGAGACCGCCCGGGGCTCGGGGGCTTCCGGCGGCGGTGGGGGGGCCTTGGGCCGCGGTTTGGGCCGGGGGGCCGCGAGGCGGGTCCGCATGGCCCGACCCACGGTCTCCCAGCTCTCCGATGCCGGCGGGAGGATGAAGGGGAGCCCCTCGATCTCGGGCAGCTTGAGCCGATCCCCCACGGACAGGGATTCGGGACGCACGTCGTTGACGGCCGCCAGGACCTCGGCCACGTTGCCCACTTTGATGCGGCGAACACCGGGGGCCGTCTTTCCCCGCCCATCGACGAACCGCTCCCGGTCGGGCAGGTAGTGGACGGGGGTCTTGTAGGTGTCATAGTAGGACAGGGCGATCCTGGAGAGGGTGTCTCCGGGGCGGATCTGGTGGTGGGCGAACCGGACCCCCTCGGGGGATGGCTCGTCGACCCGCGGCGGCGTTGCCGGGGCGGGGGCGGCATGGGGCGCCCCCGCCGCCGGGCCCGAGGCCGCATCCGAGAGCGGGTCCGGGGCGGGGGCCTCGGGGCGGAGTTCCTTTTTTCGGGTTTCGACCACGTAGGCGAGCATGGGGACCTTCTCCCGGCAGACGGCCGTATCGGGGTGAAGGGAGCAGGCATCCCGGTAGGCGGACAGGGCCCCCTCCCATCGGCCGGCCGCCTCCAGGCGCCGGCCGTCCTCCACCAGTCGCTGATACCGGGAGGCGCATCCGGCGGTCCATACGGCCAAAAGGAGGACAAGGGCGATGGGAAGAGAGAACCTTGGGGGTCGACGGGAGTGCTTCATGGGGCCGCCTTTCCGTGCCGCGCACATGGGTTTTGTCGCCCGGAGCCGCTACTCGTCCGTCGGCCGGGCCGGGGATTCGCCTTCCGAGCCGGAGAGCCGTCGGCGGTGGTCCTGGAACCGCTCTTCCACCCGGGCCAGCTCCTTCGCATCCGGGTAGCGGTCCATCCGTTCCCGGCACTTCCGGATTCGGGTCCCCAGGGGCGGATGGGTGGCGTACCAGGAGCCCGCTCCGGCGCCCGCCCCTCCCTCCCGCTTCCGGAGGCGTTCCAAAAGCCGGATGAAGCCGCCGGGGTCGTATCCGGTCCGGTAGGCCGCGGAGAGGGCCAGGGCGTCCGCTTCGTGTTCCAGTGAAGGCACAAGCCCCCTGTCGAAGAGGATCTCCTGAAATCGGGCCACCATCTCCTCGGCGGACCCGGCTTCGGCGCCGCCGGCCCGGGCAAAGGAACGGAGGAGATGCTTCCGGTGGACGTGGATGATCTCATGGGCCAGAAGCCCCGCCAGCTCCGATTCGTCCGCCATGAGGGAGACCAACCCCGAGGTCGCCAGGATGATTCCCCCGGTGCAGGCGAAGGCCGCGAACCTGGGGCTCTCCACCACCACGAAGTAGAGGGGGGTCTCCGGCGGGACCACGTTCCGGGCCACGGCGGTCCCCACCAGGTTGACGTACCGCTGAAGGGCCGGGTCCGCCACCGGCATGCCGTACCGCCGGAACGCCTCCACGGCCAGGCGGTCGCCGATGGCGGCTTCGGTCTCGTAGTCGATGGATTGGGCCGCGGCCGGGAGGGCATGAGATAGGCCGAGGCAGGCCAGGACGAGGAGACATCGTCCGATGAAGGCCGGGTGGGGCCTATGGCGCGTATTCACCGATCCCCCCTTCCCGGAGAAACCCCTCCACCGATGCCTCGTCGGTGTAAAACCCGAGAACGCGGTCGAGGGCCTCCAGGTATTCCGGATCGATCACGGCTTTCTTCCGGGTCTTCTCCTCCACGGTCCGGAGCCCCCGGATGCTCCGGGAGGTGTCGGCCGCCGCCAGGAGGATACCGCTGTCCCCCAGATCCCCCAGAAGATCGTCCGGCAGGGCCCCGGGATCTTCGGGCGGCGCCTCGGCGACCTTGCCCCGATAGATCCAGCCGGTATCCCCGGTATCGGCCGCCGTCACCCGGTACCATTTGCCGTCGGCCGCCTCCACCGCCAGCCGTTCGCCCATGGGAAGCTCCGCCACCGTCGGGGAGGTCGCGCTCTTGTCGGTTTTCAGCCTGGCACCGGCCGCCGACACCCACAGGATTTTCCCGGCCGCCGCCGGCCCGGGGGACGGGAGCAGGGCCGGGACCAGCAATGCGAGCAGAATGGGGAGAATGTTCCGGATCATCGGTGTTTCCTCCAGGATTGAAGTTCGACCCCATTATCCGGGATTATCGTCGGAAACGCAATGGCCGATATGGGGGCAGAGGACCGACCTGGCCGCCTCGATCTTCTCCACCTCCCCCATGACGATGAGCGACATCCCGGGTTCCAAACCCAGGGTGGCCGGCGGATTGAATTCGATCTCCCGACCCTCCCGTTTGGAGCCGAGCACCAGGAGGTCGAAGCGGCTCTTGAGCCCCGATTCGCTGATCTTTTTTCCCACCAGTTCGGAGTCCTCCAGGATGGAGATCTGGTTGATCCGGAGGGTTCCCTGACGGCTCCGGAGCATGCTGTCGAGGAAATCGACCACCGTGGGGCGGATGATCTCCGACGCCATGCGCAGGGCCCCGATGTGGTTGGGGGAGACCACCCGGTCGGCCCCGGCCTTCCGGAGCTTCGGCTCCAGTTTGGGGTCGACCATCCGGCTGATGATCCGCGTCTCGGTGTTGAGCATCCGCGCGGTCATGGTGACGTAGAGGGTGTCCTTGTCCGACGGGAGGCAGACGATGATCCCGGCGGCCCGGTCGATCCCCGCCTTGATGAGGTTCTGGTCGTCGGTGGCGTCCCCGACGATGTACAAAAGCCCCTCCATGGACCGGCACAGGGCGATGCTCTCCTCGTGATTCTCGATGAGGACCACCTTCTGGCGGTTCTTGAGCAGTTCGTCGATGAGGGGGCGCCCCGTTTCGCCGCCGCCGCAGATGATGTAATGGTTCTTGAGCCGTTCGATCCGTTTTTGCATCTTCCGCTCCCGCAGGACCCCGGAAAGTTCCCCCTCGATCATCAGGGCGGCCAGCATGCTGATGCCGTAGAGGATGATCCCCATGCCGAAGACGAGCAGGAGCATGGTGAAGACCTGGGCCCCCACGTTGCCAGTGACCTGGAGCACCTCCCCGTAGCCGACGCTGGTCAGGGAGATGACCGTCATGTACATGCAGTCGATGAACCGGTGCTCTCCGCCATAAATGGTGTAGTACCCGACGCTCCCCGCCATGAAGACCAGGAGCAGCGAACCGAGCACCTGGCCGATCTTCTCCTTGACGTTCATGGAAGGTTTCGAAAAACGGGGATCAGTCCGGGCCGGCGGCCGCCCGGTGGCCGAGGTCGAAGGCCTTGAGGTTGGCCTCCACGAACGCCGGACGGGTCCGTGCGCGGATCGCCTCCCGGACCGTCTCCGAGGTCAGGGGCAGCTTGCCGGTGCCCAGGGCAGCGCCCACCAGCACCATGTTGACGGCCATGATGTTCCCCGCCGTCCGGGCCGCCTCGGCGGCGTCGAAGGCGATGAGCCGGGCCGTCCTCTCCCGAAGGATTCCGAGGATCTGGTCCATCTCCGGGTAGGTCCCCCTGCCGATGGCCACGGTGAAGGGCGGCGTGGGGGCCGTGTTGGTGACCACCACCGTTTCTGGATTGCATTTGTTGAGGGCCCGCAGGGTCTCGGCCGGCTCGAACCCCACCAGGATGTCCGCCTCGCCGTCGGAGATGATGGTGCTCTTGGCCTCTCCGAAGAGGATGGCCGACTCCACCACGCCGCCCCGCTGGGCCATGCCGTGGATCTCGCTCATGCGGACCGGGACGTCCGCCAGAAGGGCCGCCTCCCCGATGACCCGGGAGGCCAGCAGGTTTCCCTGACCGCCCACCGCGACGATGATCAAGCGTGTCACATCCATGTTTCTTCCATCCTCATGGTCTCGTTTCCGTGCTGCGTTGTCTGAAATCCCCTTCCCCGGATCCCTTCGGCCGGCCGCCTCCGGGATGGGCGCGCCGCCGGTAAAGGAGCCGTCCTCATGGGGCGGCCTCCTCCTTGACGGGGATAATGGCGTGCTCCGGGCAGATCTGGGCGCAGACGGCGCACCCGACGCACTGGTCCTCGTCGATGCGGACCCGATCCCCGTCGAGATAGAAGGCCGGGCAGGCGAACTCGTTGATACAGGTCCGGTGGTTTCGGCACCGGTCGCCGATTGTGAAGGGCCTTCCCCGGCCCTTCCGGAGCCCCTTGGCGAAGAGGACGCAGGCCTCCTGGGAGATCACCACCGACACCCCCTTGTGGGCCACCGCCTCCCGGACCGCGGCCACCGACTTCTTGACATTGAAGGGCCGGATCACCGAGACGTGGGAGACCCCCAGGGCCCGGACCACCGCCTCGATGGAGATCCGCCCGTAGCCGTCGAAGTCCATGGCCTTCATGTCCACGCCGGGGTGGGGCTGATGGCCGGTCATGGCCGTGGTGCCGTTGTCGAGGATCACCAGGGTGAAGTCGTGGTTGTTGAAGACGGCGTTGACCAGGCCCGGAATTCCCGAGTGGAAGAAGGTGGAGTCGCCGATGAAGGAGATCACCTTCCGGTCGGTGGCCGTGGCGAACCCGCCGGCGGTTCCCGAGGAGGAGCCCATGCAGAGGAGAAAATCGCCCATGGAAAGGGGCGGCAGGAACCCCAGGGTGTAGCATCCGATGTCGGTGGGGTGGACCGTCTCCATCCCCTCGGTCGCCTTGGCCACGGCGTAGTAGGTGGCCCGGTGGGAGCACCCGGCGCAGAGATTGGGCGGGCGCTGGGGGATCTCGGGGATCTCGGAGAGGTCGATGGCCTCGGTGGCCGGCGAGTCGATGCCGAAAAAGTCGGCCATCACCTTCCGGACCGTTCCGGGGTCGAACTCATAGAGGCGGGAGAAGAACCCCTCCCCCTTGCCGCGGATGGGGAGCGTCAAGCCCGCCTCCTGGGCCAGGGCCTTGACCGATTCCTCCAGAAAGGGCTCCCCCTCCTCCACCACCAGGACCTTGTCGCACTTGGCCAGGAACGTCCGGACCATTTCGGCGGGCAGGGGATGGGAGAGGCCGGTCCGGAGGATCCGGGTCTTGCCCTCGATACCCAGGTCGGCCACGGCGTCCGACACGTAGCTGTAGCTGACCCCGTTGCAGATGACGCCCAGCTTTCCCGAGCCCGCCACGAAGTTGTACTCGCAGGTTTCGGAGATCTCCGCGGCCGCCTTGAGGTTCTCCAGGAGCCGGGCGTGGAGCTTCCGGGAGACGGCCGGCACCGTGACGTAGCTGAAGGGGTCCCGGGTGAACTCCCCCTTGGTCTTGACGGGGGGGACATCCCCCAGCCGGACCGGGGCGGTGGAGTGGTTGATCCGGGTGGTGGTCCGGAAGAGGACCGGCTCTCCCAGTTTTTCCGAAAGGTAGAAGGCGTAGGGGACCATCTCCTTGGCCTCGGAGACCGATGAGGGCTCCAGGACCGGCAGGCCCGACAGCTTGCCGTAGTACCGGTTGTCCTGTTCGTTCTGGCTGGAGAACATGTAGGGGTCGTCGGCGGTGAGCACCACCAGGCCCGCCTTGGTGCCCACGTAGGCGAGGGTCATGAGGGCGTCGGCGGCCACGTTGAGGCCCACGTGCTTCATGACGCACATGGAGCGGAGGCCCGAGTTGGCGGCCGCGGCGGCCACCTCCAGGGCCACCTTCTCGTTGGTGCTGTATTCGAAATAGAGGTCGCTCTCCCGGGAGATCTGGAAGAAGTTCAGGGAGATCTCCGAGGAAGGGGTGCCCGGATAGGTGGTGGCCACCGACACGCCGCCTTCCACGGCGCCCCGGGCGATGGCCTCGTTGCCCAACAGCAGGACCTTACGGCCCGGCGCATCGACGAGTAACTTGTGCATGATCGTCTTTTTCCTTGCTTCTGAATCCGGTTGGAGGGCGATTTTTCGCCCAATGATGATCGAAAAACGGTTTTATACCAGCACCGGCGAAGGTGTAAAGGATTTTTTCCCCATGATCCAACTGTTCAAAAACCTTTACAAAAAGGGTTTTGTGTCTTATACATCTATGTGTTCGAGCCGATTCGAGCTGAAACGGTAACCACTTGAAACTGTAATAGAATTGATCCAATCCGTGAGGAATTCCATGCACCAGGGCAGACCGATCGTGATCGCCACCCGGAACCCGGGCAAGACCGCCGAGATTCAGGAACTTTTGGCCGGGTTTCCCGTGGAGATCAAGAACCTCGACGACTTCGGGCCGATCCCGGAGGTGACCGAGGACGGAGAGACCTTTGAGGAGAACGCCTACCGGAAGGCGAGTTTCACCGCCAGGGTCCTGGGGATTCCGGCCCTGGCCGATGATTCGGGACTGTCGGTGGACGCCCTGGACGGGGCCCCGGGGGTCCACTCCGCGCGGTATGCCGGGGCGGATGCCGACGACCGGGACCGGTGCCGGAAACTGCTTGCGGAGATGGAGGGGCGGACGGACCGGGCCGCGGCCTTCCACTGCGTCATCTCCGTGGCCGTGCCCACGGGGCAGGCCCTGACCTACGAGGCCCGATGCGACGGGCGGATCGCCGAAGCCCCCGCCGGAGAGAACGGGTTCGGCTATGATCCGGTCTTCTACTACCCCCCCCTGGCGCGGACCTTCGCCCAGCTCAGCCCGGCGGAAAAGAACCGAGTGAGCCACCGGGGCAAGGCCCTGGCCGAGTTCCGGGAGGAGTTCGACAAGGTGCTCCAGTGGATCGACATCCACATGCCCGATCCGGAGATCGCCTGCCCCTCGGGGGATATCCACGGAGACGACGGCTCCTGATGTCCGAAGCCATCCGCGCGTTCATCGCCTTCGGCCTGCCCGATCCGGTGGCGGCCCACATCCGGGATCTCCAGGAAGCGCTCAAGTCCCGACGGTTTCCGGTGAAATGGCTGGCCCCCGGAAACATCCACCTCACCCTCAAATTTTTCGGGAGCATCCGGATCCCCGAGGCCCAGAAGGCGGCGGAGATCATGGCCCGGGCCGTGGCGGATCGCCCGGCGCCGGTGCTGCGGGCCGGCGGCATCGGGGCCTTCCCGTCCCCCAAGCGGGCCCGGGTCCTCTGGGTGGGGCTGAAAGGGGAGACCGATCGCCTGATCCGGTTTCAGGGCGAGCTGGACCGGCTGCTGACGGAGGTCGGTTTCCCCGCCGAGACCCGTCCCTTCAGGGCCCATCTCACCCTGGCCCGGGCCAGGGGGACCATCGATTCCAAGGCGCTGGTCGACGCCATGGCCGAACTGGCCAAAACCGAATCGCCCCCGTTCGCGGCGGACCGGCTGGTCCTTTATAAGAGCGATCTCAAGCCGTCCGGGGCGATCTACACCCCCATCGTGAAGGTTACCCTGGCCGACGCCGCGGAGCCGACCGGAATCCCATGAAGCAGAGACCCATTTTCGATAACGAGGAGGATTTCATGAACGTTTCCCCCGAGAAGCAGAAGGCGGTGGAAAGCGCCATGTCGCAGATCGAGCGCCAGTTCGGCAAGGGCGCCATTATGAAGCTGGGCAGCCGGGAGGTGGCCGACGTGCCGGTGATCCCCACCGGCTCCCTCGCCCTCGACCGGGCCATGGGGGTGGGCGGCTTCCCCCGGGGCCGGGTCATCGAGATCTTCGGCCCCGAGTCGTCGGGCAAGACGACCCTGGCCCTCCACGCCGTGGCCGAGGCCCAGCGCCAGGGGGGGATCGCCGCCTTCATCGACGCGGAGCACGCCCTGGACACCGAATACGCCGAGCGGGTGGGGGTCAACTGCGGCGACCTGCTGGTCTCCCAGCCGGACACCGGGGAGCAGGCCCTGGAGATCCTCGACATGCTGGTCCGTTCCGGCGCCGTGGACATCGTGGTGGTCGATTCCGTGGCGGCCCTGGTCCCCCGGGCGGAGATCGAGGGGGAGATGGGGGACGCCCACATGGGACTCCAGGCCCGGCTCATGTCCCAGGCCCTCCGCAAGCTCACCGGCACCATCGGCAAGACGCTGACCACGGTGATCTTCATCAACCAGATCCGGATGAAGATCGGCGTGGTCTTCGGCAATCCCGAGACGACCACCGGCGGCAACGCCCTGAAGTTCTACTCGTCGGTCCGCCTCGACATCCGCCGCACCGGCTCCATCAAAGAAGGTCAGGAGGTGGTGGGGAACCGCACCAAGGTCCGGGTGGTGAAGAACAAGATCGCCCCCCCCTTCAAGGAGGCCGAGTTCGACATCTCCTACGGCGAGGGGATCTCCAGGGCCG
Organism: uncultured Desulfobacteraceae bacterium; assembly: GCA_964431545.1. Taxonomy (GTDB): domain Bacteria; phylum Desulfobacterota; class Desulfobacteria; order Desulfobacterales; family JAABSP01; genus CAYSLC01. Next base: position 33,393 of record CAYSLC010000019.1, on the reverse strand, counting down.
GGGACCTTCTCGACATGGGGGTGGAGCTGGGGATCATCGACAAGAGCGGCGCCTGGTATTCCCACGAGGGCGAACGGGTCGGGCAGGGCCGGGAGAACGCCAAGCGCTTTTTCCAGGAGAATCCCGATTTCCACGAGACCGTCCTGGCCAAGGTCCGCGAGAAGATGGGGCTGACCAAACGGAAGAAGGAGAAAGAGAAAGAGGCGGACACGGCGCGGAAGGAAGGGGATGGCGCCAAATCCGCGTGACCCATCCATCATCAATCCAACGGGGGAGAAGATCCATGACCGGCAACGAAGTTCGCAGGCAGTTTCTCAAATATTTCGAAAAACACGGCCACCAGATCGTCCGGAGTTCGTCTCTGGTCCCCCAGGATGACCCCACCCTTCTGTTCACCAACGCGGGCATGGTCCAGTTCAAGCGGGTCTTTCTTGGGGAGGAGAAGCGCAACTACAACCGGGCCGTCACATCCCAGAAGTGCGTCCGGGCCGGCGGCAAGCACAACGACCTGGAGAACGTGGGGTACACGGCCCGGCACCACACCTTCTTCGAGATGCTCGGCAACTTCTCCTTCGGCGATTACTTCAAGGAGAAGGCGGTCGAGTTCGGGTGGGACCTTCTGACCAACGGCTACGGATTCCCGCCGGAAAAGCTCTGGGTCTCCATCTACCTGGACGACGACGAGGCCCACGACCTCTGGGAGAAGAACATCGGCGTGCCGCCGGAGAAGATCCTCCGGTTCGACGAGAAGGACAACTTCTGGGCCATGGGGGAGACCGGCCCCTGCGGGCCCTGCTCCGAGATCCACTATGATCGGGGGCCGGAGTACGGCTGCGACCGGCCCGACTGCGCCGTGGGGTGCGACTGCGACCGGTGGCTGGAGGTCTGGAATCTGGTCTTCATGCAGTTCAATCGGGACGAGACCGGCAAGATGGACCCCCTGCCCAAGCCGAGCATCGACACCGGCATGGGGCTTGAGCGGGTGGTCTCCATTATCCAGGACGCCCCCACCAACTACGACATCGACCTGATGATCCCCATCATGGAGCGGGCGGAGGCCCTCTCGGGCAAGCGGCGCGGGGATTCCTTCGCCTCGGACGTCGCCATGAAGGTGATCGCCGACCACAGCCGGGCCGCCTCCTTCCTCATCGGCGACGGGGTGCTCCCCTCCAACGAGGGGCGGGGGTATGTCCTGCGCCGGATCATGCGCCGGGCCATCCGGTACGGCCGGAACATCGGCCTCACCCGGCCGTTCCTCCACGAGACCGCCGGGGTCGTCTTCGACATCATGAAGCCCGCCTACCCGGAGCTGACCGAGAACGCCGCCTTCATCACCAACGTCATCAAGAACGAGGAACTCCGGTTCACCGAGACCCTCGACCACGGCCTGCGCCTGCTCACCGACACCCTGGAGGAGATGAAGGCCAAGGGGGAGACCCGGGTGCCCGGAGACGTGATCTTCAAGCTCTACGACACCTTCGGCTTTCCCGTGGACATCGTCCGGGACGTGGTCCGGGACCAGGAGATGACCCTCGACATCGACGGGTTCGAGGAGAATATGGAGCGGCAGCGGGAGAAGTCCCGATCGGTGGCCGCCTTCGCCAAGATCTCCGACGCCTACAAACATCTTTCGGCCGAGGGGTTCAAGCCGGCGTTCACCGGGTACGGGACCATAACCGACACCTCCACGGTGGTCCTCCTGGTCCGGGAGGGGGAGGCGGCGGAATCGGTTTCCGCCGGCGACGCCGTGGAGGTGGTGACGGAAAAGACCCCCTTCTACGGGGAATCCGGGGGCCAGGTGGGCGACCGGGGAACCATCTCGGCGGACGGCCTGGAGATCCGGGTGGAGGATACGGTCAAGGATCCCACGGGACTCACCATCCACAAGGGGCGGGTCCTCTCCGGAACGCTCAGGAAGGGCGACTCGGCGACCCTGACCGTGGATGCAAAGAGCCGCGGCGCCACGGCCCTCAACCACACCGCCACCCACATCCTCCACTACGCCCTCCGCCGGGTCCTGGGGGACCATGTGAAGCAGTCCGGCTCCCTGGTGGCCCCGGACCGGCTCCGGTTCGACTTCACCCATTTCTCCCAGGTGAGCGAAGAGGATCTTTTGGAGATCGAACGGCTGGTCAACGAGCGGATCCGCCGGAACGTGCCGGTGGAGATCGTCGAGATGGACGCCGAGGAAGCCTTCCAGTCCGGCGCCACGGCCCTGTTCGAGGAGAAGTACGGCGACCGGGTCCGGGTGATCTCCCTGGACGACTTCAGCCGGGAACTCTGCGGCGGGACCCACACCCGGGCCACCGGCGACATCGGCCTGTTCCGGATCGTGGGCGAGTCGTCGGTGGCCGCCGGGGTCCGTCGGATCGAAGCCCTCACCGGTGCGGCGGCCCTGGAATACACCCAGCGCAACACCCGGATCCTCCAGGAGGCGGCCGGACGGCTCAAGGAGAAGCCGGAGGGGATGGTCGGGCGGATCGACCGGATGCGGGCCGACCTTCGAGGCCTGGAGCGGGAGGTGGAGGCCCTCAAGGCGAAAATGGCCACCATGGCCGTGGTGGAGGAGGAGGAGCAGGTCAAGCGGACCGTGGGCGGCGTCCCCGTGCTCATCAAGCGGGTCAACGTGGACAAGCCCGCGGCCTTGCGCGATCTGGCCGACAAGCTCAAGCAGAAGATCAAGTCGGGGGTGGTGGTCCTCGGGGCCGAGGCCGGAGAAAAGGTGCTGCTCATCGCCGTGGTCACCGATGACCTGACCGGCCGGTTCCACGCCGGGGAGATCGTCAAGGCGGTGGCCGCCGTGGTGGGCGGCGGCGGCGGCGGACGGCCGGACATGGCCCAGGCCGGCGGCACCCTCCCGGAAAAGCTCGACGAGGCCCTGGAAAAGGCCTACTCGGTGGTCGAATCCATGTGATCCCCGTGGAATTCGGCGCGGTTACCCCGGGGGGGCGGCCCGGCCGAGGCCGCCCCGGACCTGCCCGGAAGCGGCTTTCGAACGGCGCCGGGGGTGAGCCATGAATGAACACATCCTGGTGGTGGACGACGAGCAGCCCATCTGCGACCTCCTCCACATGGTGCTCACCCACCACGGCTACCGGGTGACCGCGGTCACGGATTATCCGTCCGCCGTGGACGCCATCGACCGGGACGATTTCGACGTGATCCTCTCGGACATCGTCCTGGAGGGACCCTCGGGCATCGATCTGCTCATGGCCGTCCGGGAGCGGAACCTCAGAACGCCGGTGGTGCTGGTCACCGGCTACCCCACCATCGACAGCGCCGCCCAGTCCGTCCGGCACGGGGCCTTCGACTATCTCACCAAGCCGGTCCGGAACAAGGAGCTGCTCCGGATCGTCGAGCTGGCCATCCGCCACAAGGCGGTCCTCGACCGGGAGCAGAAGCTGGAGCGGGAGCTGCTCCGTCAGAAGCGGCTCTACCAGAGCATCGTGGAGGACCAGACCGAGCTGATCTGCCGGTTCACCCCCGACGGAATGATCCGCTTCGTCAACGATGCCTATGTCGGTTTTTTCGGAGGGGTCAAGGCGGACCTCGTCGGTTCGGACGCCATGGCCGTGGTCTGCGAGGCGGACCGGGAAGGGTTCAAAGACCGCCTGCGGGCCATCGGCCGGGACCGTCCCCTGGTCCACGGGGAGCATCGGGTCTCCTTGGCCGACGGACGGATCCGCTGGCTCTCCCGGACGGACCGGGGGATCTTCGACGACGACGGCGGCCTCCTGGAGATCCAGTCGGTGAGCCGGGACATCACCGATCGAAAGACGGCGGAGGCCTCCCTGGAAAAGTCCCAGATGGAGCTGGAGGCGGTCTTCCAGAGCATCCCGGAGGGGATCATCACCGTGGACGGGACCCTGACGGTGATCCGGAAGAACCGCCCCCTGGACGGCATCTGCCCCGTCGGCCGCGACATCGTTCCGGGAACGGCCCTGGAAACCTGCCTGGCGGGGCACGGGGGGTGCAGCGGGGAGTGCCTCAACATCCTGCGCCACACGCTGAAGACCCGACAAGCCGTCAAGGAATACCAGCTCGACTGCGGAGCCGGCACGGCGCCGCGTCGGCTCATCCTCACCTGCGCCCCCATGCAGGACCGGGAACGGCGGTTCCGAAACGCCATTCTCGTGGTGCGGGACATCACCCGCCTGGCCGACCTGGAGGAGCGGCTCCGGGAGCGGGAGTCCTTCGGCGACATCATCGGCGGAAGCGAGGCGATGCGCCACGTCTACACCCTCATCCGGCAGCTGGCCGATCTCGACAACACCGTCCTCGTCACCGGGGAGAGCGGCACGGGAAAGGAGCTGGTCATGGAGGCCCTCCACCGGGGCGGGGGCCGGGCCAAGGGTCCCCTGGTGCGGGTCAACTGTGCCGCCCTGCCCGAGCATTTGCTCCAGAGCGAGCTGTTCGGCCATGTGCGGGGCGCTTTCACCGGCGCGGTGCGGGACCGGGTCGGCCGGTTCCAGGCCGCCGAGGGGGGCACCCTGTTCCTGGACGAGATCGGCGACCTGCCCCTCCATCTCCAGTTGCGGCTGCTCAGGGCCGTGGAACGGAAGGAGTTCGAACGGGTGGGGGATGATGAGACCCACCGGGCCGATGTACGCATCGTCGCCGCCACCCACGTCAACCTGGAGGAGCGCGTCCGCCGGGGCACGTTCCGGGAGGATCTCTACTACCGGCTCAACGTCATGAACATCCACCTGCCCCCCCTCCGGGAGCGGAAGGGGGACATACCGCTGCTGGTCTCCCACTTCTGCGACCATTTCGGCGCCCTGTTCAACAAGCGGTTCACCGGGGCCGACGCGGCGGTCATGGACCTTTTCCTCCGGTATCCGTGGCCGGGAAACATCCGGGAGTTGAAGCACGTGGTGGAACACGCCTGCATCCTCTGTCCGGGGGGGCGGATCGACAGACGGTTTCTGGCGGACCGGTTCCTCTCCCCGGGGGGGCGGTCCGACGGGGACCCAGGGGGACCGGAGGAGCCGGAGGTCACGGCACAGGAGATCCGCCGCTGGCTGGATCGAACCGACGGCAACAAGGCCAAGGCGGCCCGGATGATGGGAATCAGCCGCAGCACCCTCTACCGCAGGATGCGGAACTACGGCCTGACCTGATTCCGTCCCGCGACACACTTGTGTGTCACACAGGGGTGTCCCATGACACACCCCTGCCGGCGGACGCCGGCACCGGTAGGGTTTTGTCCGCCCGCCGCCCACCCACTTTCCGGTCTTCAACTTCCTGAAACCGTAAGAATTTTTCTCACCTCATCCCCATCGCCGCCGCCGACGGGCCGAGGGGGGATCCCGAACGCCCCCCGGCCCGGTTTTTGCTAATCCTCCATTTCGATGGAACAAAGAGATCCCATGATCCGGGTGATCGGACCCGACGGCATCGACCGCGAACTCTTCGACTCCCGCGGGCCGGTGCTCGCGGCCTTTCTGGGGAAGGGGGAGGGGTACGGCGACCAGGTCCGGTGCCTCGAGTCCCTGTCCAGCCGATTCGGGGGCCGATTGAAAGTCTGTCTGGCCGATGCCCATTTCCTCGCCACGTATTTCCGGCGCCTCCGGTTCGCCGGGACCCCCTTCTTCGTTCTGGTGGAGGAGGGCCGGGAGCGGAGCCGGTTCTTCGGAAGGGCCGACAGGGAGGACCTGGAGCGGTTCGTCCTCGACAACTGGAGCGGAGAACGGCCGCCGGTCGGCGTTTCGGCGGCCGGAACACGGTCCGCGGGTTCGGCATGACCATGGGCGGATGGCGCCGACCCGCCCTCGGGGGGATGCGATGACAAAGAGATTCAGAATGGTTGCCCTGCTGCTCCTGCTCTTCCAGGCGGCTTTCTCCTTTCCCGCCCTTGCGGAGATGCCTCCCATGCCTCCTTCCCGGCTCGGCGGCCGCCTGGTGGGGCCGGACGGCGCCGTCCTGTCAACCGTCGGCATGGAGGCCGGCGGATGGCGGATCGAGGTCCGCCGGGCCGAGGACGGCACGCCGGTAAGGGCCGCCGGCCGAACCACGCCGGAGGGCTGGTACATCCTCGATATCCCCGTGGACGGTTACCCGGGACAGTCGACCCATGCCGACGTGGCGCCGGGGGATGTGGTGGAGGTCAGCCTTTACCGGGACGGATCGGCGGTGCCGGTTCTCTGGCCGGCGGGCGGGGAGCTGGTGGTGGGGGAGACGGGCGCCTGCCGCCGGGTCGATCTCTTTGTGGACGGGGAGGATCCGTCATTGGGCGATTGAAGCGTCCGCCGGAGCCTTCCGGCGGCGAAAATCGATGTGTGGGGGATCGGACGGTGGCCCTCACCGTCCGTTTTTTGCGGACGTCCGGACCGGAAACCGAGTTCGGTTCCTCCATCGGGAAGGACCGGACCGATCCTTCCCCGGATTTCCGTCGATAAGGCCTGATGGGGAAAAGAGAGGGCCGTGCAACGCGGCTCTCTCCCCATCAATGCCATCTTCCGACGCGCTCTCCCTTCCGGCCCCGCCGGGCACAAAAAAGGATCCCGGCCGTCAAACGGGTTCTTCGCTCTTCAAGACCAGCCCGTACCGGCGTTCGCTGTGGGAGATCTCTTGGAACGACTCTTTGAGCAGATCCCGCAACCCCTTCCGGGCGTTGATCTTGGAGATCTCGTCGTTTCCGCGGAGGGCCTTGAAGAAGCGGGTGCAGGTTCGCCTTTTGGCGTCGTCCCACTCCGCGGTGAACCCGGCCTTTTCCTTCCCGCCGCCCGAAGCGGCGCCGGCGGGGTCGGCGCCCTCGGCCGGCGGCGGATAGTCCCGGCGCCCGTGGGCCCAGTTGATGATGTGGGAGTAGAAAATCAGGATCCGGTCGAGCAGGACGTACATGAACTGGATGTTTTCCATGGGTCCCACCCGCATCTGCTGACCGCCGAGGTTCATCCCCACCACCTTCACTTTGGCCAGCTTCTTGGCCCCGCCCAGGGCGACCCACCCCGCCCCCACGGCCCCGCCGATGGCGGAAAAGACGCCGAAGGTCAACCCCGCCGCCGCCACGTCCAGCGCCGCGCCGATGGCGCCCCCCGCCAGCCCGGCCGCCGCGATCAACTGCTTCTGGGTCAGGCCGAGGAACTGCCAGGTCTTCTCGTTGAAGAGATCGGCGTGGAGGATGGAGTGGGCCGGCAGGTCGTAGTTGAAGATGTTGTGCTTGAAGAGCCGCCGGATGGTCTGCTGGGCCTCGGTCTCGATCTTCTGGATCGAGAGGTTGTACTCCTCCTGGAGCCGTTCCTTCAGGGCCTCCTCGTCGGTCTTCTCGGTGAAGTTCCGGGAGACGGAACGGGTCAGGGAATCGGTGAGCATGGTGCAGGCGATCTCCGCGGCCAGCGTGTTTCGGTGTTCCCAGTCCTTCTTGAAGGCGTCGATCACCGTCTCCAGGGCGTCCTGCCAGTCCTGATCGATGCTCTTGAGGCTCTCCAGCAGGGCGATCCGTTCCGCGTAGGTCGCCTTGTGGGCGTTGAAGACGCGGATGGAGTTGAAGTGCTTCCGGAACTCGTTCTTCCATTGATCGAGATAGAAGACCTCCTCGTCCTTGAGGTTGATGATCGCCATGCGGGGCCGGCCCGTGAGCCGCAGGATCTCCATCTCCGCCTTGTCGGCGCTGCGCACCGGGCGGGACCCGTCCACCACGAAGATGATCCCCGCCCCTTCCACGATGGGCTTGAACAGCTCCACATCGTCCCGGAACTCGGGATCACCGGCGTGGGCCTCCCGGAAATCCGCCGCGATCGACTCATCCGGCCCCTGGTACTCCCGCATCCACTGGAGGGTCTGTTTCGGGTTCTGGAACCCGGGGGTGTCGATGAACCGGATGATCTCCCGGCCGTCGATGATCACCGGAAAGGTCTGGCACTCGATGGTCTCGCCGGGCGTGGGGCTGATCCGGACGCTGTCGTCCTCGGCCAGGGTGGAGACCACCGACGACTTGCCCTCGTTGGGATGGCCCACGATGGCGAACTCGGGCACCGTTTCACTGTTCATCCGTCACCAGCCTTTCCATTCGAAGATAGGGGTCCCCCAGGCCGCCCACCTTTTGGCGCCAGACGTTCCAGTTGTCCTCGTTCACCGGGGTGAAGATGGTTTCGGGAGAGGGTTTGCCGATGAGGCCCACCTCGATCCCACCCCGCTCTCCCAGGGTCCGGCGCAGGTCCTTGAGAAAGAGCAGGATTTCCCGGATGGGGGGCAGCCACCCCTCCTGGAGGAGCAGGACGTGGGGACGCCCGTTCTCCCAGTCCTTTCGGGCGAGGGCCGCCAGCGCCGCCTGGTCCGCTTCGTAGTCCGCGCCGATCCGGATCTTCTCCGCCACTCGATACCCCAGGGCGGACCCCACCACCGCGTCGAGCTGATCATCGTCGCACGCCTCGAAGATGTCATCGGGGACCAGGGCGACCAGCCGGCCCCCGGAGACGGAGGTCTCGCGCGCTCCGCCGTCCGGGCCGACCGGCGGCATGCCGTCGGGGCCCGCCGGCCTCGGAGGGCCGGTGGTGGGGCACCCCTCGGTGCTCACCTGGGGCGAGACCAGGCGGTGCATCAGCCGGTCGCAGTCGGCGAACTCGAAGTCGAGCTTCTCCAGGGACCGGCTCCGGGCCAGTCGGCCCGCCAGCAGCAGGATCAGCCGGGGGATCAGCCCGTAGAAGAGGACGGCAAAGCAGAGGAAGGGCCACCAGGAGATCAGGTTCTCGGTGGCCAGGTGGTAGATGCCCTCTTTCAGGATCATCCGGCTGCCCGTGATCTCCGCCAGGGAGGGGAAGGCGATCTCCGTCGGCACCAGGGCGGACCAGGGCAGGGCGATGGTTCGCACCAGGTCGTGGACCACCTCCGGGCTGAACTGGACCGTCGACTGCCAGCCGAAGGCGATATCCGAGGCGAGGATCTTGATGAGGGTGGCGGCGATCACCCCGATATTGAAGCAGACCCCGAAGAGCTGGGTCAGGATGAAGATCGGCCAGTAGAAGAGGGACCCGTAGACCCTGCGCCTGCCCCGGACCAGCCCCAGGGCCGCCTCCATACCCGTCCGCCGGTCTCCGGGGAGGGTCTTGATCGTCCGGTCCCGGAGCCATAGCGACAGGCGGACCAGAAGGCGGCTCACCAGGGCGTAGAGGATCGAATGGCGCATGAAGGATCGGTTGATCCATCCGATGGTCAGGGCCAGCAGCAGGATCACCATCAGGAGGAACTGGCTCAGGATGAGGCCGCCGAAATAGTAAGCCACATTGAGGGGCTGGGTCCCCGTGTAGGCGAGAAACGAGGAGGCCAGTCCCGCCCCGGTCAGGAGCCCGAGGACGGCAAAGGCCCAGGACAAAACCCGATGGACCTCCCCGTAGACCTCCCCGGGCAGGGGGGCGTCCTTGGGAAGGTGGGCCTTCTCCCCGACCCTCCGATGGTCGAGCCATGATCGGAGGATGAACCGTCGCGTTTCCGGCGCGCCCTTCCGGATCTCCGGTTCGATGTGGTCCAGGTAGATCCGCCGGTCCCGGCGGCCCGCCGATTTGGGCGCGGGGGCCTCGGAACCGGCCGCCTGATCCCGGTGGAAGAAATATTCTAGATCGAGGATGTCTTCGGTTCGCCAGTCCGTTTTCATGTCCGATGGTCGGGTCGAAAGTGGGTTCGAAATGATCCGTCTTCGGAAGATCGGTTCTTGAATACCATAAATGGAATGAAATCGGTAGGGCAAAGGCGACCCGATGTCTCCTAAAGCACCCCCCGGTAGAAGGCGAGCCGACGGGCGTGGGGGGTGAACGCCTCCAGGAGCCGTTCCCGCTCGGCCCGGGTCAGGGCCTGTCCGTCGCGCCCCACCTCCGCCAGGGTTTCCACCTCGGCCGGACTGGAGCAGCCGACGATGGCGACGCTGATGCCCTGGTCCAGGGCGTACCGGATCAGAAGGTCCGGCGTCACCGCCAACCGGGGAACGATATAATGGCCGGCTCCCAGGATCTTCATTCCGATCACCGCCAAGCCCTTCATCTTGGCCGCCGGCAGCGTTTCGGTGAGAAAACCGCCCAGGACCCCCTCGGCGGGGTTGACCGGCATCATCACCGCATCCACGGGCCACTCGTTCACGGCACGGGTCAGGACGGCCGGATCATGGTGTCCGGTGACGCCGATGAACCGGACCCGGCCTTCGGCCCTGGCCTCCTGGAAGGCCTCCAGGGCGCCGCCGGGCCCGGCGATCCGGTCCAGATCGGCCTCGGTCCGGACGTCGTGGACCTGCCAGAGATCGAGATGGTCGGTCCGGAGGCGTTGGAGGGACTGGGAAAGGTCCTTTTCCGCCCCCGCTTTGTCCCGACTGGCCGACTTGCTCGCCTGGAAGACGCCCGCCCGCTCCTTTGGGGCCTCTGCCCAGATGGTGCCGTAGTAGATCTCGCTGTCGGAATAGACCCGGGCGCAGTCGAAGTAGGTGATGGACCGATCGAGGGCCGCCCGGATCACCGTCCGCGCCTCTTGGGTCCTCCCGGTGGTCCGGAGGACCCCTTCGCCCCCCAGTCCCACCCGGGTCGTCTCCTGTCCGGTCTTCCCGAACAGGCTTTTTTGGATCTCGGTCCGTGCCATGGTTTCTCCGTCCCTTTCGTCCCCGGCGCTCCTTCGGGGTGAATTCGAATCATTGCGAAGCGTTTTGTCCATCATACCACTCCGGTCCCGGAAGGACAACGCCGGAACGGGGGCGGCGTTTCCAAGCCCCCGGTCGGCGCGCACCCGGCGGCGTATCCCGAGGTAGGCCCGGGGGATCAAAAAAAATCAAAAAAATCCCTTGCGCTTTTTCTCCGGATGGGGTATCTTTCCAAAAATCAACCAAGGCCCGTTCTTATGGTTTGCGGGCCCGCTCGTTCTGAAGGAATCTCCATTTGTCAAAGTGGCATCCTCCAGGTTACGGCGTTGAGAAATTCACAAGAAAGGAGGATGTTGTCATGACCAATGGAACCGTAAAGTGGTTTAGCGACCAAAAAGGGTTTGGATTCATTGAGCGGGAAGACGGACCGGATGTTTTCGTCCACCATTCCGCCATCAATGCAGAAGGTTTTAGATCCCTCAATGAAGGCGATCGGGTTACCTTCGACATCGAGCAGGGCCCTAAAGGTCCTTCCGCCGCCAATGTCAAAGTGATCTAGTCACGATTTTGCTCGGCACCGAAAGGGCGCCTCTTCCATAGCGGAGGGGCGCCCTTTTCTTTTCTTAACCCCCCTATCGCATCAGGCAGGCGAAGAACCGTTCATGAGGTGGACCATTGGCCAGGACGAACTACAAGTTCGAAAAGCGGCGCAAAGAGCTGGAGAAGAAGAAAAAAAAGGAAGAGAAGCGGAATCGGAAGCTGGAGAAGAAGGAAGAGGCCGAGGGGAAGGAGGAGGAGACCGGGTCGGAAGCCGGGGAAGAGGAATGATTCCAGCTTCCGAGGGTTACGGTCGGATGTCGATGGTCGGGTACAATCCCTCCAGCTCCCCTTCGGCGTAGGGCTGGATCGTGTTGATGGAGAGGTTGCGGTTCCGCTGGGCGTGGCCTCTGTTGGCGGTGCCGTCGAAAAACGCGCCGTTGGCCTCCAGGATGTGGTGGATCCGATCCTGAAACGCCTTCACAAAGGCGGCCCCGCTCCCCTCGAAGTACATGGTGCCCTTGGAGACCCCGGAATCGACTTGGGACATGGCCTCCAGGGGCATGCTGTTGGTTTCCAGGTCCGCCGGTTCTTTCAGTAGCCCCCACACCAGGTGCTCCGGCGGGATGGACAGCGGTTGCCGGGTGTCGATGATGGTGTGGGGCATGATCACGCTGTTGTTTCCCACCGTCAGTCGATGCTCCGGCCCGCCGCGCAGAAAGCTGTTGAAGCCCACGAAGACGTTCTTTTCCAGGGTCGACTCGATGATCTTCGCCCCATGGGCCGTCACGTTGTTGCCCTCCAGGCTTGAATTGATGATGAAGCAGTTCTCCTGGGCATTGGCCCCTTTCCCCAAAGTTGCGTTCTGCAGAAAGGCCCGCTGGGAGATGAGCACATTCTCTCCGATGGCGGTCTTGGCGTCCACCACCGCATACCGGTCGAGAGAGGCGGTTTCCGGAACCGAGACGAGGGGGTCGATGTTGACCGGATCGAAGATCCGCTGAAACGCCTCCTTCCGATCCTCCACAAAGTCCATGAAAGTCCCCACGGGCTGCTGCTTCGCGGTGAACCGGATATAGGCGTCGAGGTCCTCCCCCCGGTACCGGTAGAGGAAGTTGAACAGACCGGGGATGTGGATCCAGATCGTCCCCGGATCGATCCGCAGATGGCTGATCTCCCCGGCCTGGATATAGGAGAATGCGCCGATGACGCAGTCCCGCATGGTGGTCAGATCCACGGTGGCGAAGGGCCCCAAAAAGCTTCCGTCCATGGGAGAGCCGTGGATGTTGGCGTAATGGGTGGAGACCGTGTCCTTGATAAAGAAGGTCTCCGGCGTCTCCGGGTCGTGGGAGTAGTTGTGGACCAGGGTTTTGATGAGGGCGCTGTCCTCGATATCGATCTCTTCATCCTTGGAGACGTTGATCTCCACATCCTGGAACCGAACCGTCTCCCCCTTTTTTTTGAGTTCGTCCCCCCGGATATCGCTTTTGTAGAGCAGGGAGTTGCTCACCCGGCATCGGCCCAGAAAATAGCTGCCCGCCAGGGCGGAATGACGGAATTGCAGGTTGAGGGGGTGGTTCGGCGTAATTCCGTAGAAGGCGTAGAATTTGCTCATCTGGCGGGCGGAGAGCAGGCTCCAGATGTAGGGCCGGGCGTCGAATCCGATCTCCCGGAGGTTGATGTTGTTCCGCTGGACGATCCTGGCCATCAGGGCTTCCAATTCCTTCATCGTCGATCCTCATGCGTCGGTTTGGGGTCGGTGTCCGGTCCCTCGTTCCTGATCGCCCGGGAGACCACGGAGAACACATCCGACATCCGCAGGATTCCCGTGACCTCATGGCCCCGGGAGACCAGCAGGGAGAGGTGGTTTCCGCTGACCAGCTGATGGCAGGCGGTATCGAGGGAGGTCTCCTCGTCCACATACTCCCCCTCCGACGGGGTGTGCATCACCTCCTCCACCGCCAGCCGCCTCGCCTTTTCGTTGATCCGCTCCAGAATCCGGCCCGGCGGCTCGGCCTTCTCCCGGAGGCTGTAGATGAATTTATCGCTGAATCCGAACTTGCCGATGTCCCGGAGCCGGTCGATCCGCTCGTCCTTCGGCTCCAGGGCCCGGATCACGTCCGCCTGGTTGAGCTTTCCGACCACCCGGCTGGCCCGGTCCAGGACCAGGATCGCCCGGTGCTGGTACTTGTTTCGGCGATACCGTTCCTGGGCACTCTCCAGGGCGAGGATCGCGTCGAACAGGGTGGACCCCTCCTCCACGGTCGCATACTCCGAAATGGGGACGGCCAGATCCTTCACGAGATAGGTTTTCACAATTCCGACTCCAACGGTTTTGGTTCTATGGGGCGGGCGAGTCACTTCGGCGTGGGGCGCCTCTTCTCACCGCAAGTAGTCTAATACCAGTCGCGGCGGATAAATTCAAGCGGATAAATTCGAGAGGAGAACCACCGGCCTCCCACGGGATTCGGAATGTCCTTCCGCGGGTCAGGGGGAGGCGATGAATTTCGAGAGCCGCTCCTCCAGTTGTTTCGGGGTGTGGGCCCCCACCAGCCGATCGGTGATCCTCCCCTCCCGGAAGAAGAGCATCTGGGGGATCGCCTTGATGTCGTATTCTTCCAGGGCCGCCTCCCCCACCCAATAGACGGGGAAATCGACTTCGTACCGGTCCACCAGCTTCTGGATCACCTTCACTCCGCCGTAGTCGACGCTCATGCCGATCAGGCGGAGCCCCTTGTCCTCATACTCGTCATGGAGCCGGATGAGGGAAGGGAGTTCCTTTCTGCACGGGGTGCACCAGGCGGCCATGACCACCACCGCATACCGGGCCGATTCTCCGCGGACCATGGAGTCGAATCGCTCCACGGACATCGGTTCCACCCGCACGGCGGATGCCTCTTCGGCGGCCCCGGCGACGGCCGCGCCCGCCGCCAGCAGAATTACCATAAAAATAGACATGAATTTCGGTGGCATGGGAAAAATCCTCCGGGATGGGCCTTGCTTTTGTTTTCCAGGGTGCGCTACAACCAAGGGGAGTTCCGAACGCTCAGTAAAGGAGATAATGACCCACATGGAAGAGCTGGTCTATCGGCCCATCGGCGTGGTCCACTCCCCGTTCAAGACCGCCGAGGGGGCCCCCATTCAGCCCGTTTCCGGAAAGGATGCCCAAGCCACCGTCGAGGTGTTTCCTCCGTTCATGGAGGGGCTTTCGGATATCGACGGCTTCTCCCATCTCATTTTGCTCTACCACTGCCACCGGTCCAAACCGTTCTCCCTCAAGGTCCGGCCGTTTCTGGACGATACGGAGCGGGGGCTCTTCTCCACCCGGGCCCCGTCTCGGCCCAATCCCATCGGCCTGTCGGTGGTTCGCCTGGAGGGGCGGGAGGAAGGGGTGCTCCGGGTCCGGGAGGTGGACATCGTCGACGGCTCGCCGGTGCTCGACATCAAGCCGTACGTGCCCGAGTTCGACGTGCGCCGGGCCGAGCGGACCGGGTGGTTCGAGGGCCGAGGCGGGGAGGGGATCGAAGACAGGAAGGCGGATGATCGGTTTTCCCGGTGACGGCTACTTGTCCGTCCCCTTTTTGAGTTTGTTCTCGATCTCGGCGAAGAGATTCTTCTGCCGCTCCGCCTGTTTGGCCTGGAAGGATTCGATCTTCTTGTTGATGTTCGCCCGGTCGTCCTTGAACTTGCGGATCTCCTCGGACATCCCGGAGGTCTTCTCCCGGCGCGGAAGGTCTTCGATCTTCAAATGGTCCTTGACGAAGAGCCGGGTGCCGAAGGCCCCCTCCACGATCTCGATGATGCCGCCCTCGTGGAGCTTTCTGCAAAGGAGGTTTCCCTTTTCCGGGCTGGCCGAAAGCGCCTTGCAGACCTCTTCCACGGAGGGGGGCGCGTTGTGACGATGTTCGAGGATCCGGATGGCCGAGACCACCAGGTGAGCCGAGGTATAAGGATCATCTGTTTTCACTGCCGCCTCCTTTGCGAAGACCCGGTCGGGTTCGTTGTCGATCTGTTTCGGACCTTGCCGGGGGATCCGGGGGAACCTTGACAGAAACCCCGTCAGGGGAGTAACTAACATGTCCTTAGATTTTGTCAAGAGGGGCAGGTATAATTCAACCCATTCTATTTCTTAGGAGATCGATCATGACACAGATTGCCGATGTCGTAGCCAGAGAGGTGTTGGACTCCCGTGGCAACCCCACGGTGGAGGTGGATGTCACCCTGGAGTGCGGGGCCGAGGGCCGGGCCACCGTCCCCTCCGGAGCCTCCACTGGAACCCGCGAGGCCCTGGAGCTTCGGGACAAGGACGCCGACCGGTACGGCGGCAAAGGGGTCGCCACCGCCGTCGACAACGTGGTCAACGAGATCGCCCTGGCCGTCCGGGGCATGGACGCGTCGGATCAGGCCGCCCTGGACAACCATATGATTCGGTTGGACGGGACCCCCAACAAATCGAAGTTCGGCGCCAACGCCATCCTCGGTGTCTCCATGGCCGCGGCCCGGGCCGCGGCCCAGGCCTACGGCATGAGTCTCTACCGCTACCTGGGCGGGGTCAACGCCCGGTACCTGCCCATCCCCATGATGAACATCGTCAACGGCGGGGCCCACGCCACCAACAACCTCGACATCCAGGAGTTCATGATCGTCCCCTTCGGGGCGGCCACCATTGCGGAGGCGGTGCGGATGGGGGCAGAGACCTTCCAGAAGCTCAAGGGCATCCTCAAGGAGGGGGGCCTGAGCACGGGGGTCGGAGACGAGGGCGGTTTCGCCCCCGACCTGGAATCGAACGAGGAGGCCGTCAAACTGATCCTCAAGGCCGTGGAGGCCGCGGGCTACCAGCCCGGAAAGGACATCGGGCTGGCCCTGGACGCCGCCGCCAGCGAGTTTTTCGAGGACGGAAAATATGTCCTCAAGTCGGAGAACAAGAGCCTCACGGCCGAGGAGATGATCGACTATTACGAGGACCTGGCCTCCCGGTACCCGATCCTCTCCATCGAGGACGGTCTGGACGAGGGCGACTGGGACGGATGGGCCAAAATGACGGAGCGCCTCGGGGAGGGGATCCAGATCGTGGGGGACGACCTCTTCGTGACCAACCCGACGATTCTGGCCGAGGGGATCCAAAAGGGGGTGGCCAACTCCATCCTGATCAAGCTCAACCAGATCGGGACGGTCACCGAGACCCTGGACGCCATCGAAATGGCCAAGCAGTCGGGGTACACCACCGTCATCTCCCACCGGTCCGGCGAGACCGAGGACACCTTCATCGCCGATCTGGTGGTGGGGGTCAACGGCGGGCAGATCAAGACCGGCTCTCTCTCCCGCACCGATCGGGTGGCCAAGTACAATCAGTTGATCCGCATCGAGGAGGAGCTGGGCAAGGGGGCCAAGTTTTCCAATGAAATCTTTATTCTGGAGGAGAAGTAGCCGGCTTCGCCAGCAACAGAGAAAGGGATGATCCGCACACCATGGCGTCCACATCCAAATTTATTTTCGTCACCGGCGGGGTCCTCTCCTCTTTGGGCAAGGGGTTGGCCTCCGCCGCCATCGGCGCGCTGCTGGAGACCCGGGGACTGCGGGTGACCATCCAGAAGCTCGATCCCTATATCAACGTCGACCCCGGGACCATGAACCCGTTCCAGCACGGCGAGGTCTTCGTGACCGACGACGGGGCCGAGACCGACCTCGACCTCGGCCATTACGAGCGGTTCACCAGCGCCATCATGGGCCAGATCAACAACTTCACCACCGGCAAGATCTACCATTCGGTGATCACCAAGGAGCGCCGGGGGGACTACCTCGGCGGCACGGTCCAGGTGATCCCCCACATCACCGACGAGATCAAGGCCGCCATCCACAGGGCCGCCGACGGCGTGGACATCGTCATCGTGGAGATCGGGGGGACCATCGGCGACATCGAGAGCCTCCCCTTCCTGGAGGCGATCCGGCAGTTCAAGGCCGATGTGGGCAAGGAGAACGTCCTTTACATCCACCTGACCCTGGTCCCCTACATCGCCACCGCCGGGGAGGTGAAGACCAAGCCGACCCAGCACAGCGTCAAGGAGCTGCGCTCCATCGGCATCCAGCCGGATGTTCTCCTGTGCCGCACGGATCGGTACCTGGCCCGGGAGATCAAGACGAAGATCGCCCTGTTCTGCAACGTGGGCGAGGATGCGGTGATCACGGCCAAGGATGTGGAGCACATCTACGAGGTCCCCCTGGTCTTCAACCGGGAGGGGCTCGACCACAAGATCGTGGATCTCCTCCACATCTGGACACGGGCCCCCCGGCTGGAGCGGTGGGAGGAGCTGGTGGACCGGCTCAAGAACCTCTCCCATTCGGCCACCATCGCCATCGTGGGGAAGTACACCGACCTCACCGAGTCGTATAAAAGCCTCAACGAGGCCCTCTGCCACGGGGGGATCCCCCACGACTGCCGGGTCGATCTGATGTTCATCGATTCGGAGCGGCTCCAGCGGGAACCGTGCGAACAGGTTCTGGCCGGGGCCGACGCCATCCTGGTGCCGGGCGGCTTCGGATCCCGGGGGGCCGAGGGGAAGATCTGCGCGGCCCGGTACGCGAGGGAGAACCGGGTCCCCTACTTCGGCATCTGCCTGGGGATGCAGATCGCGGTGATCGAGTACGCCCGGAACGTGGCCGGCATCGAGACGGCTTATTCCTCGGAGTTCGACGAGAAGACCCCAGACCCGGTGATCTACCTGATGACCGCCTGGTACGACGACAAGACCGACAGCCTCCAGAACCGGGACGAGTCGACCGAAAAAGGGGGCACCATGCGGCTGGGGGCCTATCCCTGCCGGCTGGAAAAAGGCTCCCTGGCGTACGAGGCCTACGGAATGGAGAACATCTCGGAGCGCCATCGACACCGGTACGAGTTCAACAACGCTTACCGGGATCGGTTACAGGAGGCGGGCCTGTCGGTGAGCGGCATCTACCCCCGGGGGGACCTGGTGGAGATCGTGGAGATCGAGGACCATCCGTGGTTTCTGGGGTGCCAGTTCCACCCGGAGTTCAAGTCCCGTCCCATGAGCCCCCACCCGCTCTTCGCGTCGTTTATCGGGGCCGCGCTGAAGGCGTCCCGGAAGGATTGAATGCCCTCCCGGAATCCGGATGGCCGGAAGGAGCTTCCTCCCGGCCATCCGGATTTCTTGTGGACCCGTGTTGAACGCCTATCCGTTGAGTTCCGCCACGATCCCCTCCCCGATCTTCTCCGCCGACCGACCGAAGAGTTCGTCGATCTTGATCAGCTCCAGGAACCGGTCCTCCCAGGTGACATTGTTCTCCTGGACGATGTTCTTGATGTGTTCGTACTTGCCCCCCAGAGCCTTGATTTTGGTCGGGAGGGGGACCGTCTCCCGGAAGCCGACGTTGAACAGCGCCAGGTGCTCGATCATGTTGGGGGTGTCCGGGGAGGTGGAGAGGACCGGGATCACCAGCAGGCTCCGGTCGTCCCGTCGGCCCTTGCCGATGTAGACGTTGCCGTTTCTGACGATGATCTTCTTGGTCCCCTTGAGGCGGTTGTCCTCCGACGCCCTGGAGGGGATCCCTTCCGATGACCCCTCTTTTTTCACCACCTCGATGGTGGTCTCGTCGGTGGTCTCGCCCAGGAGGTTGAGGCCCCGGATCCGGTAAAGGGTGAGTCCCGGAAGGCTCTCGACGACCCCCTGGAGATTCTTGAGCACGATGATGTTGGTGGGGGTCAACTGGGAGATCTTGAACCCCAGATCGGCCAGGGCGTCGAAGATCAATCCCTCGATCTGTTCCACGATGCGGCTCGTTCCCACGGTGACCGTCTTGGCCTGGTGCTTGATGGCGTCCACCGGCCGGGCCATGCTGTTGATCGACTCCCCCAGACAGGCAAAGAGGGTGTGGAGCATATTGAGCGCCGTCCCCTTGATGCCGAAATCGAGTTCGAAGTCGGAGACCGGCAGCCGGCCGGAGAGGTATTTCAACAGAAGCGTCAGGTCGGCGGAGATGTCGAAGCCGATGGTGGTGGGCAGCCGGTTTTCCGCCTTCTTTTTCCGGAATGCGTTGTAGAAAGCGGCGATCTTTTCCCGGAACGGCTTTTCCAGGATCACTTCGTAGATGTCCACCCCTTGCCTGCCGTAGTCATCGATGTCCGCCTGGATCTCCCGGCTGAACTCGAAGAGGAACCGGGAGCCGTCGTTGATGGCCAGGGCCGCGTAATACCCCCAGATATGACCCACCAGCGTGTTGAGGATGGGGGCCAGGTGCTCCGGGAGGTGGGGGACGTGGAGCACCGTCTCGGCATAGGTGTCGAACCGGGTGTCCCCCTCCTCGGCGATGACGATGGGGATCGCCTTGTGGGCCCGGAAAATGGCGGTGTCCTTGATGATGTCGCCGATCACCGACGGCCGGGTCCCGGCGGCGCAGACGATGATCAGCGGCTCCGAAGAGAGGTCGATGTGCTTCTTGTCCTCCACGAAGTCAGACGAGATGGTCTTGTAACAGAGTTCGCTCAGCTTGATGCGGATCTCGTCGGCCGAGGTCTTGTTGGGGCCGCTGCCCACCGCCGCCCAGTAGGTCCGCTGGACCGCGCATTCCTGGGCGCACGCCTCGATCTCCGGGCCCATGGCCAGGACCTTGCGCATCTTGGCGGGCAGGCTCAGCAGCTCCTTGATCTCCCGTGCGACGAACTCGTCGGACCTGCGGTCGTTGACGCCGGCCAGGTAGAGGCCCAGCACCGCGCCGGCCACGATCTGGGAGTAAAACGCCTTGGTGGAGGCCACCGACATCTCGATGTCCCGGCCGCTGCTGGTGTACATCACCCCGTCCACCTTGAAGGTGAGGTCCGAATCCCGGCGGTTGACGATGCCGATGGTCAGCGCGCCGCGCTCCTTGGCCATGTCCACGGTCCGGTTGGTATCGGTGGTGGTCCCCGACTGACTGATGGCGATCACCAGGGTATCCCCGAGGCTGTTCCGATCGTCATCCCGGCCCAGTTTGAAGCCGCTCAGCTCCGAGGCCTTGAGGGAGGCGATCTGGAGCGCCGGATCATCCATATAGTAGTTGAGGATGTCCGCGCAGGCCTGGGCCGCGACCCCGGCCGTCCCCTGGCCCACGAAGAAGATCCGTCGGATCCGGCCGGTCCGGGGATCGAGGGCCTCCCGGATCTTCCGGGGGACGACGCTCTCGTCCAGGGTGACGGTGTACCGCCGGGATCCATCCGATGCCGGAGCCACCTTCCAGCGGTTCAGGAGTGTCTTCTCCACCGAGCCGGGGGACTCGGAGATCTCCTTTAGAAAATAGTGGGGAAACCCCTGGCGGTCGATGTCCCTCGATGTGATGGGGGTCTGTTTCAGGTCCTCCGGGCCGAAGGTGATGGGGGTGCCGTCGTAGTACATGGCCGACACCCCGGACATCCGCCCCTCGGAGTTCTGGTCCAGGACCACGATCTGCCCCTGGGTGGGGCCCGCCTTTCCCTCGATCACCTTCTCGCCGTCCAGCTTCAGGTAGTCGGAGGTCTCTTCGATGAAGCCGTATACTTCCGATGCGGCGATATAGTGGTCGTCGGCCATTCCCAGGAAGACCGCCTGTCCGCTGCCCTTCTGGGCCAGAAAGAGCCTTCCCGGGGCCAGATCCGTGTGCATGGCGATGGCGTGGGACCCCTTGAAGTCGTTCACCGCCAGGCGGAAGGCCTCCTGGAGTTCGAACCCCTGTTTGACATAGGTCTCGATCTGCAGGGGGATGATCTTGGTGTCGGTGGTGATCTCCTCGGGGATGAGGTCCCCTTTCCGTTCGAACTCCCGCTTGAGGTCGAGGAAGTTGTCGATGTCACCGTTGAGACAGACGTGGATGATGGGGTGGTTGCCGTCGGTACTGCCGCCGGTGACGTTGTCCACGGGATGGCAGTTGGGGACGTTGATGGCCCCCACGGAGGCCCACCGGGTATGGGAGAGCACCGAGTGGTGGGTGTGGGGCTCGGCCGCCAGAATCCGGAGGACCGGGTCGCCGGCCACCTGATCCCGGAGAAAGGCGATGTTGTCGCCCAGGCTGCCGATCTCGGCGGCCACCTTGTAGGTCAGGTTGACGGCCCAGCGGCCGTCGCCGCCCTCCTGGGCGTGGAGGGTGATGCCGCGGTTTTCCAGGACCTTCCGGCCGGTCCGGCCATCCAGTCCGTCCCCGCCGGCCACCTCCTCCCGCAGCCGGGAGAGGACCGGTTCCCGGCGGTCCCCGTCCATGACGAACATCAGGGAGATGCCGGCGGAATCCCGGCCCCGGACCTCCAGCCGATCGATGCTGTTGAAGACGGCGTTGATCTTTTTGTAGATCCGGAGGGTCTCCGTCGAGATCTCCGAGGCCCCGCCGTCGGATCGTTCGATTCCGGCCAGCGCCCCGATCTTACCGACGTTTTCCAGGATCTCCTTTTCCAGGCACCAGGCGATGTCCCGGAGCTGATCCACCCCCCGGGTCATGGCCTCCACATGGCGGGCCTCCAGGTGGCCCATGTGGTCGGCCAGGAGTTTGGCCTCCGCGCGGATGATTTCAGAGAGCCGCGCCGAGAGCCGGCCCAGTTCCTCCTGGACCTCCCGTTCCCGAAAGATCCCGTGGAACGGCTCATCCCGTTTCAGAAGGCCGACCGACTCCTGGAGCCGGTCGAGGACCTCCCGGCCGCCGAGATAGGTCTGTTCCGGATCCCCTTTTTCCTCTTTCCATCGGTTGAACCCTCCGTCCGCCACCTGCCGGACCATTCGCGACAACGAGGCCAGGCGGGCGTCCTCGGCCGCCTGGTCGGTCGGTTTCGGTTTCTTGACGGATAGGATGCCTGCCAAACCACACATGGTTCACCTCTTCCTCTCCACGGGAAGGATCCGGGCGCCGCCAAAACGGCGCGGGCTACAAAGCCCCGTCCCGGACCTTCTCCTCCCGGAGACCGGCAAAGAAATTGCCGAAGTAATGTTTCAGGGTCATCCGGGCGTATTCCCGTGCCTTCACGCCGATGAATTTCTCATGGACCACCACCGCGGAGAGGACGATCTTCTCCCGGCCCTCCTTCTCCTCGGCGAACCCCACGAACCAGTCGTACCGCCGGCTGTCGTGGGTCCGGCTGTTGATGCTCCCGGTCTTGCCCCCGATACGGAGCCGGGAGAGGACGCTGTCCTGGTCGGCTTTCCGGAAGGTCTTCCGGCACGTCCCCGACGCGATGGTCTCCTCCATGAGGGCGTTCATGACCGTCGAGGCGCCGGGGGAGATGGCCTGGCGCAGCAGGGTCGACCGGCTCCGGTACCGCACCCGGCCCTGTTCGTCCTCGATCCGTTCCACGAGCACCGGGGCCACGATCCGCCCCTGGTTTAACACGGCCGAGGCGATCATGGCGCCGTGGAGCGGGGAGATGGTGGTCTTCCGGTTGAAGCCGCTGGCGATCTCCGCCCAGTGGTAGGGCTGGTCCGTGATGGAGACGGTGCTCTGCCCCATGGGGATTTCCAGGTCGAATCGGCGGTTGAAGCCGAAGGCTTCGGCGTACGCCTCCAGCCGCGACTTACCCAGGTAATGGACCCCCAGTCTGCCGAAGACCGGGTTGATGGATTGGGCGAAGGAGTCCCGGAGGGTGGTCCGATGTCCCCGGCCGTCGCGGTCCCGTTTCAACTGGCTCTTGTAGAGGGTGTACTTCCGGCCGAAGTATTCCAGGGGGGATGACGCGCCGAGGCCGCACGTTTCCACGGCCGCGGCGGCGGTGACGATCTTGAAGATGGAGGCTGCGGGAAAGCGGCTGTCCATGCAGGGATTATGGCTCGGATCTTCCCGGTCGAATCCCACGAGGGCGAGGATCCTGCCCGTCTCCGCATCCATGACCACGATGCCGACATACCGGGAATTGGTCCGGTCCAGGCGCTCCACCAGATAGTTCTGGAGGGAGGTGTCGATGGTGGTGGTCATTTCGAACCGCCGGCCGTCCCGTTCCAGGGGAATGACCTTCCGGCCGAGGTCGGCCAGGGCCCCCTCGTCCAGCAGTGATCTCACGTCCGCCGTGGAGAGAAGTCCGCCGGATCGATCCGGTGGACCGGTGTTCCGGTTCGGCTCCCCCCTCCCCTGGGACGAAGAGAAGCTCCGGGCCAGGGGGGAGTCCACGGGATCGTACCGGTAGACCGCCTCCCCCAGTCCGCCGGTGATGCCGTAGACCACCACCGCGAAGAACAGGACCGAGGTGGCGTACTTGCAGATCCTGCCGAAGAGCCGCTCCCTGGCGGCCCGCCGCTTCAGCCGGTTCTGGTAGGTCCGCCAACTGGGATGCTTCGAGCCCCGTCCGCCATGGTTCCATCGATTCCGCATGGGTCCTCTCGGTAAAGGGTCAGCTCAGGGGCGTTCCCGGCTTCACCGGCCGGTCGACGGTGATCAGGGACGGCCCGCCGTCGTCCGCCGCGGCCAGGGCCATCCCTTCGGAGAGCACCCCCATCAGCTTGGCGGGCTTCAGGTTGGCCACCACCACCACCTGCTTGCCCACCAGCGCCTCGGGCGCGTACTGGGCGGCCACGCCGGCCACGATGGTCCTTTTTTCCCCCATATCGACGGTCAGTTTCAAGAGTTTTCTGGCCTTGGGCAGGGGCGCGGCCTCCAGAACGGTGGCCACCCGCAGGTCCACCTGGGTGAGGGCGTCGATGGAGATCTCCGGTTTGATGGGCGCCACATCGGCGGTTTCCCCGGCCGGCGAGGCCGAGGGGCGGTCGCGTTCCCGGGTGTCGATCCGGGGAAAGAGGGTGGTCGACTTGGGCAGGGGGGTACCCGGAGAAAGCCCCCCCCACCGGCGCAGATCCTCCAGGGTGAAGAAGGGGGCGTCCGTCTCCGTATCGGTCCGGAGGCCCAGGTGCTTCTGCATGGTGGCGGCGGCCTGGGGCATCACCGGCTGGATCAGGCCCGAGACGATGCGCAGGCCTTCCAAAAGCTCGTAGAGGACCTTCTTGAGCTGCTTCCGGCAGGGTTTCTGCTTGGCCAGCTCCCAGGGGGCGGTCACGTCCACGTATTTGTTCATCTGTCCGATGAACTCCCAGACGGCGGCCAATCCCTTGTGAAACGCGAAGTCCTCCATGGCCGACTCGTATTCGGCCACCGCCCGTTCGGCGTTCTCCTGGAGGCCGAAACCGGGCTCCCGCTGGGCATCGGGGGGATCCTCGGGAACCGCCCCCCGGACGTACTTGTGGGCCATGGTCAGCACCCGGGAAAAGAGGTTCCCCAGGTCGTTGGCCAGGTCGGCGTTGATCCGCTGGATCAGAGCGGCCTCGCTGAAGTTGGCGTCCAGGCCGAAGACCATCTCCCGGATCAGAAAGAACCGGAAGGGCTCCAGGCCGTAGATGTTCTTGAGTTCCAGGGGCTCGGCCACGTTTCCGAGGCTCTTGGACATTTTGCTGTGCTCGACGTTCCAGTATCCGTGGACGTTGAGGTGCCGGTAGACGGGGATGTTGGCGGCCCGGAGCATGGTGGGCCAGTAGATGCCGTGGGGCTTCAGGATATCCTTGGCCACGATATGCTGGGCGCCGGGCCAGTACCGCCGGAAGCGCTCCCCGTCGGGAAAGTCCAGGGCCGAGATGTAGTTGATCAGGGCATCGAACCAGACGTAGGTGACATAGTTGTCGTCGAAGGGCAGCGGGATCCCCCACTGGAGGCGCGACTTGGGCCGGGAGATGCACAGGTCCTCCAGCGGATCCCGGAGAAAGGCGAGCACCTCGTTCCTGTACCGCTCGGGCCGGATGAAGGTGGGGTTTTCCTGGATGTGTTCGATGAGCCACTCCTGGTACTTGCCCATTTTGAAGAAATAGTTCGACTCCCGGATCGGTTCCGGTTCGGTCTCGTGGTCCGGACACTTGCCGTCGGAAAGCTCCCTCTCGGTGTAGAACCGCTCGCATCCGAAGCAGTAGAGGCCTTCGTACTCGCTGAAATAGATATCCCCGGCGTCATGGATTTGCTGGAGGAGCCGGCGGACCACCGCCTGGTGGGCCGGGTCGGTGGTCCGGATGAACTGGTCGTACCGGATGTTGAGTTCGGGCCACATCTCCCTAAACAGCCCGCTGATGTGGTCGGCGTACTCCCTCGGGGTCTTCCCCTCTTTTTCCGCCGCCCGGACGATCTTGTCCCCGTGCTCGTCGGTGCCGGTGAGAAAGTAGGTGTCGATGCCCTTCATCTCGTGGAACCGGCGGGCCACATCCGCCAGAATGGTGGTATAGGCGTGCCCCAGATGCGGCCTGGCATTGACGTAGTAGATGGGGGTGGTGACGTAAAAAGGGGGCGCTTGGGACATGTGTTCTCCTATTTGTTCTCTTTGATGATGGCATCCACGCTGATTTCGGTCTCCTGACCGCCCTCCAGGCGGACGGCGATCCGGTTGCCGATCACGTTGTACCGGATCACCTTTCCCTTGCCCTGGGGGGTGTTGATGGTCTTGCCGATCTTGGGCCAGCTCTCTTTCCGGCACTCGGACTTGAGCCGCTTGTAGGTGTCGTTTTCGAAGGTGAGGCAGCACATGAGCCGTCCGCAGAGCCCGGAGATCTTGGTGGGATTGAGGGAGAGCCCCTGCTCCTTGGCCATCCGGATGGAGACCGGCTCGAACTTCTCCATGAAGGTGGCGCAGCAGAGCTGGCGTCCGCAGCGGCCGAGACCTCCGCAGAGCTTCGCCTTGTTCCGGATCCCCACCTGTCGCATTTCGATCCGGGTCCGGAACTCCCGGACGAGCAGCTTGACCAGCTCCCGGAAGTCGACCCGCCCCTCGGCGGTGAAGAAGAAGGTCAGCTTGCTGGCGTCGAAGGTGCTCTCCACGGTGAAGAGGTTCATCTTGAGCCCAAGCTTTTCGATGCACTCCTGGCAGAAGAGGTGGGCCCGCCGCTGATTGCCGCGGTTTTTCTCCAACTGGGAGAAATCCTTGTCCGTGGCGAGGCGGAAGACCTTTTTCAAGGGTTTGTCGCCGGCGGACCGCTCGTGGGGCCGGGGGGAGACCGCCACCAGCCCGAAGCCGAGGCCCTGCTCGGTCTCCACGATCACCGGGTCCCCCATGTTCAGGACGAATGCGCCACAGTCGAAATCATATACTTTTCCGGCGGGTTTGAACCGGACACCGACGATTTTTTTCATGAAAGACCTGAGGGGATCGGGGTTCCAACGGGCAGGGCGCCGGCGAGCTGGAGGAGAAGGACCTCCAGGGTCAGCCGGGCGTTGGCGTTGGAGCGAAGGTTGCGCTGGGCCGCCTGTATGGCGCCGACCCGGCCAAGGAGCACGGGAACGGGGTCCGATTCGGCCCGCCGGCCGATTTGACCGGCCAGATCCCGGTTGAGGAGATTGTCCGGCGCATACCGGTGGACCACCAGGTCCCGGAACCAGGAGGCGATGATCTCCAGGTGATCCTGGAGGGTCTCCTTGTTCCCGGAGAGCTTCTCGGCCAGGGCCATCAGCGAGGAGATCGGCTTTTCGGACAAAGTGGTCATCTCCCCCAGAAGCCAGGCCCGGCGTCGGATCGCGTCCGACCCTTTCATGGACAGGGCCCTTGCCAGGCTGCCGCCGGCGAGCATCGCCGTCACCGACGCCTCGGCCTCCCCCATGTCGTGCCGGTCGGTCAGATGATCCTTCAACAGGGACGGGGGGATGGGGTTGAACCGGACGGGCTGGCACCGGGAAACGATGGTGGGCAGCAGGTCGGACGCCTGGGGGGCGGTGAGGATCAGAATCGTGCGGTCGGGGGGTTCCTCCAGCAGCTTGAGCAGGGCGTTGCCCGCCTCCGGGTTCATGGCGTGGGCGTCGGAGAGGATCGCCACCCGCACCCGCGCCTCATAGGGCTTCAGGGCGAGGTCCCGGCCGAGGGCCCGGACCTGGTCGATGCGCAGGTAGGCACCTTTGGGCGCCACCAGGTGGATGTCCGGATGGTTCCCCGAGGCGATCTTTCCGCAGGACCGGCAGGCGCCGCAGGGATCCACGGATATGCCCCGATCCAGCCCGGTGCAGTTGCACGCCATGGCGAAGGCGAGGGCGGCCGTCCGTTTTCCGGTCCCGTCGACCCCGGTGAAGAGCAGGGCGTGGGGGATGGTATCCCGACCGAGGAAGGCCGAGAGGATCCGGATCGCATGGGGCTGCCCGATGATGTCGCCGAAGGAGCGGATCATCTAATAATCCACCCGCTCCTTGAGTTCCTTGCCGCACTTGAAGAAGGGGAGCTTCTTGGGGGTGATGGTCACCTTGTCCCCGGTCTTGGGGTTCCGGCCGGTATAGCTCTTGTAGTTCTTGACGAAGAAGCTGCACAGCCCCCGGATCTCCACCCGTTCCCCCTCGGCCAGGGCATCCGACATGTTGTTGAAAAAGATCTCGACCACCTTCGCCGCCTCGGCCTTGGAGATGTTGGCCTCGTTTTTGAGCGCGGAGATAAGTTCTAACTTGTTCATGGATACTCCTGTTTCCAAGGGTTCAAATGTGTAACTGGCTATATATAAAGTCTTTTTAAAACATGGCGGCGGGAAAAGTCAAGCCGGTTATGCGAGGAACTCCGGGAGCAGTTCGATGTCGTCCTCGTCCACGTCCACCGCGGCGTACTGTCCGAGGACTTCGATATAGACCACCACGCGGCCGATGCCCTTGTACCGGACAAAGACCCCGGTCACCCCGGCGAAGGGGCCGTTGATGACGAGAATCCGGTGGCCGGACTTGAACCGACGCTGACCCGTGATCACCCCCTGGTCGGTCTCCACCATGATCTTGAGGGATTCGATATTCTCCTCCGGCACCGGTACCGGCCCTCCCTTGGTGCCGATGAGCCGCACGGCACCGGTGGTCTTGACGATCTCCAGGTGCTCCCGGGGGTCGAGGTCGGTGCGGACGAAGACATATCCCGGAAACAGCGGGACCCGGATCATCGCCTTGCGGTCCTTCCGCCTGCTCCGGACCGTGATCCTGGGCAGGAAGACCTCCAGCGACTTTTTGAGAAGTTTTTCGTTCACCACGTTTTCAAACCGGCTCCGGGTCAGGAGCACATACCATTCGGGCTTCAATAGATCCTGATTCATCGGCTGGTGCTCACGCTTCCAAGCCCCTGAAGGCCCACCATAAGGGTGTATTTGGTGTCGTCGTCCTCATCGGTGTACCGGGCCGCCACGGACCAGCAGGCCGCCCGGTATTCGAGGCCGACGCTCCGCTTGATGTCCTCGTCGTCCCGGAGATTCCGTTCGTAGAGGAGGTCCCCCCGGAAGGCCCGGGAAAGACGAAGGTCGAGATGGGTATAGAGCGACTCGCTCAGGTCCCGGGTGAAGCGGTGTTCGGCGAACAGGGAGTCTCCCCGGCGGTCCCGGACCGTCACCGCCACGTTCCGGGTGATGAAATCGCCGTCATAGGAATCCCAGTCGGTATCCCCCGAAAGGGAGAGGAACCGGTGGGGGGTGAACCGGAGTTCGGCGTGGATGGGGGAGAACCTTCGTTTCTCCCCCAACTCGCCGGCGTCGATCAGCACCGTCTCCGAGACCGGATCGAGGTAGTAGCTCTGTTCGATGTCGACCCGGCAGAAGGTGTCGTAGACAAAGGCCGGTCCCGCTTTCCCGCCGGCCGCCGGGGGCGGATCCCGGTCGTCTTTTCCCATGGCGCGCCGGGCGGTGAACAGGTTGGTCAACCCGTAGGTGATGCGGTTGGCGCGCTCGATGCGGTCCACGTCGTCGAAGCGGGGGTAGTCCCCCTGGTCCTGGTCCTCGATGTACTCGTAGACCACCTGGGGCCGAAGGGTGTGCATCACCCCCTCCATGGACCGCCACCGGGGCCGGTAGACCCGCTGGAGGTTGGTGAACAGGTCGAGTCTCAGGTCGTAGAGGATCCGGTTGAGGGCCCCGTCCTCCACCCCGTCCGCTTTCTTGGTTCCGCCGTCGGGGTCCACGTACCAGGCGGTCTCCCGGATTCCGGCCGACGGTTCCACGGTGAAGTGGTCCGCGAACCGGGCGGGCCAGAAGATCCTCGGGTGGAGGTCCGCCCGGTGGCTTCGGGTCCCATCCTCCCGATGGAAGTAGGTGTATTCGGAATCGAGCTGCCAGTAGAATGGCCCGTCGCCCAGGGGTTGCCTGAGGGTGGCCAGGGACACGCGGGGCAGCTTCCGGACGGTGGTGTCGGTCTCCTCCCACCGGCGCGCCACCACGTCGTCGTACCAGCGGGCCTCCACATCGAAGGTATAGAGGGGACGAAGCCGGCGGGCGCCGATCCGGTTGACCCGGACCGGATCGTTGTAGTCGTCGAGTTCCCTGCCGAAGGCCGCGTTGAAGTAGTCCTCGGTCCGGTCGAAACCGGTGTACCCGTCCTGGAACTCGTGGAGGTAGTCCTGATCGCTGACGATGTCCAGGTCGAGGCGGCCCTCGAACCCGGCCGGAAGGTCCTCCAAATGCTTGGCCCGGAACCAGTATCGGCTGTGGTTGGGCCGCGGGGAATCATCGGCCTCGTACCCCCAGGCCGCGGTCGCCGCCGGCGTGCCGTCGTCCACCTTCCGGTCGTCGAGGTAGTCGTACATGACGGCCCCCCTGGACCCCGGCGTCCGGATGTACCGATACTCGAAGCCCCATTTGTGGCCCCGTTTCTCCATAAAATGGTCGTAGAGGGTGGCGTCGGTATTTTCGCTGATGGCCCAGAAAAAGGGCTGGGCGTACTCCAGCCCCTTCCGGTCGGAGTGGCCCACCTGGGGGATCAGGAAGCCGGACTGCCGCTTGCGCTTGGCCGGGAAGACCAGGACCGGCGAATAGAGGACCGGGACTTTCTTGGCCCAGAAGGCGGCGTGGGTGATGTACCCGTACCCCTCCACGGTCACCTTGATCCGCCGGCCGGTGATCTTCCACGCCGGGACCTTCCCGTCGCAGGTGGTCACCGTGGCGTTGTGGGCCACGTACGTCTCCTCGCCGATCTTCTCCACCCGGTCCCCCCGGAGGTAAAAGTGGTTCTCCGCGTAGAAGAGGCTGCCGTCGTGGATGGCTCCGGTCTCGGTCCGGAGATTGATCTCCACGAGGCTCCCGGTGAGGATGTCTTCGCCCGTGGCGACCACCACGTTGCCCCGGGCCAGGATGGTCATGTTCCGGTTGTCGAACCGGATGTAGTCCGCCGTGAACCGGCGGTTCTCCTTTTCGATCCGTACATCCCCCCGGGCGACGTAGGTGCGGTTCTCCTGGTCATATTCGATCTCGTCCGCCGTGATGTGCCAGGGGAGGTCCGGGGTCTCCCGGAGGATCTCCTCGCCCAGCTGCCCCCGGGCCCAGAGGGGCAAAAGGAGGATCGCCGCCAGGGCGCCGATCAGTCCGGGACGGATGGCGGAGAACCGGGGGGGCCGCCGTCGTCTCCCCGTATCCGGATGTGGTCTGAAGCTGAAGATCGTCCCCGTCCCCGTCGGTCTTTGCCGATATGGCCTTGAACCCAAAAAAAAATTAAAGTATAAAGCCTAAATTATTCAGAAATGTCAAGCTGAAGATGGGCTTCCATCACTCGGCTTGCAGCCTTCATATCCGGACGATCATACCATAATGAAGATTCTGCTGACAAATGACGATGGCATCCATGCCGACGGGCTCTGGGTCCTCCACGACGCCCTGGCCGGGGAACACCGGGTCACGGTGGTGGCTCCGGACCGGGAGCGCAGCGCCGTGGGCCACGGGATCACCCTTCACCACCCCTTGCGGGTGGCCGAGGTGGCGGTCCGGGACGGACTCCGGGGCCAGGCCGTGGACGGCACCCCGGCCGACTGCGTCAAGCTGGGGCTTTCGGAGCTTCTCCTGGAGGACCGCCCCGACCTGGTGGTCGCCGGCATCAACCCGGGGGCCAACGTGGGGGTGAGCATCAACTACTCCGGCACGGTCTCCGCCGCGCGGGAGGCCGCCCTCTACGGCGTGCCGGGCCTGGCGGTCTCCGTCAACGGGTTTCCGGGAGGACATCTCGAGGACTGCGCCGGGTTTATTGCCCGGTTGGCGGGGGATCTGGCCCGCCGGCCCATGCCCTTCGGAACCTTCTTGAACGTGAACGTCCCCGACCTTCCCGCCGGGGAGATCCCGGGCGCCCGGATCACCCGCCAGGGGGTCTCCCCCATCACCGAGTACTTCGAAAAGCGGGTCGACCCCCGGAATCGGACCTACCACTGGCTCGGCGGGGATACCCAACGGTTCGAGCCGGACCTTGCCATCGACTGGTCGGCCCTCTCCGAGGGGTACATCTCCATCACCCCCATCAAATGCGACATGACCGATTATGCGCTGCTCGGGGACCTGGAATCCTGGGTCCCCTCGGAGAGGCGACGGTGGCGCCGTGGATGATCCCGTGGTCCATCGGAAACGCCAGTTCATCGACCGGCTCAAGGAGGGGGACGCCGTGGACGACGTCTACGTCCTCTCCGAACGGGTCATCGCCCGGAAAAAGGATGGGGAGCCGTTTCTGACCGTCACCCTCTGCGACCGGACCGGCAGGATCCGGGGCGTGGTCTGGGACCGGGCCGAAGAGGTCGCCCGTTCCGTTGCCGCGGCCGAATACGTGACCGTGAAGGGGAGCGTCTCCCTCTACCAGGGCAAGCCCCAGATGGTCATCCGGTCCCTGGTCCTTTGCGGGGGGGAGGAGGTCGATCCGGCCGAGTTCATCCCCGCCACCGCCCGGAACGTGGACGCCATGTTCGACCGCCTGGTGAAGCTGGCCGGCGACGCCGTGACCAACCCCCATCTCAAGCGCCTCCTTTCGGCCTTCTGGGATGATCCCGAGTTCGTGCGCCGGTTCAAAACCGCGCCGGCGGCAAAGCAGATGCACCACAACTATCTGGGGGGGCTGCTGGAGCACACCCTCTCCATGTCGATTCTGGTGGACCGGCTGGCGGGCCATTACAGCGGCATCGACATGGATCTCCTTCTGACCGGAGCCATTCTCCACGACATCGGCAAGACCGTGGAGTTCGACTACGGCTCGAGGATCGACTACTCGGACCAGGGGCGTCTCCTCTCCCACATCATCATCGGGTGCGGCATGATCGAGGAGAAGATCCGGACCCTTTCGGGGTTCCCCGAGGAGCTGGCCATGCTGGTGAAGCATATGGTGGTGAGCCACCACGGACAGCGGGACTTCGGCTCTCCGGAGCCCCCGAAGACCATCGAGGCGGTCCTCCTCAACTACATCGACGAGATCGACGCCAAGGTCAACGGGATCCGGGATTTCATGGCCACGGACGAACCCAAGGGGCCGTGGACCGGATTCCACCGGATGCTGGGGCGGCAGTTTTTCCGCGGCAAGGGCGCGGGCGGCGGGACGGACGAGTGATGTTCATCACCTTCGAGGGGATCGAGGGGTCGGGAAAAACCACTCAGCTCCGCCACGCGGCCGACCATCTCCGGCGCCGGGGGCGGGAGATCCTGGTGACCCGGGAGCCCGGGGGAACGGCCGCGGGAGGCAAGATCCGGGCGGTCCTCCTCGACCCCGGGAGCGCCGACCTCCACCCCCTGACCGAGCTTCTTCTCTATCTGGCCGACCGGAACCAGCATGTGCGGACGGTCATCGAACCCGGACTCCGGGAAGGCAGGGCGGTGCTCTGCGACCGGTTTTCCGACGCCACGGTGGTCTACCAGGGGGTCGCCCGGGGCCAGGACATGGGAACCATCGAGGCCCTGCACCGCCTGATTCTGGGGGACCTTTCCCCGGATCTGACGTTCCTCTTCGATCTTCCCCCGGAGGCCGGGCTGGAACGGGCCTGGCGGCAGATCCGGGAGGGCGGCCGGACCGACCGGGAGACCCGGTTCGAACGGGAGGCCCTCGATTTCCATCAACGGGTCCGGGAGGGGTATCTGGACCTGGCCCGGCGGCATCCGGAACGGTTTCGGATCATCGACGCCCGAAGAACCGAGGAGCGGGTTCGGGAGGAGATATTGAACATGCTGGACAGGATGGGGGCATAATGGGTGGATCGATTTTGGATGCCGTGGGGCGTACGCCCCTGGTGGAGATCCGGAACCTCAACCCGAATCCTCGGGTGAAGATTCTGGCCAAGCTGGAGTATTTCAACCCCGGAGGGTCGATCAAGGACCGGGCGGCCCTGGCCATGATCGAGGCCGGGGAGCGGTCGGGGGAGCTGACCCCGGAAAAGACGGTGATCGAGGCCACCAGCGGAAACACCGGCATCGGGCTGGCCCTGGTCTGCTCGGTCAAGGGGTATAAACTCCTCCTGGCCATGTCCGAGGCGGCCAGCATCGAGCGGCGGAAGATCCTCAAGGCCCGGGGGGCGGAGATCATGCTCACCCCCGGACACCTGGGAACCGACGGGGCCATCGAGGAGGTCTACCGCCTGGCGCGGGAAAACCCCGACACCT
>CAYSLC010000018.1:10173-43205 GCA_964431545.1 uncultured Desulfobacteraceae bacterium | reverse complement strand
TCGCCCAGGATCTGGACGTCAACATCTTCCACACCGCGCCCACCGCCATCCGGGCCCTGCGGAAGATCGGTCCGGACGAGCCCAAGAAGTACAACTACCATTTCAAGCACATGACCACCGTGGGCGAGCCCATCGAACCGGAGGTCTGGCGGTGGTACTACGAGGTCGTCGGCAAGGGAGAGGCGGCCATCGTGGATACCTGGTGGCAGACCGAGACCGGCGGGTTCCTCTGCTCCACCCTGCCGGCCCTGAAACCCATGAAGCCCGGCAGCGCCGGCCCCGGCATGCCCGGCATCCATCCCATCATCTATGACGAGGACGGCAACGAGATCCCGCCCGGCACCGGCAAGGCGGGGAACATCTGCATCCAGAACCCCTGGCCCGGCATGTTCCAGACCATCTGGGGGGACCGGGACCGTTTCGTCCGGCAGTACTTCGAGCGGTACTGCAAGAACCCCAAGAGCACCGACTGGCGGGATTGGCCCTACCTCACCGGAGACGCGGCGGTCATGTCCGAGGACGGCTACGTCCGGATCCTGGGCCGGATCGACGACGTGATCAACGTCTCCGGCCACCGGCTGGGCACCAAGGAGATCGAATCGGCCGCCCTGGTGGTGGAGGAAGTGGCCGAAGCGGCCGTGGTCCCGGTCAAGCACGACATCAAGGGCAAGGAGCCGGATCTCTACGTCTCTCTGAAACCCGGATTCGAAGCCACCGACGAACTGGCGCAAAAAGTGTCCAAGACCATCGTCGACCAGATCGGCGCCATCGCCCGGCCGCGGAAGGTCTGGATCGTGCCCGACATGCCCAAGACCCGCTCCGGAAAGATCATGCGGCGGGTCCTCGGCTCCATCTCCAACGGATCGGACGTGGGCGACGTCATGACCCTGGCCAATCCGGAGGTGGTCGACTACATCACCGACATGGTCCAGGGCAAGTAAACCGATCGGCTACCATGAAAACCGGGGGCGCCCCATCAGGCGCCCCCGACGAAGATTACATAAAATAAGATAACGATCAGAAATTGGAAGGAGGTGATGCGGCGGCGAGGGTAAACTACCATGTCACGATTTTTTTTGGAGAGCGCCACCGGGGCTTTCCGAATCTCAGGTCAATTGACGGATACATGACATAGGAGGAATTCGAAATGAGTGGAACCGTATGGGTCTACATATTTTTGGGGCTATACATCATCTACTGTTTTTACTGGGGACTGAAGGGGTACTTCACGGAAAAGACCTCTTCCGGGTATTCCATCGCCGGCCGGTCCATCCCCTTTGTGGCGTTTCTGATGGCGGCGACGGCGGCGTCCTTCTCCGGGTGGACCTTCATCGGCCATCCCGGCCTGATCTGGCGTGATGGTCTGGCGTACGCGTTCGCGTCGTTCTACGTGCTGACCATCCCCATCACCGGTACGTTCTTCTCGAAACGGACCTGGCTTTTGGGAAAACGGTACGGGTTCATCACGCCCGGCGACATGTACGCCTATTACTACAACAACGAGGTGATCCGCTGGCTGGTGGTGATCACGGCGGTCCTCTACTCCATGTTCTATTCGGCGGTGCAGCTGATGGCGGCCGGGGCTCTGTTCAACGTCATCGCGGGCGTTCCCTTCACCTTCGGCGCCATCTTCCTCGCCTTCATCGTATGGTTTTACGTCTGCACCGGCGGTCTGAAAGCCTCCACCTGGGTGGGCGTGATCCAGTTCCTCCTGCTGGTGGGCGGGATCATCATCCTCGGTTTCTTCGTCATCCAGTCGAAACAGTTCGGCGGATGGTCCGGGTTCT
Source organism: uncultured Desulfobacteraceae bacterium (assembly GCA_964431545.1). GTDB lineage: Bacteria > Desulfobacterota > Desulfobacteria > Desulfobacterales > JAABSP01 > CAYSLC01. Next base: position 41,418 of record CAYSLC010000018.1, on the reverse strand, counting down.
CCGAAGCCGTCTCCAACCTGGGCGCCAGACAGCTCGAGGTGCCCCGGGTGATCCATTTCGGCTTGGGCGGCGCGCCGGGGGAGAGCGCATGGACCGCGGTGATGATTCTCACCTACATGTTCGCCCTCATGGGGATCCAGTCCTCGCCGGCCTTCACCATGTGGACCTTCGGCATCAAGTCCCCGAAGCCCCTGGCCTGGCAGCAGGCCTTCATGTCCACCTTCGTGGTCGGCTTCGCCCTGTTCTTCTTCACCGCCTTCCAGGGCATGGGCGCCAAGATCCTTGAAATCCAGGGCATCGGCGAGTTCGCCACGCTGACCGACAAGAACGTCGTGCCGCTGCTGATGCAGCGCTTCCTGCCCCCGGTCATGCTGGGTCTGGTGTTCATGGGCGCCATCGCGGCCATCCACTCCACCGCGGCCCCGTACATCGGCACCGGCGGCTCCATCCTGCTCCGGGACGTCTACTGGAGATACATCAAGAATCAGAACGTGAGCGACTCCGAGCAGATCTGGGTCAACCGCCTGCTGGCCACCCTGCTGACCATCGCGGCGCTCACCGTGGGGCTGACCTCCAAGGCGGCCCTCGTCATCCTGGGCGCGTTGGCCACCGCCTTCGGCTTCGTGATGTACGTGCTCCTGGTGGGGGTCATCTGGGGATTCAAGTTCCCCTCCAAGGGCGCCATGCTGGGGGTTCTGGCCGGTATGCTGGCGGTCTTCGTCACCTACAAGATCTGGCCGAGGCCGCTGTCCATGCACGCCGCCTTCTGGGGGACCTTCACCGGTCTGGTGGTGGCGTACATCTGCCGGTTCGCCGGCATCAAGGACGACCAGGAGACCACCGAACGCCAGGCCGAGGTCCGGAAATGGCTCGACGATGTGGATGAGCCCACCGAATCCGGAAAACAGTGGCGGAAGATCATGAAGATCGCCGTGCCGGTCTGGTATTTCTTCGCCATCGGCCCCGCCTGTATCCTCGGAAACAGTGCGTTCTCCTTTGCCGGCTTCTCGCCGCTGTGGTCCTGGCAGATCTTCTGGTGGATCCTGGGTATCATCATGATGTGGGCGCTCGCCTTCAAGGCGGAGATGGCCACCACCAGCGCCACCCAGATCGAACGGGCCGACAAGGAACAGATGATCGTGGTCAAGGAAGTGTAACCGACAACCTTTCACCATTTTTCCAAGGGAGGTTTTCACCATGAAACAAGAAGATTATTGGCTGATCGGAATCCTCGCCTTCTGCATCCTCTTCGTCGCATCTTTCGGATGGGGGCTGTGGGGATAGCATAGAACGGCGGTAGAAAACAAGAAAGCCGGTCGGAATCGATGCGTTCCGGCCGGCTTTTGCACTGAAACGATTCAGAATTTTTCGCTTTATCGAGGAGATTCTCTTGCGGAGCCCCCAGCCATGTCCATAAAAAAGATCCTGATCGTGGACGATGAGCCGAACATCGTGGTGCCGCTGGTCTTCCTCATGGAACAGAACGGCTTTCAGGTGGAGACGGCGTCCAGCGGAGAGGAGGCGATCGAGGCGGTCGCCGGATTCACCCCGGACCTGATCCTGCTCGATATCATGCTGCCGGGCACGGACGGGTTCGAAGTCTGCCAGCATATCCGGGAGAGCGCCGAAAGAGGGACCCCCAGGATCGTCTTCCTGTCCGCCATGGGCCGGGACGTGGATGTGGCCAAGGGGATGTCCCTGGACGCGGACGCCTATATCACCAAACCCTTTTCCAACGCCGATGTCGTGAAGACGGTCAAGGACCTGCTCAACGTCTCCCCATGAGCCCGAAGAACAAATTCTGGTGGTTCGTCGCCGTATCGGTCCTCATCACCTTCATTCTCTTCGCCCTGCTGGCCGGATTCTTCTGGCGTCAGCTCCAGCCCCAGGAAAAAGACCTTCTCATCGGCATCCTCAAGAACAACTTCGCCCTGCTCTTCATCGCCCTGTTCCTGGCGCTCACCACCATCATCTTCGCCCTGGACGGCATCTTCCACAACTACATCATTCCCGTGAGCCGGCTCGCCGAGGAAACCCGGATCATCCACTCGGTCAATCCCTCCCACCGGATCAAGATCGAGGGGAGCGCCGACATCGTCCGGCTGGCCAGGATCATCAACGATCACGCCGACAGCCTGGAGACCGCCAGGGAGACCGTCAAGGAGCAGGTCCTCAAGGCCAAGTCGGAGGCGGAGGAGGAGAAGAACCTCCTGGCCTCCTTCATGGGGGAGCTGCCGGAGGGGGTGCTCATCTGCAACACCGACGGCCGGATCCTTTTTTACAACAAACAGGCCCGGCGGTTTTTGGAGCAGAACCAGGAGGCGTCGGAGGAGATCATGTACTCGGGCCGGTTCATCGGGCTGGGGCGGTCGATCTTCGGAATCATCGACAAGAACCTCCTGGTCCACGCCCTGGACGAGATTTCGGAGAAACTGAAGCGGGAGGAGACCAACGCGGCGGCCTACTTCGTCATCGCCGGGCGGGAGGGACGGCTGATGCGGGTGGAAGCGGTCCCGATTCTCAACGCGGGCCGAGACTACGTGGGATTCATCCTCATCTTCCACGAGATCACCCACCAGATCGAAAGCGAACGGCGGGTCGACTTCCTCCTCCAGGGGCTGCTGCGCCGGTTTCGCTCCTCCGTGGCCGGTATCCGCTCCGCCGTGGAGGCGATCCTGGAGTACCCCCACATGGCGGCGGAACAGCGGGACAACTTCCAGCGGATCATCCATACCGAGGCGGTCAACCTGGCCCGGCTCCTCGACCGCACCGCCGCGGAGTACTCGGGCCACGTCCGGACCAACTGGCCGCTGGTCCACATGCCGGTGGAGGAACTCTTCGCCACGGTCAAAGGGAAGGTCGAAGAGCGGACGGACATCCGCCTCGATCTGGAGATGCCCCGGGGCGCGTGTCCGGTGAAGGTCGACAGCTACTCCATCATCCAGGGCATGGCCTTCATCCTGGAACGGCTCCGGAAGGAGGCCGGCGTCGACCGTTTCCACTGCACCTTCGGCAAGGAGGACCCCTTCGTCCATGTGGACATCCACTGGGAGGGGCGGCCGGTGAAGATCGACACCCTTCGCAAGTGGGAGATGCTCCCCCTGGTCCGGGAGAGCGAAGGGATCGGCCTCACCCTGAAGGAGGTGCTGGAACACCACAACGCCCAGCTCTGGTGCCACGCCTGCAAAGGCTCCGGCAACGGATCATCGGTGCGCCTCTTCCTCCCCGCCGTGGACGACCCCGGGCCGGAGAACGAAAACGGCGGGGCGATTCTTCAGGAGAGCCGCCCGGAATACTTCGACTTCGACCTGTTCAACCAGCCGGGTCAGAACCCGGAGGTCGACGGCCGCCCCCTGACGGGAATCACCTTCACCGTCTTCGACACGGAGACCACCGGCCTGAACCCGAAAACCGACGAGATCATCTCCATCGGCGCCGTGCGGATCGTCAACGGCCGCCTCCTGTACAAGGAGTGCTTCGATCAGCTCATCGACCCCCGGCGTCCGCTGCCCTACGAGTCGGTCAAGGTCCACGGCATCGGAGAGGAGATGCTGGCGGGGCAGCCGACCATCGACAAGGTGCTGCCCATGTTCCGGCGGTTCGCGGAGGAGACCGTCCTCGTGGGGCACAACGCCGCCTTCGACCTGCGGATGTTCCAGATGAAGGAAGCCCAGACCGGCGTCCACATGATCAACCCCATCCTCGACACCCTTCTGCTCTCAGCGGTGGTCCATCCCGCCCAGAGCGATCACAACCTGGAGGCCATCTGCGAGCGCCTGGGAATCCGGATCATGGGAAGGCACACGGCCCTGGGCGACGCCATCGCCACCGGCGAGGTTTTCCTACGGCTGCTCCCTTTGCTGGCCAAGGAAGGGATCACCACCCTGAGGGACGCCCGCGTCGCCTCCAAAAAGAGCTATTATGCGAGGTTGAAATATTGACGCTCAAATTACATTTTGATTTTATCGGAATCATTTGATACACAAGCCTTCATCTGATTTTTGGAGGCGAATGGCGGTCGTCCGCTCATGTGGAACACGCGTTTGTCAGGATTGAAAAGGAGGCGTTTATGGCTGTTGTAACGATTTCCAGGCAGTTCGGCGCCGGCGGCAGGACTCTGGGAAAAATGGTGGCCGACCAACTGGGGTACAGCTTCATCGAGAACGAACTGATCCAGATGGTGGCCAACAAGGCCAAGGTTTCCACCACCTGGGTGGAATCCCTGGAAAAAGACGCCGGAACCAAGTTCCAGCGGTTCATCACCGGCCTGGTCTCCAAAAGCCTGGTGGACCGGATCCTGAGCGGCGAGCGAGGGTATCTGGACGAAGAGATCTACGTCGACATGCTCCAGAAGATCATCACCAAGATCGCCGAGGGGGACAAGGCGGTCATCATCGGCCGGGGCGGCCAGTACATTCTCAAGGACCATCCAAACGCCTTCCACATCCTGCTGGTGGGCCACTTCGAGGATCGGGTCCGTTTCATGGAGAAACATTACAATCTCACCAACAAGCAGGCCCAGCAGGCGGTCACCCTGGACGACCGCCGCCGGTCGAACCTCTATCGGAAGTTCGGCCGGGAGGACTACGATCGGGCGGATCTCTACCACGCGGTGCTGAACATGAGCAGCATGGACCTGGACACCGCCTGCAAGCTGGTGATCAAGTTGGTCACCGGCGCCTGACCCCGGTTGCCCGTCGAACACCTCTTCATCGACCGCGCGGTGGCCGACCTCCCGGAGGCGGCCGATATCCGACGGCGGCTTTCGGTGCCGGGCCGGGTCGTGGACGGCGCCCAGGAGGTCTACGGATGGATCAACGCCGGCGAAGATCCCGTCACGGCGGGCAAATCGACCCTTTTCCTCACCCGCAACCGGGGGGCCTTCGTCAAGCGATGCCCCGGCACCTCCTCCTACCGGTGCTGCGACTACCAGATCCTCCATGTCGGCGCCTACTGCGTCATGGACTGCGCCTACTGCATCCTCCAAGGCTACTTCCATCCGCCGGTCCTTACCCTCTTCATCGACAGGGACCGGATGTTCGCGGAGCTGGACGATCTCTTCCGGGAGGGAAAGATCCGGCGGATCGGCACCGGGGAGTACACCGACAGCCTGATCTGGGATCGATGGACCGATCTCTCCCCCCTGCTGGTGGAACGCTTTTCCCGGCAGTCGGCCACCGCCCTGGAACTGAAGACCAAGACCGCCCGGATCGACAAACTGGCGGGGCTGGACCACCAACGGAAGACCATCGTCTCCTGGTCCCTCAACACACCGAGGGTGATCCGCCGGCAGGAGCGGGGAACCGCGAGCCTCCAGGGCCGTCTGGAGGCGGCGGCCCGGTGTCGATCCTGGGGCTACCCCCTCGCCTTCCACTTCGATCCCCTGGTGCTCTACGACGGATGCGAGGCGGAGTACCGGGCGGTGGTGGAGCGGCTCTTTGCCGAGATCCCTCCGGAGGCGGTCGTCTGGATCAGCATGGGAACCTTCCGGTTCATGCCGGCCCTGAAGCCGATCGTGGAGCGCCGGTTTCCCGAGTCGAAGATCCTTTACGGGGAGTTCATCACCGGCCTCGACGGAAAGATGCGCTACTTCAAACCGTTGCGGATCGACCTCTACACCCGGATGGCCCGGTGGATCCGGGCGTTCGCCCCCGAAACCCGGGTCTACCTCTGCATGGAGGACGACGAGGTCTGGACCAAATCCCTGGGGCACGCGCCGGCGGATCGGGGCGGCCTCGCCGCCATGCTCGACCGGAGCGCGGCGGCCGCCTGCAACCTTGCCGGGGGCCCGTGATTCTCCGCCCCACCCGTTACCCCGCCGGATAGGAGCGACCCCGGATGCCCGGCACCGATCCCAAAAACCGACGGTTGGCCGCGCTCTTCTACATCGCCCTCGCCCTGTTCAACTACCCCATCCTCTCCCTGTTCAACCAACGGGTGCTCCTTTGGGGACTGCCCCTTTTCTACCTCTACCTCTTCGGCCTCTGGGCCGTCCTGATCCTCCTGATGATCCTCGCCGGCCGGTCCAAGCCCCAGACCATGCCCTTCGACCGGCCCGGACACACGGACTGATGCTCGACACCGGCCCCATTCTGGCCGTCTCCTTCGGGTACGTGGTGCTGCTCTTCGCCATCGCCTACTACGGCGACCGCCGGGCGGTCCAGGGCAGGAGCATCATCAGCAACCCCTACATCTACGCCCTCTCTTTGGCGGTCTACTGCACCGCCTGGACCTACTACGGCAGCGTGGGCCGGGCGGCCCGGGCCGGGGCCTCCTTCCTGCCCATCTACATCGGCCCCACCCTCATGGCGGCCTTGGGGGGCGTGGTCCTGCGGAAGATCATCCGGGTGAGCAAGATCCACCGGATCACCTCCATCGCCGACTTTATCGCCTCCCGGTACGGAAAGAGCACCCTGTTGGGGGGGGTGGTCACCGTCATCGCCGTCCTGGGGATCATTCCCTACATCTCCCTCCAGCTCAAGGCGATCTCCATCAGCTACCTGATGCTTCAGCCCTATCCGGAGATCTCCACGCCCATCCCGTTCACGGAGGTCCCCGTCCTCCGGGACACCGCCTTCTACGTGGCCCTGCTCCTGACCCTCTTCGCGGTCCTCTTCGGCACCCGCCACCTGGAGGCCACGGAGCGGCACGAGGGGCTGGTGGCGGCCATCGCCTTCGAGTCCCTGGTAAAGCTGATCGCCTTTCTCGCCGTGGGGATCTATGTCACCTATGGGATGCACGACGGGTTCCGGGATCTCATCGCCAGGGCCCACGCCCTTCCGGAACTGCGGTCCCTCTTCGTGCTGCCCGACCGCCCCGGGATCTACGGGAGCTGGTGCATCTCCATCTTCATCGCCATGGCGGCGGTGATCTTCCTGCCCCGCCAGTTCCAGATCGCCGTGGTGGAGAACGTCAACGAGGACCACCTGGAGCGGGCGGTGTGGCTCTTTCCCCTCTATCTTCTGGCCATCAACCTCTTCGTCCTGCCGGTGGCCATCGGGGGGCTCCTCCACTTTCCGGCGGGATCGGTGGATGCCGACACCTTCGTGCTGACCCTTCCCATGGCGGGTCACCAGGTCTCCCTGACCCTGCTCGTCTACATCGGCGGCATGTCCGCCGCCACCGGCATGGTGATCGTGGAGACCATCGCGCTGTCCACCATGATCTGCAACGACCTGGTGATGCCGGTGCTCCTGCGGCTGCCCTTCCTCCGCCTCGTGGAGCGGGGGGACCTGAGCGGCCTTCTGCTGGCGATCCGCAGGGGCGGCATCGTGGCCGTGCTGCTGTTGAGCTACGCCTATTTCCGGTTCATCGGCGAGTTCTACGAACTGGTCTCCATCGGCATGGTCTCCTTCGCCGCGGTGGCCCAGTTCGCCCCGGCCATCCTCGGGGGGATCTTCTGGAAGGGGGGCAACCGGCTCGGGGCCCTGTGCGGCCTCCTTCTCGGCTTCACGGCATGGGCCTACACCCTCGTCTTCCCCTCCCTGGTCCAGACCGGCCTCCTCTCCGCGGACCTGATCCTGGAGGGTCCCTTCGGCATCTCCCTCCTCCGGCCCTACCAGCTCTTCGGGCTGACGGGATTCGACCACATCGCCCACTCCGTCTTCTGGAGCCTCCTGTTCAACACCGGCGCGTACATCGGGGTATCGGTCCTCACCCGGACCTCCACCATCGAGCACACCCAGGCGGTCCTGTTCGTGGACGTCTTCCGGTACTCGGAGGAGGTGGACGAATCCCCTCCGCCCTGGCGGGGCACCGCCCGGATCCCGGATCTCACCTCGCTGCTGCGCCGCTTTCTGGGCAAGGACCGGGCCGAATCGGCGCTGGCCGCCTACGCGGACAAGCACCGGCTGGCGTGGGAGGGAGAGCTGACCGCCGACGCCGGGCTGGTCAACCACGCCGAAAAGCTGTTGGCCGGGGTGATCGGATCGGCCTCGGCCCGGGTGATGGTCTCCTCGGTGGTCAAGGAGGAGCCCCTGGGCATCCGGGAGGTGATGCACATCCTGGATGAAACCCGGCAGGTCATCTCCTACAGCCGGGAGCTGGAAAAGGCGACCGCGGAACTCAAATCCGCCAACGAGCGGCTCAAGGAGCTGGACCGGCTCAAGGACGAGTTCATCTCCACGGTCACCCATGAGCTGCGGACCCCCCTCACCTCGGTCCGGGCCCTGGCGGAGATCCTCCACGAAAATCCGAACCTGACCGAGGCCCGGCAGCGGGAGTTTACCGCCATCATCATCAAGGAGACCGACCGTTTGACCCGGCTGATCACCCAGGTGCTCGACATCCAGAAGATCGAGTCCGGAAAGGCGGACTGGCAGACGACGACCGTGGACATGAAGGAGCTGATCGACGACTCCGTCAACGCCACCCGGCAGCTTCTGGAGGAGAAGAAGATCCGGCTGATCCGGGACCTGCCCGAGGAATCGCCCACGGTGGAGGGGGACCGGGACCGCCTGGTTCAGGTGATGATCAACCTGATCTCCAACGCCGTCAAGTTCTGCCCGTCCGAGGCGGGCGAGATCACCATCGCCCTGGAGCCGACGCCGGACCGGGTGGTGGTCTCCGTGACCGACAACGGCGTCGGGATCTCGCCGGAACACCAGGCCCTGATCTTCGAAAAATTCCGGCAGGTCAAAGGGGAGGAGACGGGGCGCCCCCAGGGCAGCGGGCTCGGACTCTCCATCACCCGCCATATCATCGAGCACCACGGGGGGACCATCCGGGTGGACAGCGCCCCGGGCCGGGGGGCGACCTTCACCTTCACCCTCCCCCTATCCGATCCATCGGCATAGGAACGGCGGGACCGGGCCGAGCCCCGCCGCGTCCGCTCCGCAGACCCGCGCGAGGATCCCGTGGAAAAGGAGCAGGAGGCACGCCCCCTGGAGGAACCGGCGGCGTCCCCTGGTGAACCGCCAGGGGGGAAGCACGGAGGCGGCGAAGAATCCGCCGCACGCAAAGAACGGGGTAAAGAGCCGGACGTTTTCCGGCGTCCAGCTCAAGGCGAGAATGATGATATAGGCGTAGCCGAGCAGCGCGACGGCCAGGGTTTTGAGACGCCGGTGTCCCCGGACGAGGGAAAAGAGGATGGCCGGCAGGATCAACGCCACGGCAAAGGGGCCGAACCAGCCGAACTGGGGATCGACCCGCCAGGCAACCTCGAACGGGACCGCCGTCCCCCTGGCGCCCGCCACGGGGATCACCACGGCCTGGTGGATCCACCGCAGGAGGCCGGTGATCCGGAAGCCGAACATCCAGGCACAGAGATCATCGGCCGGGGCCGGGAGATGGACGGCGGCGATCAGGTACCGCCCCAGGTTCCCCAGGGCCCCCAACGGCCCATCGGGATTCTGGGCCACGGCCCAGGCCGTGGAGAGGCCTCCGGGGGAGAGGGACCAGGTCGGCGCCTGGGAGAAGACCAGGGCGGGAACCGCCGCGGCCGATGCCCATGCCGGATGGGAGCGGAGCAGAAAGGTCCAGGTGGCGAGCCCGTGGCGCCGGTGGAGCATCACCGCCGAAGAGAGGGACAAGACGGCCGGAAGGGCGAAGGGCAGGGGGTCCGCCGAGATGGAGAAGAGGATCCCCCAGATCAGCAGCACCAGGTCCTTGAGATCGGGCGTCTCCACCAGGCGGATGGCGGTCAGCAGACAGAAGAGTCCGGTGGCGGCGGTCAGAAGCTCCGTCCCGGTGGCGGCCGAGAGGAAGACCAGCCGCGGCATGGCGGCCACCACCAGGGCCACGGTGAACGCCGTGGGCGGCCATGCGTACCGGCGGGAGAGGGCGTAGGTGAAACAGGCGATGGCGATATAGCTGGTGAAGCCGATTCCCCCTCCCCCGGTGCCGCCGGAAAGGAGCGGAAGCCGGAGGAGGATCGACTGGTTGAGGGAGACGCCGCCGGCGGCCGGGAAGCCGGGGACGACGCCGCCCGGCCACGGGGTCGGAGCCCCCTCCCCCAAAGGACTCGGGGGACCCCAGACGGCGATCACCAGCAGGCAGAACCACCCCACCGCCAGGAGGGCCGCCGCCCGGTGGTCGGAGATAAAGCGCCGGACCGTCCGGATCGCCTGCCGCGGATAGTCGTGTCGGAGGACCAGGGCCGCCGACGCCAGGAGAAGGGCCGCCTCGGCAACCGTGGAGAAGCAGGGGGTCCCCGTGAACACGGCCGCCTGCCCCAGGAAGGAGAGGAGCATCCAGGTGGTGACCAGCGCGAGCCCGGCCGACTCCGACACGGTGTCGCCCCACCGTCGAAAGAGGCAGAAGCCGCCGGCCGACAGGAGCGCCGGTTCCGCGACAGCCCCGATCGATTCCCAGGCCATCGACCCCTATCGCCCGCCGCCGGACCCGGCGGCCGCCTCTCCGTCCCGCTTGGCCCTGAGGTGCTCGACGATCTCGATCATGAAGTCTTGCATCTCCTTGGCCAGTGCCGCGCACTCCGGGCAGTAGACCTTCTTGATCATCTTGTCGTGGGCCTCGATCTGGTGGCGGAGCCAGCGGCCGTAAGGGGTCTTCTGGCAGAACTTCTTGCCGGTATATTCCGCGATGGGGCACCCGTAGCAGACCAGGATATAGAAGATCCGGCACGGGGGGCAGTCGATCACCCCGCCGTCGGAGGACTCTCCGTCGATGATGCGCTGCCACTTTTTTACGGATGATTCCATTATGCTCAGCTTGTTCATGGCGCCTCCGTTTTCAGCCGCCCGTTTCAGCGGGTCGTGTTACCCGTCCAGGCACTTCCAGTGGGCCTGGTGCACCTGACGGCAGCGGTGAAGGGCGTACCTCACCTTTTTCTCCTTGGCGGCGGCCGCCCGTTCCGCCACCGGATGGACGGTCCGGTCCATCAACTCCAGGATCACCGCCCTGACGCTCTCGGCCAGGGACGGAATGTGGTACCCCCCTTCGAGGCAGAGGACCAGCCGTCCGCCGCAGCACCCCTCGGCCAGATCCATCAGGGAGCGGGTCAGTCCGGCGAACCCGTCGGCCGTCATCCGCATCCCGCCGAGGGGATCGGACCGGTGGATGTCGAAACCGGCGGAGACCAGGATCAGCTCCGGCCGGAAGGCCTCGGCCACGGGCCGCAGCACCCGCTCGAACAGCGCCAGGTATTCGGGGTCCCCGTAGCCCCGGGGCAGCGGGAGATTGATGGTGTACCCCTCTCCGGGACCGCGCCCCACCTCGGTGAACAGTCCGGTGCCCGGAAAGAGCGGGTACTGGTGGGCCGAGAAGAAGAGCACCGACGGATCGGTCTCGAAGGCATGCTGGGTGCCGTTGCCGTGGTGGGCGTCCCAGTCGACGATCAGCACCCGCGGAAGGCCCACCGCCCTCCGGGCGAACATGGCGCCCAGGGCAACGGTGTTGAAGAGACAGTACCCCATGGCCCTCCCCGCCTCGGCATGGTGCCCGGGGGGCCGGGCCAGGAGGAAGGCGTTCCGGAGGCTTCCGGCGCAGACCTGTTCCACCGCCCGGAACAGGCCGCCGGCGGCCAGGCGGGCCGCCACGTCGGATCCGGAGGAGGCGAAGGTGTCCCGGGTCAGGCGGGTGAAGTCGCGCCCCGAGGTGGCGGCGATCCGGTCGATGTGGGCTTCGGTGTGGATCCAGCCAAGCTCCTCCCTGCGCGCGGGCCGGGGCGCGGGAAATCGGGCGGCCCCGGAGATCTCCGGGCTTTCCAGAACCTCGTGGATGGCGGCCAGGCGCCGGGGGCTCTCGGGCACTCCGTCCTCCGGCAGGTGGTCGAGGTACCGCCGATCGGTGACAAGGCCGGTGCCGGACCGGACGGATGATCCCATCCATCCCCCCCGCCGGGATCTCACCGGGACGTCCCTCCGGGGATCTCCGGGACCACCAACACCCGCATGGGGGCCCGTCGGAGGACGGTCTCGGTGGTGGACCCCACCGCCAGCTTGTGGAGCGTCCCGTGCCGGCGGACGCCCACCACCAGGAGGTCGGCGCCCCAGGCGGCCCCGTGGGAACAGAGGGCCTCGCCGGGGACGCCGGGAACCACCATGATCCCGTCCCCCGGATCGATTCCCGCCGCCGCCAGGCGGGTCTTCAGCGCCCCTTTGAGCCGCCGGACCGCGGCCTGTTCCGCCTCCTGGTAGTGGCCCTCCCGGCGGTCGGCCTCCGGGTGATCCCCGGAGACCGGCGCCTCCATGGCGTGGAGAAACCGGATCTCCGCCGGCCCGCGGCCGGCGAGGCGGCGGGCATAACCGATCATCCGTTCCACTCCGCCCGGATCGCCCTGGGGATCGCAGCCGACGAGGATCTTCCCCGGCCACGGCCGCGCCGCCGAGCCCCTTTGCTTCGCCTCTCCCTTGGGGATCACCAGAAGGGGAACCGGCAGGGACCGGGCCATCCGCTCCACCACCGTGCCGCTCAGGATCCGACGGAAGAGGGAGATCCCCCGGCTGGCGGCCACCACCAGGTCGACGGAGATCTCCGCCACGGCCCGGTGGAGTTCGTCGATGGGATCACCGACGCGGATCAGGGGCTCCCAGCCCCCCGGCCGTCCCGCCATCAGCCGCTCCATCCACTCCAATGGACGCCGGACGACCTTGTCCGGCCGGCCGGTGAGAAGATCCGGAGGCCGGGGGGGGACCGGGCCGTCTCCCACGGGCACCGTGTGGAAGAGGATCAGCCGCGCGCCGAGTCGGTCGGCCACGGCGGCTCCCTGTTCCACCACCTCGGCTCCGAACGCCGACAGATCGATGGCGCAAAGCACGGTTTGTATGCTTTCACCGCCCAACATCTCCTCCTTGTTTCCCGTCCGATTGTACCGCACCCGGCTTCCGGGGACAAACAAAAACCCGACAAAAAAACCCGGTGCGCGGCCCCATGGGCGCGCACCGGGTTTTTTGAAATGAACCCGTCACCGATTGTTCCGGCGGAATCAGCTCTCCTTTTTCACCTCTTCCACGAGCTTGTCGGCGATCTGGGCCGGAACCTCGTCGTAATGGGAAAATTCCATGGTGAACATCCCCCGGCCCCCGGTCATGGATCGCAGGTCCGGCGCGTAGGTCAAAAACTCGGCCATGGGGACGTTGGCCATGATCACCTGGTTCTTGCCCTTGGTGTCCATCCCGAGGACCCGCCCCCGCCGGCCGTTGAGGTCGCCCATGATGTCGCCCATAAATTCATCGGGGGTGACGATGGTGATCTTCATAATCGGCTCCAGCAGCACCGGCTGGGCCTGTTCGGCCGCCTTCTTGAAGGCGAGGGAGCCGGCCACCTTGAAGGCCATCTCCGAAGAGTCCACCGCGTGGAAGGAGCCGTCGTCCAGGGTCACTTTGAAATCGACGCAGGGAAACCCGGCCAGAACCCCCCGCTCGGCCGCCTCCACGATCCCCTTCTCCACGGCGGGGATGTACTGCTTGGGGATGACGCCGCCCACGATGGCGTCCACAAATTCGAACCCCTCGCCCTTGGGCTGCGGCTCGAGCTGGATCCAGCAGTCGCCGTACTGTCCGTGGCCGCCGGTCTGTTTCTTGTGTTTTCCCTGGACCCGCACCTTCTTCTTGATGGTCTCCTTGTACGGGACCTTGGGGACGTTCAGCTCCACGTCGACGCCGAACTTCCGCTTCATCTTTTCCAGGGTCGCCTCGATGTGGACCTGCCCCATGCCGGACAAAAGGATCTCCTTGGTCTCGGCGTTCCGGGTCAGCTTGAGGGCCGGGTCCTCCTCCATCAGCTTGCTGAGGGAGCCGAACACCTTGTCCTCCTCCCCCTTCTCCTTGGCGGAGACCGCATAGGAGATGACGCCGGGCAGGGGTTCCGCCACTTCGTACCGGATCTTGGCCGAATCGCTGCAGAGGGTATCTCCGGTGGTGGTCTCCTTGAGCTTGGCCACCGCCACGATCTCCCCGGGACCGGCCCCGTCCACCGGCTTCTGCTCCTTGCCCGCGGGCCGGAGCAGGGAGGAGAACCGCTCCTTGGTCTCCTTGGTGGCGTTGTAGAACCCGCCGTCCCCGCCGATGGTACCGGAGATGATCCGGAAGATGGAGAGGCGGCCCGCGTAGGGATCGGCCACGGTCTTGAAGACATAGGCGGAGAAGGGTGCTTCGGGGTCGGGCTCCCGCTGCTGCTCCTCGCCGGTATCGGGGTGGACGCCCGTTTTGGGCCCGCGATCCGCCGGTGACGGCATGCAGGCGACGATGAAATCCATGAGGAGTTCGATGCCCATGCCGTGGGTGGCCGAGCCGCAGAGAACCGGCGCGAACGAACGGGTCAGGGTGCCCTGCCGGAGCGCGCCCCGGAACGCCTCGTCGGAAATGGCCTCCCCCTCCAGATACCGCTCCAGGAGCTGATCGTCGGCCTCGGCCACGTTCTCCACCAGCTCCTCCCGCTCGGACTCGGCCTCGTCCCGCATCCCCTCGGGGATCTCTCCGACGGTCACCTTGCCGTCCGCGTCGTAGGTGTGGGCCTTCATGGTGATCAGGTCGATCACACCGCCGAACGCGCCATCGGCGTCCATGGGGATCTGGATGCGGATGGGCTTGGGATCCAGGATGTCGGCGGCGTCATTGAAGATCTTACCGAAGTCGGCCCGGTCCCGGTCCATCTTGTTGACAAAGAGAATGCACGGATGCTCGAAATCCCTTGCGAACTCCCAGGCCAGTTCGGTCTGGACCTTGATCCCCTCCACCGCGTCGATGAGAAACACCGCGCCGTCGGCGGCCTGCATGCTGGTCTTGGTGTCGGAGAAGAAGTTCTGATCCCCGGGCGTGTCGATGAGGTTGACGGTGTACTGCTTCTTCCAGGTATATTGATGGAACGCACTGCTGATGGTGATCTGGCGCTTCAGCTCCTCCGGCTCGAAGTCCATGGCGGTGTTGCCGTCCTCGACCCGGCCCAGCCGTCGGGTGGCGCCGGCTTTGAACAGCATGACCTCGGCCAGAGAGGTTTTCCCCGAGTCCCCATGTCCAACCAGTGCGATGTTCCGATGTTTGTCCACAGTTTCAGCCATTGATACTCCTCTCTAGATTGATGGTGTCCGCCGCCCGTCCAATCGGTCACGGTAAAATGCAGTTTTGTATCGATCACAGGCAAAAAAATCAAGCCAAAAATCCGAACCCCGTCAGGGTCCGGGCGTCATCCGCACAGATGGATCATGAACTCCCGGTTTCCCTTGGGCCCCAGGATCGGCGAGGCCATATGGGACAGGATCGTCAGGCCGGTCTCGGCAAAGAAATCGGAGAGGGATGCCACCACCCGCCGGTGGGCCTCCGGGTCCCGGACCACGCCCCCCTTGCCCACCCTCCCCTTGCCCACTTCGAACTGGGGCTTGATCAGCGCCAGCAGGGTCCCCCCGGTCCGGAGGAATGGAAGCGCGGCGGGGACGACGATGCGCAGGGAGATGAAGGATACGTCGATGGTGATCCAGTCCACCACGCCCGGCACCGCATCCCGATCCATGTGGCGGATGTTGGTCCTTTCGATCGCCACCACCCGGGAATCTCGGCGAAGCTTCCAGGCGAGCTGGCCGTACCCCACGTCCACGGCGTAGACCCGGGCCGCTCCGTGCTGGAGGAGGCAATCGGTAAACCCCCCGGTGGAGGCCCCGACGTCCAGGCAGACGGCGCCGGCGGGATCGAGGTCGAAGTGCCGAAGGGCGGCTTCGAGCTTCAGGCCGCCCCGGCTCACATAGGGGATCTCCTCCCCCTTCACCTTGATCTCCCGGTCCGGAGCCACCAACGTGCCCGCCTTGTCGGCCGGCCGGTCGTCCACCAGGACCTTTCCCGCGAGGATCAACGCCAGGGCCCGCTGCCGGGTCCCGGCCAGCCCGCGGTCCACCAGGGCCCGGTCGAGTCGGATCTTCTCCGCCACTTGGAAAACTCAGGCCCGGACCAGCCGTTCCCCGGCACGGAGGACGGCGTCGGCGTCGAGGCCGTATTCCGCCCGAAGACGCTTCTGGGGGCCGTGCTCCACAAAGGTGTCCCCGACCCCCAAACGCTCCACGCGGAAGCCGGTCACGCCGCCGTCGCAGAGGGACTCCAGGACGGCGCCGCCGAATCCCCCCTGGCGGACGTTCTCCTCCACCGTGAGGATCCGGGGGATCCTCCGGGCCAGGGGGAGGATCAGAGCCTCGTCCAGGGGCTTGACGAACCGGGCGTTGACCACGGTGGCGGCGATCCCCCTCTCCCGGAGAGCCGCCCCGGCCCGCAGGGATTCCCGCACCATGGCGCCCACCGCGAGAATCAGCAGATCCCCGCCCTCCATGAGGACTTCCCCTTTGCCGATGGCCAGCGGCCGGATCTCCTCGTCCAGCGCCACCCCCACCCCGGATCCCCGGGGATACCGCAGGGCGATGGGTCCGGAATGGGAGATCGCGGTGAGGAGCATCCGCCGGAGTTCGTTCTCGTCCTTGGGCGCCATCACCACCATGTTGGGGAGGCTCCGCATGTAGGAGAGATCGAAGAGCCCGTGGTGGGTGGGGCCGTCCTCCCCCACGATCCCCCCCCGGTCCATGGCGAAGACCACGGGGATCGCCTCCAGGCAGATGTCGTGGAGGATCTGGTCGTAGGCCCGCTGCAGGAAGGTGGAGTAGATGGCCACCACCGGCTTGAACCCCTCGGCGGCCATGCCCGCGGCAAAGGTGACCCCGTGCTGCTCCGCGATCCCCACGTCGAAGAACCGGTCCGGGTAAGCCGTGGAGAAATCGACCAGGCCGGTCCCCTCGGGCATGGCCGCGGTGACGGCCACGATCTTCTCGTCCTCGGCCGCCAGCCGGACCATGGTCTCGCCGAACACCCGGGTATAGGTGGGAACCGGGCCTTTCCGGTCGATACAGGTCCCCGTCTCCACCTCGAAACAGCCGACGCCGTGGAAGTAGACGGGATTCTTCTCCGCTGGCGCGTATCCCTTCCCCTTCCGGGTGATCACGTGGAGCAATACGGGGTCGTTGAGTTCACGGATATTCCGGAGGATATCGACCAGGTGGGAGAGGCGGTGGCCGTCGATGGGTCCGAAGTACTCGAAGTTGAAGGCCTCGAAGAGCATTCCCGGGGTGACGAAGGTCTTGAAGGATTCCTCGGACCGCTTGGCGAACTGGTAGATGTCGTCTCCGATCCGGGGCAGGGACTTGAGAAATTCCCCGAACTCCTTCCGCAGTTCCTGGAGCCGCTTGGCCGAAAGGGTGCGGCTCAGGAAGGAGGAGAGGGCCCCCACGTTCCGGGCGATGGACATGTCGTTGTCGTTCAACACCACGATGAGGTTCTTTTGCATGTCCCCGGCCTGGTTGAGCCCCTCGTAGGCGAGGCCGGCGGTGAGGGACCCGTCGCCGATCACGGAGATGACCTTGTTCCCGTCCGCCTTGAGGCTCTTGCCGCAGGCCATGCCCAGGCCCGCGGAGATGGAGGTGCTGCTGTGGCCGGTGGAGAAGGCGTCATAGGAGCTTTCGCTCCTTTTGGTGAACCCGCTCAGGCCCTTGTATTGCCGGAGAGTGGAAAACCGGTCCCGTCTTCCGGTGAGCAGCTTGTGGGCGTAGGCCTGGTGGCCGACGTCCCAGATGATCCGGTCGTCGGGGCAGGAGAAGACATAGTGGAGGGCGATGGCCAGCTCCACGGCCCCCAGGCTCGACGCCAAGTGTCCCCCGGTCCGGGAGACCACCTCCACTATGGTCCGGCGCACCTCCTCGGCCAGGGCCGAGAGCTGTTGCGGGGTGAGCGATTTGAGATCGGCCGGCGAGTCTATCTGTTCCAGTAGTGTCAATGGGCGATGCGGCTCCTCATCCGTATTCGGCACAGGGATGCCGAGGGTCAGCGTTTCCGTTCGATCACGTAGGCGGCGATGGCCCGGAGGGGGTCGGCCCGTCCGTCGAAACCGTCGAGGGACCGGCGGGCCTCCTCCACCAGTTCCCCCGCCGCCCGCCGGGATCCCTCCAGCCCCAGCAGGGACGGGAAGGTGTTCTTCTCCCGCTCGCCGTCGGTGCCGACGGCCTTTCCCATCCGGGAGGGGTCGCCGGTTATGTTCAGGATATCATCCGCCACCTGAAAGGCCAAGCCGATGGATCGGGCATAGGCCTCGAGGTCGTCCATCTGCCGGGAGGTGGCCCCGGATAGAACCGCCCCCGCATGGACGGCGGCCCGGATCAGGGCGCCCGTCTTGAGTCCGTGGAGCCGCTCCAGTGCGCGGCGGTCCATCCCCCGGCCTTCGTTGGCCATGTCCCGCATCTGTCCCTCGATCATTCCACGACAACCGGCCGCTTCGGCGATCCGCCGGATCACCCGGAGAACCATGCACGGATCGACGGGGTACCGGTCGGGGATCGCGGATAACACCTCGAACGAGAGGGTCAGCAGTCCGTCCCCGGCCAGAATGGCCGTGGCCTCGTCAAAGGCCTTGTGGCAGGTGGGCTGCCCCCGCCGCAGCGCGTCGTCGTCCATGGCCGGGAGGTCGTCGTGGATGAGGGAGTAGGTATGGATCATCTCCAGGGCGCAGGCCACGGGGATCAGTCCCGGGGGCGGAGCCCCGGCCACCGCCTCGCCCGCCGCCAGGCACAGGACCGGCCGGAGCCGCTTGCCGCCGGCCATGAGGGAGTACCGCATGGCCTCCGCCACCCGGCCCGTCTCCCCTTCGAGGATTTCGAACAGGGCCGCATCCACGATGCGGGCCTTCTCCTTGAGATACGGCTTGAGCCGGAACACGTCGGATCAGCCGCCGGACCGGTCCAGCGGCTCCTCGACGCAGTTTCCGGCCCCGTCCTTGAGCAACACGGTGATCTTCCTTTCGGTCTCGTCGAGCTTCCCGGCGCAGAACCGGGAGAGGGCGATCCCCTCCTCGAACTTCTTCAGAGCGGTCTCCAGGGGAAGATCCCCGGCCTCCATCTCCTCGATGATTTCTTCCAGCCGGGCCACGGCCTTCTCAAAGGTCTTCGGCTTCACGGTCTTGGCGGTCATGGTTCGGCAGTACCTCCTCCACCCGACAGGTCAGGCGGCCGTCGGCCAGAAGGACCTCCATCCGTTGTCCCTCGGCCACTTGGTTGATCCTCTCCACCACCCGGAGGTCGGGAAGGGAGCGGGCGACGGCGTACCCCCGGGAGAGGATGGAAAGGGGGCTCAGCGATTCCAGCCGCTGAACGCGCCAGGTCAGGCGCTCCCGCCGCCTCTCCAGGGACCGGGCCATGGCCCGGGACATCCGGGCCACGGCGTCGTCGAGCCGGAGACGCCCGTCCTCGATGCGCCGTCTGGGGTGGATGATCCGGCCCGTCGCGGCTTTGAGCACCCGGCGGCGGTCTTCGAGGAACCTCCGGAACCGGTTGACCAGCGCGGCCGTCAGGCGGTCGCACCGGGCCGACAGCTCGCTTCGCACCGGAACCGCCAGCTCCGCGGCCGCCGAGGGCGTCGGGGCCCGGAGATCGGCCGCGAAATCGGCAATGGTGAAGTCGGTCTCGTGGCCCACGGCGGAGATCACCGGCAGGGCCGATCCGTGGACGGCCCGGGCCACCGCCTCGGAGTTGAACGCCATGAGATCCTCCAGGGATCCCCCCCCCCGGGCCAGG
Organism: uncultured Desulfobacteraceae bacterium; assembly: GCA_964431545.1. Taxonomy (GTDB): domain Bacteria; phylum Desulfobacterota; class Desulfobacteria; order Desulfobacterales; family JAABSP01; genus CAYSLC01. The sequence goes on along the minus strand of CAYSLC010000018.1, from coordinate 21,929 downwards.
ATCACCACGTCCAGATCCTCCCGGCGGGAGGCCATTCCGATGGCTTCCACGATCTCCTCCGCGGCCCCCTTCCCCTGGACCCGGACCGGGATCAGCAGGACGGGGACGGCGGGGTACCGCCGATGGAGGACGTTGATGATGTCGTGGAAAACCGCGCCGGTCCTGGAGGTGATGACGCCGATCTTCCGGGGCAGAAAGGGGATCGGCCGTTTTCGATCCGCGGAAAAGAGCCCCTCGGCCTCCAGCCGGGCCTTGAGCTGCTCGAAGGCGGCCTGGAGCGCCCCGGCCCCTTTGGGCTCCAGGTATTCGAGGATGATCTGGTAATCCCCCCGGGGTTCATAAACGCTGATCCTTCCTAGGGCCACCACCGCCATGCCGTTTTCCGGACGGAACGTCAGCCGGCGGTTCTGCCCCCGGAACATCACGGCGTTGATGCTCGCCTTTCCATCCTTTAGACGGAAGTAGAGATGGCCGGAGGTGTGGAGCCGACGGTCGGAGATCTCGCCGGTCACCCACACGAAGGGGAACCGTTCCTCCAGCAGCGACCGGATCTCGGCGGTGAGGCCGGAGACCGTGAAGATCCCGCGATTCGATCGGTCGGAAAGGGGGCCGTTCATTCCCCTCCCCCGCCCCTTTGCCGCTGCTTTTCGATGTATTCCCGGACCGCGGGAAGCACATAGACGCCGTCGCCCGCCACCCGGCCCAGGTGTGCCGCCAGGATCCGGTTCTTCAGATGGATCGACAGGTGCTTGTCCATGATGAACCGGTTCTCCCCCCGGACCTTGCAGAGGCCGCTCGCGACCCGCATGCCGATGTTCCGCAGGTTGTGTTCCGTCACCTGGATGTCGAGCCTCTCCGCAAACTCCTTGAGATGGTGGTAGAGCGCTTCGGGTTTCATCGACCTATCCGACAAACTTCGACGCCCTTGACGCGGGCGATGGACGCGGATCTTGCTTGCAAAAAAACCAACATGCATTATAATAATTTGGCTGAAAGTTACAATCGATAAATTCCAGAGCCAAGGAGAAAGAAATGCCATCCATTGCCCAGAGAAGGACACAAACTCAAGTAACCGTCAACTCGTTCATCCAGAGCGTCTACAACTGGATGGCCGTCGGTCTGGGACTGACGGGGATCGTCGCCTTTTTTACGGCCCACAGCGAGCCGATGATGCGGTTCATCTTCGGCAACCAACTGGTCTTCTTCGGCCTGATCATCGCGGAGCTGGCCCTGGTCTTCAGCATCAGCGCCCGGGTCCACAAGATGGAGGCCTCCACGGCAACGGCCCTGTTCGTGATCTACGCCGCCCTGAACGGGTTGACCATCTCCGCCATCTTTCTGGTCTACACCATGTCCTCCATCGCGTCGGTCTTCTTCATCTGCGCGGCCACCTTTCTGGCGTGCAGCATCTACGGCTACGTGACCAAACGCGACCTGACCTCCCTTGGGGGGTTCATGTTCATGGGCCTGATCGGCATCATCATCGCCACCGTGGTCAACATCTTCATCCAGAGCCAGGCGATCATGACCATCGTCAGCTACCTCGGTGTGTTCATCTTCATCGGCCTCACCGCCTATGACACCCAGAAGCTCAAGCACATGGCCCAGACCCAGCCCGAGGGGCTCGAGGCCGGGGTGGTCCGGAAGGGAGCGATCCTGGGCGCCCTCTCCCTCTACCTGGATTTCATCAATATGTTCCTGTTTATGCTGCATATCTTCGGCGGGCGCGAATAAGGCGGCCGACGGCAAAAAAAATCCCCTGGGCGGATCGCCTTTGCGGCGACCGCCACAGGGGATGTTTATCCTCCTCCGATCCGGGGAATAGGAGCAGGGCCTTATGGGCCCATGATCCCTTCCCGGTATGTTCTCCTCCCGGTTATCCCGCCATCATCCGTCCCCTCGGGCCGGCGTTCTTTGCCGCCGGGTTATGTCCCGATGGTCCGCCGAACCACGTCGGTGATCCGTTCGCAATGGCGCCGGGTATCCTCCGGGGTGGGCCCCTCCACCATGATCCGGCACAGGGGCTGGGTTCCGGAGTACCGGACCAGGACGCGACCCCGCTCCTTCAGCTCCCCCTCGGCCGCCGCAACGGCCTCCCGGATCTCCGGGAGGGTCCCGATGTCCGGCTTTTGCCGGACCTCCACGTTCATCAACTCCTGGGGAAAGACCGACATGACATCGGCAAGGCGGGAGAGGGACTTGCCGGTCATCGCCATGGCCTCCACCAGCTTGAGGGCGGTGAGGATGCCGTCGCCGGTGGTATGGTGGTTGAGAAAGATCATGTGGCCGGAGTCCTCCCCGCCGATCACCGCCCCCGATGAGCGCATCATCTCCACCACGTACCGGTCCCCCACATCCGCCGTGAGATGGGCGATCCCCATCTCCTTCAAGGCCAATCCGAGGCCGATGTTGCTCATGACGGTGCTGACGACCGTGTTGTTGCGCAGGGTCCCCTTGGCCTTCATGAGTCCGGCGCAGATGGCCAGGATCTGGTCCCCGGAGACCACGCGGCCGGTCTCGTCCACGGCGATGAGCCGGTCCCCGTCCCCGTCGAAGGCGAGGCCGATCCCGGCCCCGGTCGCCTTCACCCGTTCGATGAGGGGTCCGGGGTGCTGGGAGCCGCAGCCGTCATTGATGTTTTTCCCGTCCGGATGGACGAAGAGCGCCTCCACCTCCGCCCCCAGGTCCGAAAACAGCCGGGGGGCGACCTGGTAGGTGGCGCCGTTGGAGGCGTCGAGGACGATCTTCCGCCCCCGGAGGCCGAATCCGTCGGGCAGGGCCCGTTTCAGGAAACGGCCGTACCGCTCGGAAGCGTCGGCCATGGGATGGACCCGGCCGGTCTCCGTCCGCTCCGAACAGATCTCCGTGATCCGGCCGCCGACGGCCAGGGACTCGATCTCCGACTCCCGCTCATCCGTGAGCTTGAACCCTTCGCCGTTGAAGATCTTGATGCCGTTGTCCTGGTAGGGATTGTGGGAGGCGGAGATCACGATTCCGGCGCCGCACCCGGTTTCGGACGCCAGAAAGGCGACGCCGGGGGTGGGGATCACGCCGGCGAGGAGGGCCTCGGCGCCGGCGGAGCAGATCCCGGCCACCAGGGCGCTCTCCAGCATATCCCCGGAGAGACGGGTATCCCTGCCCACCACGATTTTCGGCCGCTCCCCGCCGGTCCCGGAGAAGCTCAGCGCCACGGCCCGGCCGATGTTGAGCGCGGTCTCCGGCACCATGGGCGGCCGGTTGGCCACCCCGCGGATGCCGTCGGTTCCGAAGAGCTTTCCCATGTCAGGCTCCTTTACCCTTCCCGGATGGATCATCAAGGTCGGGAAGTAAATCCCCGCAGGCGGAGACGACCCGATCGACCACGGCCTGGAGCCATCGGGACCCCGACGCGGCCCGGTCGCCCTCCAGGGATTGAATCGCCGGAACGTACGCCTTTCCGAATTCCGCGGCGGCGCCGTTTGCGGTTTCCAGGAAAGGGTCCCGGAGGTCATCGACTCCGGGTCCGGACGGATCCTCCCGGAGCCGCGCCTCCAGGGCGGGCCATCGATCCGATAGATCGGCCGGACCGCCCTCCTCCATGGCGAAGACGAAGGCCTTGAGCCGCTTGATCCGCTCCTCGATCGTGCGGTCCAGGGTCTCCTTCAGGGCGATGAACAGGGGCTCCGGGAGATCGGGACCCACAAACAGGGTCCGGATGTGGGTGTACCAGGCCATCAGGGCCCGGAGATTGGCAATGTAGAACAGGTTGTTCCGGAGGATCCGGTTGACTCCCGAATATCCGCCCGGGGTATAGGGAACGCTGCCGCCCCGCCCTCCCCCGCCGAACAGGAGCCGTCCGGGCCGGAGTTCGTCCTTGCGCTGGATGGTCCCCGCCGCCACCACCGTGCCGAAGGCGAGCCGGCAGGGGCCCACCAGCCCCCCCTGCCCGCCCAGAAAGATGGGCCGCTGATCGAGCATGACCCCATGGGGGACATCGCCCATCAAAGAAGGGGTCGCTTTGTCCTGGTTGGGGGTGTAGTTGAAGTGGATGTAGGAGCTGCCCACCTCGCTGTGGTCCTTCCGGCTGGTACCGCCGGCCATGAGGCAGTCACAGAAGTTGATCAGGCTGCCCAGGGTGACGAAGGGAAAAAGGATCGTCTGCTTCAACCCCACCGTATGGGCCCCCGACGCCCCCTCCTCCAGGATGGTCCCCTCCCGCACATGGGCCCCGGAGCCCATGCTCGCCCCCTTGAGGAAGACGGCGTCCTTGAAATACCCCCCCTTGAGCTGTACACCGGGACCGATTTGACAGTTTTCCACCGTCACCGGGACTTCGGCGCCGAGAACCGCGCCGTCATGGATCAGGGTTCGGCTGCCGCTGATCCGGCAGCCGGGGTGGATGATAACGTCTTTTCCGGAGATGCGGTTTGGGTCTATGTCTTGGGAGATGTGGATGGTTTCGGGGGCGATGAATTTCACGCCTTGATCCCCCAAGAGGGATGCTGTTGAATTTTTCGAATTTTCACCCATAGGTTTGAATTCCTTCGATCCTGCTCCCCCGTTTATATGTGTACATCGTCCAGGGCGGATTGGTAGACAGCGCAAATTTTGCGCACCATGCTCTCTTTCGTAAAGAATGTTCTTACTCGATCGAGACCAGCTTGACCATAGGCGGCCCTCTTTTCGGGATCTCTTAACAATAGGTTGATGGCAGTCGCCATCGATTTTGCATCGTTTGGCGGCACAACAATACCTGTCTGTTTGTGACAATTTACGAAGGATGTTCCCGTCCCAAGCTCCGTGCTGATCACCGGTTTACCACAGGCCATGGCTTCGATTTGAGCGACACCGAAGGCCTCGCTCCGCTGTACCGAGGGAAGAACGAAAACATCACAGGCCTTTAGATTCGCGGCCACATCAGCGTCGGAAAGTGCTCCAAGAAAATCGATTTTTCCTTCCAAATGACGGCTTTTTACATGGTGCTTCATTTTATTTTCAAGACATCCATCACCGATGATGAGAAGTTTTCCTTCAACATCCTTCATGGCATCGATCAATACCTGAAGACCTTTATAATATCTCAGCCGTCCCACGAACAGCACAATGGAGGGACCGAACTTATTCCGGATATTTAGAACATTCCGGTCAATGCTTCTAAACCCGTTAAACCGTTCCACATCGATCCCCAATGGGACAATTTTGCATTTACAAATAAATTTCTGAAGCGTTCTAGAACTGCTTAAGTAGTTTCTGGAAGTTGCGATAATGGTGTGGGCGCTTCGCAGAAACCGGTTCATAAAGGGAAGATACGCTCTTTTTAAAAAGGCTTGCCGGACGATGTCGCTGTGGTAGGTAACAACGAACGGCTTTTTCATACCGGTCAGCAAGTATGCGATCTCCGCCGTGGGATTGGGGAAATGAAAATGTAGAATGTCCGCCCTGCGCGCCAGCTCTTTCATCCAAAAAGGAAGCGTGAAGTTGATCGGAGCTGAATTCAGTCTCCCGTATTCGGGTACCTTGGTAACCGATATTCCGTTGACCTTTTCCCTCACGATATGCCGGCTGGTATTCGACACCAGCACTTCAACGTCCACACCCAATGTTTTCAACTCACTTGAAAGTAAGTTGATATGGCCCTCGATCCCACCGATCACCGGCGGATAGTAGTCTTTGTAAATCTGGAGAACTCTCATGGAACGGAACCGATCTCCGCAAAAATTTTCAACATCTCGCAGGCGGCACGATCCCATGAAAAGTCCATCGCTCTTCGATACCCCTTTCCAATCAGCTCTTTTCTCAGTCGATCGTCTCTTGACAATCGGATCATGTTCCTCGCCAATTGATCTGTATCGTAGGGATCTACCAATAATGCGGCATCTCCGGCCACCTCCGGCATTGAGGAGACATTGGAGGTGATTACCGGCGTTCCACACTTCATCGCCTCCAGTATCGGAAGTCCAAATCCTTCATATATAGAGGGAAATACAAGGCAGATCGCGCGCTGGTACACCGCTTTCAAATGGGATCTCGGCAGGTACCCCGTCAAATGAATCCTGTTTTTTAACGGATGCTCTTCCAGCCTTTTCCTCAACGCATGATTCTTCCACCCTTTTCCGCCGACGATCATCAAGTGGCAATCAGGGCTGGAAAAATTTGCTTGTTCATATGCCCGAAGAAGCCGGTACAGATTCTTTCTGGGCTCGATTGTTCCAACAAAAAGGAAATACCTTTGCGAGGTCTTTGGAGATGCGGGATCATCTTTTCCGGCCGCATCTTCCGTCCAGGGAGGTGTCCCATTGTGGACAACCCGCGTCTTTCCCCGGCAACGCGGATGACATTTCATAAGATCAGAGGCGGTCGAATGGGAAACGGCGACGATCCGATCCGCTCTTCGGATCGAGCGGTTCATAAGCGTCTTCTCGACCATCAGATTCGGGAGGGACATGGTTTCCGGATAGAGACGATGAACGAGGTCGTGTATGGTTAGGACCGTTTTGATCCTGGAGGATCGAATCAGGGGCAGATGATGCCTTGGCGACCATAAAAGATCAATGTTCAGTTTTTTGATCCGTATCGGAAATACGGTTTGGCTCCATATCGTGCCCAGTAATTTACGCTCGAACCTGTCTTCTATCTTATGCCATGATAAAGAAGCGTCCGTATCATAATCGATTCTCCTGTTGGAAAACAGATAATACTGATTGAAAGTATCGATCGATTTCAACCGGTCTAACAGGTTTTTCAGGTAATGTCCGATCCCACAAAGCTGATCGCTTAACGGGCGTGCGTCGATACCGATTCGAACCTGTGTGGGCATTGCGTATGCGAACTGCCGGCATGTCGATGGCAAAACGGCTACCTGGAGCCCTGCTTCGCTCCCGTTGGCGCCCTACGAAGGCCCGACATGCGCGGCTCTCGATCGGTAATCTTCCCCAACCCGGCCTCCCGAGGGATCCGTATTGCTGAAATGCGAAGTGAAAGATCCCGAATGTCCTCGTTCTCTCCCATGGCCTTCGGGTTGAACGTTCTCCCGGCCCGCAGTGTAATCGGAATATATCTGGGGGGCCCCGCAGCGGGCTCTAGGGTTGCCGTAAACTCAAATGGGCCTGTGGGCAACTCGTATACCAATACATCCATCCGCCCCTCAACAGAAAGGTGAAGCACCTGGGGCGATGCCGCGGAAGCCACAACACCGGAAAAGCCGACTGTCAATTTTCCCTCACCTGACCAGAAAACCTGGGTTGTGCTTTCTTTCCCCATCCAACCGTCATGCCACCGGCCGGACCATCTCACTTCCGGAGCCTGATCAAGTTGAAGGATGACTCCCAGACGACGATCGTCCCTGCCGCCCCCCATTTCCAGTGGCACAAAGGTTCGATCGATCTGAAATCGGATTTTCGGATCGGTTTCTCCGTGGCGTTCGAGAATGATCGGGATAGAAAACGCTCCTGGTTCATCCAGCATGTGATTTCCCAAAGAGACCCCTTCGTGGAAGATCTGCATAGTAGACGGTATGACAGCGGGAGGCGCTGTTCCGCTCAGCACCAGAGGGACCGCCGGTTCTTTCATACGAATCCGGCAGAACGCTTCCTTTCCGATCCATCCGTCCGCCCACCGACCTTCCCAGAAGAGCCATGGCGGTTCAATCACCCGATAAAGCTGGTATCCGGCCGAAAATCGGTACAGCTGGGGGACCGGCCGCGGCAGCGAACAGTGCAAGCCCCACCACTGGTAGTTTTTCGATTCCAGCCGTGCAAGGATCGCTCCCATATCACGAAAAGAAGACTCGCCACTCGCCACCCGATACGGACTGACTCCCCGCACCATCCAGGGCACCTCACGTTGTCCGGTGAATCGAGCGACGAAATCTCCGATTTCGGGATATCGCGTGTCCGGATCCGGTACCTTATCATAGTTATAGAGATTCAGCGTCTCCGGGGAAGGCACCTCATTATCCAACAAGTCCCGGACACCTTCCACCAGCAAATCCTCCTTGTGCCAGATGGAGGTTAACAGCCGGTTCGATTTCCCTACGGGTTCGACGAAAAAAGGCCAATCCTCCACCAAAAGCCGCTGACCGGGTTCCGCCCTGTCCGCATAGGCCGCCATCAGTTCCGTAAACGTTCGGTCCACGGATTTCTGGGCACGAGCAACGTAGATCCCGTACGGAACTGTATAAAATCGGGAAAGAAGAATTATACCGGCCATGACCCATATGACTTTCCGGAATCGCGTTATCGGCATGACCTGAAAGGCGAGCGAGGAAAACGCCAGAGACAGTATCGCCGCCGGAACAAGCAAATAATAGCTCAATGGCCAGCGCCAAAGCAACATACCTGACAAATAGGCCAGTCCGGTCAGGCAAAGGGCGATCGAGAAGACCAAATTTTGCTTAGCGGGTGTTGAGCTTCCCTGACGAAGTGCTATAAGGCAGGCGGTAATACTGCACAATACCAGCAATAGCACGTCTGGAATCTGGAGAAGATAGAATCGAAAATTATCCCATATCAAAGACGCCGTAATTGGATATTTGGTATATGCTCTGACCGCGCTCTCCGGCAGTAAGGAAAAATACAAGATGCGTGCGCCGCCGATCACAAAAACAGCGCAGATCAGAAAACAGACCCACCTGATCATCCGTTCTCCATGGCCGAAGACTTCCCGCCCCCAGATTAGGGTCAGCGCAGTTCCCGACAGGCCGAAAACGAGAACGACCATACTGGTCTCCTTCGTCAACATGGCAGTCAGGATCAGTATCGGGATCGCCGCCCAGGAAATCCAATCTATGGCCGTCAAGTTTCTTCTATTGAGTTGATGAAAAAAAAGCCCGAAAGCAGCCATCATCAACAAGGTCACTCTAGATTCGGGCTTCCCCAGGGTATAGGCGTTCTCCGCGACGGGTGACGAGGTCAAAAAAAGGATCGAGGCAGACAGTCCGGCCCATCGCGTCCCGGATAAACGATAAGCCAGATTGAAAATGATGAGGAGAACTCCCAATATTATCAAGGATTGCATAAGATAATAAGCGGGAAGAGAATAACCCGCAAAAAGATATATCAATGAGTAGTAAAGGTGATATGCTGGGCAGTACCTGCCATTATGCGGATTAGGCAGATAATTATATGGATAACTGAGACCCAGAGACCCCTGATATAGTACCCCGGGATCATCCATAAACGCCCAATACGGAAAAAGCACGGATGGCAGGATCGTGATCGCCCAGAGGCCGATGACAACCCATAAAGCTCTTTTTTGAATATATTCGGAACCCACCCGTCAGTCTTTCCTGACTCTCGTATATTTTCCATGTGTTGATCGAATGACATAAACAGGCCGATTTTTTACCTCAATATAGACTCGATTCAGGTACCCTCCGATAATTCCGAGGCAGATTAACTGAACACCACCGAGAAAAAGGACGGCCACTGTTACCGATGCCCAGCCGGGGACCGCATCGGCTGTAAACAGCTTGATTCCCACGACGTACAGGAGATAGAAGAAGCTTAGAAAGGAGATGACGAGACCGGCAAATGTTGCAATATGAAGGGGAAATGCGGAAAAAGAGGTGATCCCGTCCAGTGCGAACCGGACCATTTTCAGGAAGTTATACTTTGTGGTGCCCGCGTTTCTCTTTGCGGCCTCATAGGTCATCGCGTACTGTCGAAAACCGATCCAGCTTACCAGGCCCCGAATAAATTTCGTGCGTTCCGGAAGCCGTCGAAATTCTTCCACCACTTTCCGGTCGAGCAACCTGAAATCGGCGGCATTTTTCGGGATTTTCTCTTGAACGACCATGTTTATCAGCCAGTAAAACACCCTGGAGGTCCACCGTTTCAACGGCGCCAGATCCGGAGGATCCCGCCGGATGGTATAGACGATATCATAGCCTTCATTCCATTGTTTCACCATTTCCGGGATCAGATCCGGCGGATGCTGGAGATCGGCATCCATGGTAATGACCGCGTCTCCGGCTGCGCAATCCAGTCCGGCGCAGATGGCGGCCTGATGGCCAAAATTTCTCGACAATTCGACAATATGAACAGATGGATCTTTTCGGGAGATCTTCTTCAAAACCGAAATGGAGGCATCGATACTGCCGTCATCGATGAAAAGGATTTCATAGTCGCACTGCATTCCGATCAATACATGGACCAATTCTTGATAAAGGATGGGAATATTTTCCGCTTCATTGTAGCAGGGAACCACGATCGAAAGCTTCACGGTCAAGTTCCCTCGGCTAGGGCTGTGCATCGCGAGTCAGTGGTATTCAGGAATGTGTTTTTAACTCTGTTCAATTCTGTGCCTTCCCCAATTTCGGCAACTCTAAAACCATTCGATAGGCATCGAAAACCGCTTCGGCGGTCCGCTCCCAAGTAAACCGTTCAGCCCGTTTGCATCCTCGAGTTGACAGAGATCTGCGAAGTTCTTCGTTCCGGGAAAGCTGAAAAAGAGCCATTGAAATACTTTCGGGATCCAAGGGATCAACGTATAAGGCCGCGTCGCCCGCCACCTCCGGCAGACTCGTCCTGTCCGAGGTAATCACCGGCGCGCCCAAACTCATCGCCTCCAAGACCGGCAAACCAAATCCTTCGTAAAAGGACGGATATAGAAATGCGAAACAGGATTGGTAAAGCTGTTTCAGCTCAACATCCGAAACGTACCCTAGGATTTGAACAGATTCGGAAATTCCCAATTCCTCGATATAGGAGGGCAAATCCCCTTCCAGCCAGCCGTCTCCACCGGCGAGGACGAGGGGAAAAGGATTTCCGGATTCCTTCCGGAACTGTGCATATGCCGATAAAAGACCCCGAATGTTTTTCCTGGGCTCGAGGGTTCCCACAGAGAGCCAGAAGCTTCCATGCTTCAAGTTTCTTGGAAGTAAAGGGGTGGGACTTTGCCCTTTTCCAGATACTGAAAATCGGCTGGCCAACCGGATAACGAGAATGCGGTTCCCAGGGAAATGTGGAAAGAAATGGAGAAATCGAAGCCGTGTGCTTTCCGAAACCGCCAGAATTACATCAGCGTACAAGGCCGCGTTGAATACACCGTTGAAGCAGATCCTTCGATTGGCCTCGGTCGTGAATTCCGGATGTTCCAAAAAACAGACGTCGTGGAGGGTATACACAATGCGGGCACGCCGAATGAATGTGGGGCAATAGAAATTGTTGGCATGAATGATGTCCGGTCCACCGAGGCGATCTTCACCCCCATCGGGAAAGTTTTGCCAGAAATCCATTGCATCGCCCACTCTCTTGGCGACGGCAACGGTTCTCACGTTGGGCTGATCAATTCTCCGGGTTGATGCAAGGGCATCCGGGTCATGATAATCGCTTCCAAAAAAGGGATACAGCATGTACATCGTCCGGCGGTCCTTCTCCACCAGGGCCTGGATCATGGCATCGGCAACGTATCCGCATCCTGCTTTCCCTTTCCCCGTCTGACTGACGTCGAAACCGATTTTCATGGCCGCTGAACAAGGAATGTATTGGAAATGAAATTGGGATCTCCGGTCCAGCCGTCTTCACGCACTTCTCGAACCATGCATCCGCATTCCATGGCGATTTCAAAAACCCCGCGCTGTGGGATGGCATGCATCTCCATGATATGTTTGTCATACTGTATGTTCTTCAAATACGTCTCTGTGGAAAAAGAATAGTCTCTCCGGTAGGTGGGAACCTGAAAAAAGGCAACACCTCCCGGTTTCACTTTGTTCAAGAGCATACGGACGTAATCACGGACCAGTATGGTTCTTTCTGTCCGTACGCAGACCAAATATC
>CAYSLC010000018.1:0-10073 GCA_964431545.1 uncultured Desulfobacteraceae bacterium | reverse complement strand
CGGACGTAATCACGGACCAGTATGGTTCTTTCTGTCCGTACGCAGACCAAATATCCTTGATTCTGGCGGACATGCGTTCAATCTGATGAGGGGCTGCCCGATATTCAATATGAATCGGCTCAACAAAATCCGATTTGTTCAGGTACCGCTGAATGTCCATCTGCTTGTTTTTGCTCCGCAATTCAGCCTCCAAAACCTATGAGGCGTGTGAATGAATCAGGGAATCGGCAAGTCGCTTCCAAAAAAAGGGAAACTGATGACGAATCCGATTTTCATCATCGCCTCAGCAGGGCACCCAGTGCGCCGCGGCCCCATCCCATCATGGTCTTCCAATCATTCCGGGCCGGCTTCCGTCGCCAAAGAAGAAAAGATAGACATGCCGACAGGATCAAGCGGGACACATATTCAAAATTTTTCAAAGGAGAGGAACGATCCACCGTCTTTTCATTCACCAACGCATGGGCGTACGCGAAGATCCATTTGGCGGGAACCCGCCCGAGACTCTCCCTGAGCATATCATTCATCTCCCGATGGACGGCAAGCCGCGCACCAATGGTCTTGTTTGTTTCGTATAAGCGGGATCCGGCCAATGGGCGCACAAGACGATGGAACCTGGTGGACCGTCCAATACGGAGCCAATATTCATAATCCATGCAGTACTGCAGACGCTCGTCCAACGGTCCCATCCGATCCACCAGCCGCCTGCGAAAAAAGACGGCCGGTTGGCAGATATAACAGATCTCCTTCAATCTTTCGTAATCCCAATCTTCCGTATAGTACGGTTCGATTGACCGATCTCGAACGTCGATGTGGTCAGCCTCTCCGTAAAGGATTTCCGCCTCTGGATGGTCAACGAAATAGTCCACCACCGTCGATAAAGCGCCGGGAAAGTAGAGATCGTCGGAATTGAGCCAACCGATGAACTCTCCCCGGGTCATGCGGATCCCCTTGTTGACCGCGTGGGCTTGGCCGCGGTCCGGTTCGGATACCCATCGAAGCCGATCCCCGTACTCCTCGAGAATGGAAACCGTTTCATCCGTAGATCCACCATCCACGATGACATATTCCAGCCCCTGGATACCCTGGGAAAGGACGCTTTGAATCGTCCTCTCTATAAACCGGCCCTGGTTGAAAGAGGGCGTGACCACACTGAGAACCGGCTTCAATTCCACTCCAACGGTAGATCGACCCGGCGCCCGTCCGACTCCATCAGCCAGCATTCCCGCAGCTTCACGCCGAGCAACCGGGTATCCGGTCCCATATCCCACTCGACCGGCCGGAAGACCGGAGAGATCGAGAGGATGATCCAAGAAATCCTTTCCGACAACTCCATGGAGAGGCGCACCACTCGGCCACGGCTGGAGCGCTGGGATTGAAGATCCCCGTTATGGTGATGTGCCCGAATTTCCACCCGAAAATGGGGTAAGGACTCGGGAACATCGGCAAGGATCACCAACCGGAAAGGAGCCTCCCTCGGCGTAAGGGAGATCAAAACCTCGGCACCGGTCCAACCGTCGGGGTAAACTCCGGTGACCCCGTCCCATACCGGCTTCGGTCGTGTCAGAACTTCCTCAAAAAGCTCTAAGTAGAGGCGACCCACCTCAATGGAGGAGAAATCCCTGGCTCGGGCACGCCCCTTTACTACCATCTCTTCGGATCGCGCCGATTCGGTCACCACCTTTTCCATGGCCGCGGCCATCTCCTCGGGCAATCGGGGATCGAAATAGAAGGCGGCTTCGCCGCCGACCTCGGGCAGGCTGGTGACTTCACTGGCCAAAACCGGTTTGCCCAACGCCATTGCCTCCAGTAGTGGTATGCCGAAGCCCTCATACAGTGAGGGGAAAACCAATGCGAAACATCCCTGCCAGACGGCATCGAAGTCGTTTTCGGGAAGATGTCCGAGGAAATGAATCTCTTTTTCCAGGCCCATGCGGAGAGCTGCTTCTCGAAGATCCTCCTCGGCCGGACATGATGCCCCCGTAAACACAAGATCGGGGGTCATGTCACCGAGTCGGGATCGCAGCATACCGTATGCAACCAACAGCATGCGATGATTTTTGTGAGGCCAATAATTGGCGGGATAAAAAAAAAAGGAATGTTTCAGTCCCAATTTTCGACGCCGTTCCGATGCGGCTTCTGGTTCGATTTTCCCGAGCCGGGACTGTATCACATTGGGAAATACACGGATTCTCTCAGGCAGGATGCCCAATTCAGAGATCACCGAATTTTTTACACTTTCAGAGACACAAACGATACATGTCGCCTCACGACCGGCCTGGGCCATGAAACAATCCCGCTCCGCGATCTCTTCGGATGAAAAAAAATCGGGATAGGCGCGATGCTGGAGATCATGGATCACCGAAACGACCGGAATTCCCGGCTCAGAGAACGTCGGCGCGGTAAAGGGGCAGAATAACAGGGATACATTCCGGGTGCGCAGCGGAAAGGATCCAAAACGGCTTCTGGATACGGCCCTGCCGATACGCCGGGCCAGGTGCGCCACCATCCGCATGGCGCGCCCGTGAAACCGCATTCTGGAGGAGGTCGGAAACGGTCTTTCTTTTATCACCTGAAGCCGTTTCATATTCGGGCCGTCCAATTCCGCCAGCTCCTCATGGCACCAGGACCCGGTGAGCAGAGTGAAGGTATGGCCTACGCCCGCCTTTCGAAAGGCACGCAGCAGTTCCAGCGTCAACACCTTGACACCTCCGTTTTCGCCTCCGGGTCGTAAAGGGGTAAGATCCACTGCGATATGTGCCATTATTGCCTGACCAGCCCCATCAACCGGGCGATGCGAACCGGGTATGTCGCTTGGAGGTTTGCCAACGTCGATTCGGCTCTTTCCGCCCGTTCTCGCAGTTCGCTCATGCTCCCCCGAAGCTCCGTGAGTTGTGCCTGCAGTTCGGCCGCGGCAGCATTGACGTCCGTCAACTCAGAATCTAGAAACGCCATTCGTTGTTCCGCGTTTTGGATCACCTCGAGCCGGGCGGCTCGATCCACCTCGCTTGCCTGTAAGGCTTCACCCATCTTTTCCAACTGTAGGTCCCGCTCCTTCACGATTCGGTGCAGCGTTTCCAATTCGTCTTCCAACCGTTTCAAGCTGCCGCGTCGGAGGCTGACCCGTTCGGCCATCCGTGGACGCGGATCTCCGGCCCCTTGCCGCTCGGGAAAGCCGGGGGAACGGTCGCTGAAGACGGAGAGGGGAACGAGTGATTCCTCGAACAACAATTCGAGGCATCTTCGGAAATCATCGGAATAAAAATCGCGCACCTCGCCATCTGCGGTCAGACGGCGTAGCGTTGTGGTCAAATAATAGAGAACGCCGGGGGTCGCCGGAACCCCTGCATACCGCTCGACCACACGAGCGATTTCGGCGATCCGGTCCAAACCACCGGACAAGGATTTGGTCTGGTCGTATTCGCGGGAAGCCGCCATGGGATGATCGAGCGGAATGGCCCTATACTTTCCTCCAAGCCGCATCCAAAGGTCATAATCCATGCACCAATTCAGCGTTTCATCCAGAAAACCGACCTCCTTCAGCGCGGAGCGAACCAGGATCGTCGCGGGTTGAAGGATGTAGTCGAATCCGAAATGGAGGGCTGAGAGGTCGAAGGCCGGAGGATGCGGCCAGAAGGCACCGATCTGGTTGCCATCCCGATCCGTACGGAGCCCCCGCCCGAAGAAAAAGCCGACCGAGGAACGATCCTCCATGTCCAGAAACGCCTCGGCGACGGCATTAAAGGCTCCCGGTAGAAAAAAATCATCGGCATTGAGCCATCCCACCAGTTCGCCGGTGGTCCTTGTGAGTCCTTTGTTGATCGCGTGGCTCTGTCCTCCATCCGGCTCGCTGACCCAATCGGTCAGATGGGAGGCGTAGCGCTCCAACAACTCTCGGGATCCATCCGTGGAGCCGCCGTCGATGATGATGTATTCCAGATTCGGATATCCTTGGTCCAGCACACTGGTGATCGCTTCCTCCAGAAAAGCCCGCTGATTGAGGGAAGGGGTTACCACCGAGATGCGGGGCGTTTCCGACTGGACCATCAGTATTGAAGGACTCCCGCCCGAAAGAGTTTGGTCAGGAGAAAATGGGAAAAGTAATACCGCCGCAGATTGGGGCCGATCTCGCCGTCATCCACCTCCCGTCCGTGGCAGCGGCGGCGAAGCTGTTTCATCTCCCGCCATCCCGTGCCGGTAAGATCGGAGGAGGTCTTCTGGCGGCTATGGACGCGGAATGCACCCAGAAACCGGGGAACCCTGACGATCTTTGCCCCGGTGTCCTGAAAGCGGAGCAGCAGATCCCAATCCATGGCGAATTGGAAACGTTCATCCAGCCGTCCGCCGACCTGCTCCCAAATTCTCCGGCGCCAGAACAGGGTCTCCTGCGGCACGAAATCCGCCCAGGTAAGCGCCCGACGATCGTGAGGAGGAAGGACCCAGCGGCCGATCTCCCGATCCTCTTCATCCACCAGAATCCGATGGCCGTAGAGCGCATCAACATCGGCATGACGACGGAAATAATCCGCCACATAATGGATCGCGCCGGGGAGCAGCATGTCATCAGAATTGAGCCAAGCCATGATCTCCCCTGTCGTCTTCTCGAATCCCCGGTTGATGGCGTTGGTCTGGCCTTCGTCCCGCTCGGATTTCCATCTATGAAGAAAACCTTCATACCGCCGGAGTATGTTCACCGTATCATCGGTGGAACCCCCATCCTGGATCACATACTCAAGCGCTGGATAGCTTTGGGAACGGACACTTTCCAGGGTCCGTTGAAGAAATTCGGATTGTTGGAAGGACGGCGTCACCAGGGTGACAACCGGCCAGCTCATAGAAGCCGGAATCCGATGGTACCAATCGGGGATGGCGAGGGGGCGCGGCGGATATTGCTGGAGCGACCCCAGACGGGGCTGGAAAAAATCCCGCACTCTCCACCGGAACCGTTGAAAAAAGCTTTCCGCGGCTTCCCTGCGTCGCTTCCCCCATTGCATTGCGCGATAAAAAAACCGGCGCCGACGGTACTGGCCTATGATCTCGCCCTGATCTGCAATGATCCGGTTCAACGCAGCGTTTCTGTCCACCAACTCCGTGATCCGAATCTCTTGCGCCGATAACCTTTCTTCAGCTCGCTTCATGTCGGCTGCATGGGTGGACGTCAGATCGTTGAGTGCCTGTGTTCTTTCCGCCTCCGCCTCCCTGGCCATACGACAGATGGCCAGTGCTTCCGAAAGCTGTGTATTCAACCGTCCGATAACGCCGGCACGTTCATCGGCAATGGCGGATAGCCGGTGGATTTCACCGGTATACCCTGATTTCTCTTGCAGATGATCATTTTTTATCTGGTCGATGGCACGGGCAAGTCGAACAATTTCCTGTTCTTTTTCACAAAGGGCCTGGTCTTTCTCCCGAGCCTGGTGCAAAACCTCATCATACTCTCTGCTTTTGTCCGCGATCCGAAGCCAGTCTACGCCATGGCAACGCGCATGTTCCCGCATTTCATTTCCAAGGAAGCCGGGATAAAACACCCCCACATCGTTGAAGACCATCAGGGCATGCACTCTGCTGAGACTCCCGAGGGCCGCCAGGACTTCTTCCAGCGCCGGCCAGTGTGAAATATCGTGTGGGGCGTTGGGCGGACTTAAAAAATAACGAAAATCGTCCACCAAGACCACGCTTTCGGGATGGAGGGCGCCGATGGCGGATAGTTCTCCCAGGAGGGGGCACTGGGAGGTTTCGCCGGCGGTCCCCTCGTCCACGCACCAATGGGCATCGAGCCAGAAAAGCGTCGACTCTCCCTCAAAGGACGTCGAAAGCCTCGCCAGCCATTCGACGGAATCCCCGAACCGGATGTCGACGGCGGAATCTCCTGAAAACCGGCCGAGCGCTTCGTCGAAAAACCGCCTCGAAGACTCCACCGAATAGAGGTGATCGAAGAACGGGCGAACCCGCGCCAGGGAATCCCCTTTGTAGGTCCCGGTCTCGACGAAAGTGGACAGCGGAAGACGGTTTTTGAAAAACCGGACCAGCTCTTTGTCGATTGAGAAGTGAACCGCGCCCATGAGCCTACCCGGTCGACATCCGCCGGTTCGGGCGAGAGCCCGTGACACGACCGGGAATTCCGGTGACGATCACACCCGGAGGAACATCGGTGGTGACCATTGCGCCTGCTCCGATCACCGCGCCGTTCCCGACAGTGACCCCGGGGAGCACCGCCGCATGGGCACCGATCCAGACATCGTCCTCGATCACGACGGGTCTTGCCACAATGGTCTTCCACATTTCCGGCTTTTGGTAATCATGGGTGAGGGAACTGATGGCCACATGGCTGCCGATCATGCAACGTGCTCCGATGATGACCCGGCCGCCGCACCAGATGTGGACAAAGGCAGCGATGCTGGTGTCGTCGCCCACATCCAGCGCCTCGGGTCCGTAAAAGACCAGGGGAGAATAGAGTCGGACATTGTGGCCGCAATAATGCATCTGCCTTTTCAACCGGGATTCGCCTGAATTGGAAAGCCACTCTTCGATCCGAAATGCCAGCCAGTCGGATAATTTTCGAATCAAGAGATAGGTCTCCTTTCCAGGGCCTTTCGCAGCCTTTCGATCTCCGCATCCCGGCGTTTGCATTCGCCATCCAGCCTCTCAATCAGATCGAGGCGTTCCTTACAAGTATCGGTCAGCTCGAGATTTTTCTTCCACAGAGCAGTCATCATCGTACTCAGATCATCGGCAAGGGCAGAAAAGCCGGAGACCGGCTCCGCAGTCTCCTTCTCGTCCCGGAAATAACCCAATTGCATCATAAGTGAACCATGAAGCGCTCGAAAAAAGGATTCCACCGCCGGCGTCCAGCCCGAATCCGGTATAAAACGCGTTTCCCGCCGATGGAAAAAGCGGGGCTCCACCTGCCGCAGATGCGCAACCGGATTCGACCAGGGACGGATCGGCCCTTTATTCCCGATAAACTTTGATACCACAGCCAGGGTCTCCACATCGATTTCCATCAGCTCATCGAACCGGAGCAGATGTCCACGAACGCCTTCCCGTTGGTTCCAGGCTTCGTAGTGGCTGCTCCAGTCGCCATATGCGTCCGCCCCGAGTATCAGCTCGGGGAAGGTTTTGTCGATTCCGTTGAAATTCTGATGAAATTTCCGGTAAGATTGTAAAGCTGAACGGCCGTCCCGAACGACATAGAGAAACGGCTGCCGGTCCCGGGGGGGAAGATGGGTTTTCACCAGCACCGGCTCCGGCGAAGCCGTGGCTTCGGAATAGAAGGTGTTCCAGTCGCCGGACCATTCCACATGCCCGATCAGCGACGGATTTCGACGGAATTCACTTTCCCGTTGTACCATTTCGTCCGAGTAGGAATGCACACCCATGGTGTGCTGAAAAATCGTACGGAGAAGCGTGTTGCCGGAGCGGGGATAGGAGGCCAGCCAAACAATCAAATCCGTCTCCCGATCTTAGAAAGAGGCTTCGTGAAATGAGGCTTCCGAACGGAGCCCGAACATCCCGAAAAAAGGGGGCCGTTTGGTTTCATAATCCCATCTGATCCGCAGCGGCCCCAGAGGAGGGCTCTCATCCACTTTCACCACGGGGAAGGTTCCCTGGGATAATTTCCCCAGATTGACCGAAAAGGTATATTCACCCGCCTCGACAGCCATTTCGAGCGCGAGCTTGAAGAGGAGCTTCCCGGATGCGTTGGATCGGGGAGGGTCTTTCCGGAGTGTATACGACCCTCCGCTGTAGATCGTCTGATCCCTCCGGTTTTTTAGAATTACGGTCACGTGAATCCGCTCTTGTGCCGGGGACTGGTACAATACGTAAAAGTTCATCCGAGAGCCCATTTCGCAGGTCAGGGTCGAGAGGCCGGATTGATTCCGGACGTCGATGCCGAGAATCCGACCTTTCTGAACCGCGGTGGAAGCGCCACCCAAAACCTCGGACCGCCAGAGATAACGTTCCAGATGAATGTCGGCGGCCTTCTCCATTTTGCTTCGGAGAGTGTCCGATTTGTCGGGGTCGGAATAACTGAGAAACCTGCTGGAGGAGGTTTGGAAGTAGGTCCGGATCCCGTCCTCGGTATCTCCCCAGTAAATCGGTTCTCCGTCATGAAGAACCAGAACCTTCTGACACAGATCCCGAACCGCTCCCATATCATGGGATACGAACAGAAGAGAGGTCCCCCCGTCCCGGAGGTCGTTCATCCTGCGGGCGCACTTCTGTGCAAAAAAGATATCTCCGACGCTCAACGCTTCATCGACGATGAGGATCTCAGGCTCGATTACCGTTTGGACGGCGAAAGCGAGCCTCACCATCATGCCGCTCGAATAGGTTTTCACCGGCTGATCGATATAATCCCCGATTTCCGCGAATACTTCGATGTCCCGAAACCGCTCGGAAATCTCCTTCCGCCGCAATCCGAGGATCGACCCGTTCAGAAACACGTTTTCCCGACCGGTGAATTCCGGATTGAAACCACTGCCCAACTCCAGAAGAGCGCCGATCACGCCATCGACCTTCACATTGCCGGAAGTCGGTGTCAGGGTTCCCGAGATAATCTGCAGGAGGGTCGATTTTCCAGAGCCGTTTCTCCCAATCACACCAACGGATGCCCCTTTTTCAAGATCGAAGGTGACTCCCCGTAAGGCCCAATGTTCCTTGTAACCGCGGCTTCGATTTCCGAAAAGAACCTGCTTCAGGCGATCTCGAGCCGAAGTGAAAACCGGATAGGATTTGCCCACATCTTCAACATGAACGGCGGTTCCCGAGATGCATGGGCTCGGTCTCTCGGATTTGGATGGATAATTCATTCCGCCGCTGAAACCGAATAGCCGAACGTACGAAGACTATCCCGGAACAGACCCGACAGAAATTGAACGGTTTCAGGCTTCAGTTTGCGCCTGTGATCGCCCGGCATTATTTGTCTTTTATGGTCGAAGATATCTTCTTCTTTTGGTGAAAAGTCATCTCGGTGCATTTGGAAAAACGCTTCATAATAGTGGTCGTAGGGGAGAGGTTTTCTCGTGCCATTCTGATATAACGCCCAAAAAGGGGGCAGAAATTTCCCCAACCAGTACCCATAGTCCCGAACCATATCTTCATACTTCAGAAAGGATCTGTTGGACATGGAACAGATACGTCCAAGAAGCTCGTATCGCGTTTTGAAATCTTCGGCATTGTCCATTACGAATCGATCAATCCCTTTTTGCGCCGTACGCCTCCGGTCATCTCCGGATGGGGAAAAGACCCCGCTCTGCCGGATATGGCTGTAACAATAGGAATAATACAGAGAGGTCAAGACATCCCGGGGATCCCTCACGTGCAGAATCACGGAATCCCCCGCCCGGTCCCCCACGGCGCAGGGTTCCGCGGCACCGGCACGGATGGGACCGAAAACACCGTGTTTTCCCCCCTCCAGAATAAACGCTCGCCAGGATTTGCGCTTGATGTCATCGAAAAATTGGGGATCGTTTATCGAATAGTAGGGCAGTTCCATTCGCTTGGCGATTTCAGACGTCAACTGGTGGAGAAAGGACGAGCCGGCTTTATGGACCGTATAGATCAGGAGACGGTTCATTCAAACCATCCAGAAAACTTTCGATCCCCGATCGCCCCACCCTTTTCGGTGGGAACCACCGACCCAATCTCGGTTTCTCTCCTACAAAACATCCGCGAACGCCTCTCTGCAGCGGGAGAACCAATTGTAGCAAAACACCAGGAAAACAAATGAGAACAGGCTCGCCACAAGGATCCTGGAAACATCGGGAATCGTCCCCCAGAGAATGACCCGCCTTGCCTCTTCGACACAGATGGCGATCGGGTTGAAATGGTAGATGAATCGGTACGATTCGGGCACGGCGCTGACGGGGTACAAGATCGGAGACATGAAAAAGAGCATCGTGGAAAGAAGTTGGGCGATGGGCGGCAGATCCCTGAAAAAGACGCCCAGGGAGGAGCCCAGAAAACCGACGCCGAGTCCCAAAAAGAGGATCGGACACCAGGCAAAGGGCAGAAGGATGAGTGTCCAGGGAAGCCCACCGGTCAAGACGACGACCGCGACGAGCAGAACAGCC
>CAYSLC010000017.1:26415-43532 GCA_964431545.1 uncultured Desulfobacteraceae bacterium | reverse complement strand
TTCATCACGGCAGCGACCTACAGGAAGCAATATCTACCCGCGAACCGGCTGAATCGTGACGTCAAAATTTCATTATAAACAAAACGGCGGGTATCTTATTTTGTTGTGACCCCCTAACAATTTTCTAACCGTACGCAAATACGGCAATAACAAATAAGGTCCATGGTCCATTGGTTTGATATACAAGGAACCTTGATGTGTGAAGGAGGGGCTCCATGCAGGCAGGCGCCGCTGGCGGATCGACATCTTGGATGGAACGGGTGGAATACGCGTTCCAGCCCATCGTCGATATCCATACCGGGGTGGTGTATGGGTTCGAGGCCCTGGTTCGACACCAAGAGAGGTCGGGGTACCCATCCAAAGGGGAGATGCTCGAGGCCGTGGGGGCGGCCGATCCCCGGGTGGGGGTGGGTCTCACGCACCAGGGGAGCGCCGTCCGGAAGTTCTCCGCCCAACTGAAACGGCGATCAGCCAGGCTCTTCTTCAACCTGGAACCCAACGGGCTTGCCGGGATAAACGATCCATGCGCCGAGACCCTCCGGCTGTTGGAGGAAAACAGCCTTTCCCCAGGTTCCATCTGTTTCCAACTCTCCCTGAAATCCTCGCCGCCGATGGAGACGCTTTCGGGGGCCATCAAGCGTTTCCAGAAGTATGGGTTCAAGGTCGCCCTGGACAATTTCGGGGCGGGCCACTTGGGGGTGGATTCCCTCTACCACTGCGAGCCCGACTTCATCAAACTGGATCGATTCTTCGTGGACGGGATCGACCGGGATACCCGGAAACCTTTCATCGTCTCCCGGATCATCGAGGTCTCCCGCCGGCTGGGGGTCCGGGTGATCGCCGTCGGCCTGGAGACCAAGGGGGAGTACCAGGTCTGCCTCGATATCGGTTGCGAGCTGATCCAGGGGCACCTGGTCCAGCCCCCCGAGCCAGGCAGGGGGTTCTTCAAGGCCAAATACTCCCGAATCCACCTCCTCCACCAGACCGTGTCCGATCCCTGAAAGATCCACCGGAACCAATCGTTGATCATCTCCAGAGTCGGGCTTTTTCAACGCCACGGCATTGCCGAAAATGACCAACGAAAAGCCGGCCACCACGGCGGCTTGGGCCGGCGCGGCATCATCCCGGTCCCCTTCAGGCTCCGACGCTTCGAAGCCGGTTGTCCAGAGGCATCGGACGCGCCTCATGACGCCTCCATCAGCTTCGGAATCGTATCCTTGGGACTGATCTTGTTGTTTCGTGCGCTACGGCTGCAGGCCCAGGGGGATCGATCCCTCCATTTTCGACCGGTTCCGCGCCATTAAGGAGAGTGTGGCGGCCTGACCCGACCTGTTTCAATACCATCCCTACGAGGGGAAGGGGATGAGGGGAAAGGCTTTCCCCGCGGATCCATCAGGGCCATCAGGTCCCTCACCATGCCCCGCATCTGTTCGGACTGTGCGTTCATCTCCTCGGAGGCCGCGGCCAACTGCTCCGCATTGGCGGCGTTCAGCTGGGTGACCGCATCCATCTCGGAAACGGTTTTGTTGGTCTGCTCGATGCCCTGGGCCTGTTCCGAGGAAGCCGCCGCGATCTCGCCCACCAGCTTGCCCACATTTGTCGCGCTTTCTGCCACCTGCTCAAAAGCCCGGCCGGCTTTCCGGACGAGATGGCCGCCATCTTCGACCTTGCGGGTGGTCCCTTCGATCAAATCGGTGGTGGTCTTGGCGGCTTCGGCCGCACGCATGGCCAGATTGCGGACCTCTTCGGCCACCACGGCGAAACCGGCCCCCCCATCGCTGGCCCGGGCCGCTTCCACGGCTGCGTTGAGGGCCAGCAGGTTGGTCTGAAAGGCGATATCGTCGATGGTCCCGATGATTTTGGAGGTCTCTTCCCCGGCCTGGGAGACTTCCCGCATGGAGAAGGTGAGCCGGCTCATGGCGGTTTTGGCGTCGGCCACGATCTTTTGGGCCTCTCCCATCAGTGCATCGGCCTGTCTGCTGTTCTCCGCGTTCTGTCGGGTCATGGCGGCGATCTCCTCCAATGCCGAGGATGTCTCCTGGATGGAAGCGGCCTGCTGGGAAGATCCCTGGGCCACCGATTGACTGCTGGAGGCCACCTGGGAGGAGGTGTCAGCCACTTGTTCGGCGCCCTGATCGAGTCCTTTGATGATCCGTTTGACCGGCTTGGTGATCCCTCGGGTAATGAACCACCCCAGCAGCGTACCAACCAGTAGACATGTCAGGGTCACCCCCAATGTCACCCGGGAGGCGCGTTGTTGCGCCTTGGCGGCCGCTTCCACCTGGGCCTGTTTTGCGGGGTCGATGACCGATTCCATGACCTTCACCAGGTCTTTGAACAATGCGTTCACGGACCGTTCACTGTTCCGCATCAGGGTGTCCCCGTCCACAACCTCGTTCCCCCGCGCCTTGGTCACGCTTTCGGTCTTTTTGGTGGCTGTCAATTTCCCGATGGCCTGGGCCACGTCCGCTATGGTTTGTTCGGTTCGCTCCGCCACCCCTCCGAGTTCGGGTATGCCCTGAATCAATGTCCGCCAGTGCCGAATGCCGGACGTTGCACTTTCCAGCGAGGCCAGCAGGGTTCGGTATCGCTCTTCGGTGGGCCTGAACCTGTAGAGATTGAGATCGTTCATCAGTTTCAGTACTCGCTGGATGACCGCCTCGTTCATGACCATATCGATATCGCCCCACCGGGCGTACTCTTCCATGTTGCCCCGGATCTGGTTGATGCCTTTCCAGCCGGCGATCCCCAGTATTCCCGTCAATACGATCAGCATCATGAACCCGGATCCGATTTTGAAGCCCAGTGATCTCTTGGCGAACACGTTTTGTCCTTTCCTGCCGCGGGAAGAACATATCCCTCTAGACGGATGACGAGCCCACCGGTGCAATCCCGTCATGCGCCGGCGTGGCGGCGGCGAATACGCCCGTCTATGGTTTTTGAATCTTTCCGGTCGGTCTTTATCCCGAACCACGGCGGATTCCTGAGATGAACGCACGGAATCCGGATCCAGCGCCGCGCGCAAACGGGCACGTTATTGTTTCAACGCGGGAAAGTCAAGCGTTCCATATCTTCTCAGCCGTGGAAGCCAGCCGAAGCCTTCCACCGGTTCGGTAAAACAGGATTTGCGAGTTGATCCGGTAGATGATTTCTCCGATCGGCGCTCCGTCACATAAGATCGTATGATGGAGGGACTACTTCCGGAAAAGGAACCTGTTGAATCGATGGTCATACCGCTTCGCGTCGAGGGTGAATCGGAGCGGCCAGTGGTGCCGGGATTCGCATTGGATCGGGAGACAAGGCGTCTTTGGATCGATCGTCTTGGATATGGCGTTAAAACCGGTACCGCAGCTCCGCCATGAACTGGATCCCCGGCATGGGGTGGTCGTCCGGGATGGTCTCCTTGGAGATGGGATAGCGGTATTCCTCATCCAGGAGGTTGTAGACCGCTATTCGGACCTCCGGGTTATGGAGGGCGGGCCAGAGATCCGAGGCGAGCAGGCAGAGGTTGACCACCCCGAAATCGTCGATGTCCGGCCGCGTGTCGCCCTCCTGGCGCTTGAACCCGGCCTGGAAGTGGAGATCCGCGTAGAGGTTCAGCCACGGTTTGATCTGGTGGTTGGCCATGAGGGTCCCCTTCTGCCGGGGGATGTTCCAGATCACCTTGCCGCTTTCGGAACTCTCCGCCTTCTGCCAGGTGTAGTGGGCCGACAGGTAGGTCCCCTCGGCGATATCCAGCCGGAACCGGGATTCGATCCCGTAGGTCCGGAGTTCGCCCCGGTTCATCAGGTGGTCCTGGAGGCCGACCAGTCTGGGCCCGATGTCATCCTGGACCGTGTTGTGGAAGCCGGTGACCCGTGCCTGGAACGTCGGGGAGAATCTCCCGCCCAGACTGAGTTCGTAGGTGTCGATGGTCTCCGGTTCCAGGTCCGGGTTGCCCATGAGGCTCGGGTTGTTCATGCTGTAGAGTTCGTAGAAGCTGGGGGCCCGGAAGGCCCGGCCGTAGAGGAGCTTGACGTCGTAATCCGGGAGGTATTCCCATCGCAATCCCAGGCGGGGATTGAAGCTGCCGCCGAAATCGCTGTAGTCGTCGTACCGCGCCCCGGCGCTGACCCGCAGCCGGGGGGTGAGGTTCCACAGCTCCTGGAGAAACAAAGCCCGGAAGGTCCGGCTGACCTCCCGGTTGTAGTTCTGTTCGTCGCTCAGGTCCGTCATCCGGGGGAGCGGGACCACCACCCCCGGCATGGGGGTGTAGAGAAAGTTGGCCCGGTACCGGACATCATCCTGGTCCATCTCCTCGTAGCTCAGCCCGGCCACAAGGGTGTGGGCCGGGGCCGGCCGCCAGGTCAATTGGACTTCCCCGCCCGTCCGCTCGTTTGTGGCCTCCGGTCTGCCGATGAGTCCTTGGGGCAGCACCACGGGGACCCCCTCCGGCGACATGGCCGCGCCCCCGTCCGGGACGAGCTGGAGGATGTTGTCCAGGTCGTTGTGGTTGCGGTAGAGCTTCCCCTTCACATCCAGATGGTCCCATAGAGCGGTCCCGTACCCCAGCACCAGGCTGTAGTCCACGGATTCGGTGTGGCTCCGCCGGTTCAGGGATCGGCCCAGGGCGGGACCGGCGTCCTTGCCCCGGTCGATGTACCGGCCGTCCAAGGACCAGCCCCCCTTTTGAAGGCGCAGGGATAGATCGGTCTTCTGGTCGGAGTTCCTCGCCTCGCCTGGGGCCTGGGAGGCGTTCGTGCCGAAGAGGGCGTCCAGACGGGTCTGGTAATCGGATTCGAGATACGCTCCGTATCCGTCGGTGTGGTAGTAGTTGAGGTTGCACGACAGGCCGACGTCGGCCCCGAAGGTCCGGCCCCACAGGAGGTTGTACCGCTCGGTGTCATGGGAGCCGCCGCCGGCGGTCAGTTCGGCGCCCTCGATCTCCCCGGGCTTCCGGGTGATGACGTTGATGACCGCGGAGAAGGCGTTGGCCCCGTAGAGGACCGAGCCCGGTCCGCGGATCACCTCGATCTGTTCGACGTTGTCGAGGATCAGGTTGTCCAGGGTCCAGGTGGCGCTTCCCAGAAGGTTGCTGTTGAGCGGGTGGCCGTCCAAAAGGATCAACACGTCCTGGGAGTACTGCTTTTCGATGCCTCGGGTCTCCAGGCTGTAGTACTGGCCGGTGACCACATACCGGGCGGTCATCCCCGGAACCGCGCGGATCACATCCATCAGGTGCCGCGCCCCCATGCGCCGGAACTGCTCCCTTGGGATCACCGTCACCGAGGGCACCGTCTCCCCCACTTTCTCCTTGACCCGGGAGGCGGTGACCACGAAGGGGACCGCCGCCTCGGCCCGCAGCCACTGGAACTCCCGCTCGATTTCGGCGCGAATCGGTTCCGGCACCTCATCGCCCAGGGCCGCCCAGACGCCGGTGGGCCAGAACACCGCCAGGGCCAGACAGATTGTTTTCCACTTGAAGTCCGCAGCCATTTCAGATCCTCGCTTTCCAGGGATTGGAAGATAGTATGCCCACGCCGTCGTTCACCGGCATCCGGGTGGTTCCGACCCGCCTTCGACGGGCTCCGGAACCGCATCGCCGGGTCGCTTCGAAGCCGAAGGCAGTGTATGGCGCGGCCTCCGGGCGATCTTGAACACGGCCATGGAATCGGCCAGCTCATCGGCGGAGGCCGCGTTCTTTTCGATCACCACCTTCATCCGGGCCATTGACGCGTTGATCTCCTCGATCCGGTCCTTCTGGTCGGAGGAGGCGAAGCTGATGCCGCTCACCAGGCCGGCGATATTTTCGGCGTTCCGGGCCAGTTCTTCGAACTCGGCATGGGTGCGGCCGACGATCCCGGCCCCCTCCCGCACCTTTTGCACCGTCCTTTCGATCAGGGCGGCGGTGTTCCGGGCCGCCTCGGCGGCACGCAGGCCCAGGTTCTTCACCTCCGTGGCCACCACCGCGAAGCCGGCTCCCGCCTCGCCGGACCGCGCGGCCTCCACCGCGGCGTTGAGGGCGAGCAGATGGGTCTGAAATGCGATCTCGTCGATGGTCCTGATGATCCCGAGCGTCTCCTCGCTGGCCCTGGAGATCTCCTCCATCGCTTGGGTCACCTGCTTCATGGAGCGATTGGCCCGTTCGACCCCCTGGGCGGTCTCCCGGGTGATCCTGTCGGCTTCCAGCGCGCTTTCGGTGTTCTCCCGGATGCTGGCCGAGATCGCCTCCAGGTAGGCGGTGGTTTCGTTGAGCGAGACGGTCTGCCGGGAGGTGGCGGCGAGCACGTCCCGGGAGGTGGCGATGTTTTTGCCGATGATCCGGTTCAGGCTCGCCACCGTATGGGCCATGGCCCGGGCCAGGATACCGATTTCATCCCCCCGGCGGATCTGGACGGTCTGGGTGAAATCGCCGTCGGCCAGCTGCCGGGCGGAACCGGTGAGCTGGATCAGCGGGTGGCAGAACCGTCCGGCCAGCCAGCGCACCACCAGAGCGCCCGCGACCATCAAAACCAAAGAGAGAAGGGCCGACTGGCGGGTGACACGCCGGGTCTCTTCTAAGATCAGGGACCGGGAGCGCCGGATCTCCTGGTCGAGTTTTCCGGAATTCAGAACCAGCCGCAGGACGCCCCACGGGCCGGTGCCGACCTGGATGGGCGTGATGATTTCGATCCCCGTGCCGGCCCCTTCCCGGTATTGGACCACTTCGATCCGCTTCGCCTTCACGGCCGTTTCGGACCGTGAATCGGCCAGACGGGTATGGACTTTGTCCGGGTCGGCGGTGTGCACGAAGATTTTGTTGGATCGGTTGGTCAGGATGGCGTGGGAGATCTCCTGATTCCCGGCGGTGCTCTCCCGGACGGTCTCCACCATACCGGAGAAGTTGAAGGCGGCGATATCTTTTTCCACCTGGCGGGACAGATGCCCCGCGATATTCTTGCCCCGTTCGATCAGGTTTTCCCGCATCAGGGTGATCCGCTTTTCCAGTTCCTCTTCCAGGAGAACGCTCTGGGTTCGGATTTGGAAGAAGGTCAACCCGCCGATCAAAAAGAGCATCAACAGGGTGACCGCGCCCATGAGTTTCCATCGGAGGCTCATGGATCGAACCGACACGAAGGTCCATCGCCGGGGCCGCAATTTACAACCCCCTTCTATTTGATGATCTCGTTGACGGTGGACAGGGCATCTTCGTTATAGGGCAGCCCGTATGCCCGGATCTTCCCCAGGTTGAGGGTGACATGGGAGCCCGCCGGGTACCGGACCCGCTCCCCCTCTCCGGTGTCGCCGGAGAGCAGCGATCCGGCGATTCCGGCGGCCTGGCGACCGATGGTGGGGGCGTCCACCGCCACGCTCAGCACCGCCCCGATGCGGGAGAAGGCGGCGTGGTAGGTAAAGACCGGCCATTGGTTTCCGTCACAGACCTCCAAGATCCGGTAGAGGGCTTCCGGCTCCGGCATCACCAGGGGATCGGGGATCAGCCAGAGGGCCTGGGCCTCGGAGCGGAGTTCCGGCAGGGCTTTCAAGCTCTCCCCTTCGCGCCGGACCGGCCGGCCCACCAGTTGGATCCCCAGTTCCCCGGCCTGTGTTTCCGCGTTCCGAAACCACTGTTCGGTATATCGCGGCGAGTATAGCACCCCGATCCGCTCGATTCCGGGAAAGAGGTACCGGAACATCATCAGCGGCATCCGGGAGTGGAGTTCGTTGGACACCCCGTAGGTCTCCCCGGACAGGGGGAGCCGAAGCCAGTTGATGATCGAGGAGAAGACGATGGTTCGATCCTTCAGGTACCGGGTGGCGAAGGCGTACGCTTTGGCGCCGATGCAGTAGATCAGACGCGGGTCGTGGGAGCGGATCTCCCGGATGCGGATCCGTTTGCGTTTCCCGTCGGCCATGTCGAGGGCCTGGACAGGGCCGGAGAGACTCTGCGTGAACGCCTCCTGGGCGAGGCGGTATTTCTCCACCCCGCCATCGGAGTTCAACACCAGGACCCGGGGGCCGGGATCGCCCTCCGCGAATGCGGGGAGGGGAGACAGGAGCAGGAGAAAGAGCCAGATTCCCATACCGAACCGTGATCGTCCGCCGCCTGTGGTCATCACTTTCATCCCTCCAGTTTCGATTGGTCCGACGGGGTCAAGGGTCTCCAGCCGTCCAGATCAAGAAGTTTCAAAATATCGGTCCCCTCCGGCGCCGTATCCATTTTCCGGACGATCCGGATGATCTCATCCAGATCGGCGGCGGCCTGCCGGGGTGCCGCCAGGACCGGCAACAGGCTCCCTTCGGTCTCCCCGAGGACCTGGATCCGCTTGGACAGCACCGGGTCGAGGGTTTTCAGTGTTTCCAGCGCGCTCTCCGTGACCAGCGCATGGGTGGCCGATTCAAACCCCAGGCACATCAGGGCGTCGATCTCCTTGGGGACCATCAGGATATTGAAATCGGCCGCCGCCTGATCCGGGAACATGGTCTCCAGGGTGCTCCGACTGTGGGCCAGGTTTCCGGCGGAGGCGATCGGTCCGTCCCCCGGCCGCCGTTTGGAGGCGGAGACCAGGATCCGCTTCTGATGGCTCCTGCCGTCCCGGGTGGCCATCAGCACCGGCGTCAAGGGGTGTACCCGGCTGAGCTTTCGATAGTGCCAGGCCGAGAGCAATAGCAGGCAATGGTCCTCCCGGCCGATCCGTTGCTCGAAGGAGCGGGGATCCCCAAAAGGCTGGAACTCGTAAGCCCCGAATCGGGAGAGGTACCCGTCGAATGCCGCTTTCAGGGTCTTATAGTTGTTGATGTTGGCCTCCGCGCTGTAGAAATAGAGCATGACCTTCTCCATGCCCGTGCTCCGGAGGGGAGCCGCCAGGACGGCGAACAGGAGCAAGCCCCAGAAAAGCGGGGACCGGAGGCATGGGGCGCGATGGGGCGAGAACCTGCCGTTTTTCCGGGAATCTATCGTCATGGCATCACCATCCGTCGAATGTGAAGCGTGGATTCGCACTTTTCATCAAGGAACGCTTGTGTCGATCCGGGCCGCGAAATCGAACAAGCTGAATTATTTATCCTGTCTCTGTTAGGAAATGATTAGGATGGGGCACAAAAAAGAGACAATGAACCCGGGCTGGCGGAAAAGATCGCCCGGGTGGTGGAGACCATGAGAACCATCGCAGAGACCTCGGCGGATCAGGCGTCCGCAATCGAAGCCGTCGGCCGGGCTATCCGAAACATCGACGACCGGATCAAGGAGGGCGTGTTCCATGAGGAGGGATAGGATACAACGCCCGACGAGCTACTTCCACCCCTATTCCGGACAGACGCCCCACGACGTCGCCTCGGTCACCAAGTCGATCACGGCGACCCTGGTGCCATCTCCTCCATCCAATAGAGTTTCAGGAGTTCCCAGAAGCCCATCTCTCCACTGGTTCCGAAGATCTCTTCACGCAGGAGGGAATGGTTGGCGTTCGGGAATACCCGGATGGTGTAATCGGGATGCTTCGATCGCCGAAACCGACGCCGATAGACCTCCGGACTCTCTACCGGATTTACATGAAGGTCTTTGCCGCCGTACACCCCCAGAAAGGGGCACCGGATGGAATGGAGAGAATCCCGGATGTCGGACCGCATGTTCTTTCCGACGAACCGGAAACGCTCCGGGCTCATGGTTTCCTTGCGCCGCCTGTAGAATGAGGGGACGCGATCCCGCCTGCACGAGCGGTATGCCTCATAGGGAGAATCCGTCTCCAGAAAGGCGTCACATGAATCCATGTACCTCAGGATCTCTTGGATTTGATCCCGCGTATAACCGCTGCGCTCGAGCCTGTTTTGTGTGTGGTACTCCCCCTGTTCCTTCCAATTGACGGCTCCGGAGACGATGATCATGGCCCTTGGGCTGTCGCCTATCCCCGGAAGCAAGGGAAGCACCCATCCGGCCTGACTGAATCCGATCACACCGATCCGATCTGTGTCGACGTCCTCGCGTTCCCGAAGAACCGCAATCGCCGCTGAGACCAGTCGCGCCCGGTCGTGCATGCTCTGTTCCAGGCAGAAGGGAGCAACCACCAGCGGCAACAAGGAGATGGTGATGCCGAGGGCGGTCCATCCTTGAGATTTCGAAGGATCTTCCAGTCTTTCTCCGGAAATTTACGCATCTCACCGAACCTTCGCGTATCGTTGGGTGTACCAGATGGAGGAGTCCGAGTTTTTGGAGATCATTCGATTTGGCCAAACCCAAGTACGCTTTCCCTTGATCAACCCCTCTTCGAATATCTCAAACGTCTGCATAATTCAACCGATTTTCTGAAAACCTGGAGGCCCCCGGCCAAGTCCTTCACCTTGCGCATGGCGCGAAGAGGACAGCCGGAACAGGGGATCATTTGGAGCCGCCGGCCGCCGCCGGCAGAAGGAGCCAGAAGTCGCTTCCGTTTCCCGGCTCTCCCGAGACGCCGATCCGCCCGCCGTGGGCCTCCACCGCCATCTTGCAGAAGGTGAGGCCGAGGCCGGTGGACATCTTCCGATCCGACTCCCGGAGGTCGACCTGGGCGTACTTTTCGAAGATCCGTTCCCGAAACGCCTCGGGGATCCCCGGCCCCTGGTCCGAGACGATCAGCCGGACCTCCGCTCCAGCCCGCTCGGCCCGGAAGGTGATCACCCCGTTTTTGGGGGAGAAGCGGACGGCGTTGCCCAGGAGATTGACCAGGATCCGGCGGAGGATCTCCCGGTCCGCCCGGAGCTTCGGCAGATCCGGGGGAAGGTGGATCGCCATCTCCACGGAGGATCTCTCCAGGTGCGGCGCAAGGCCGTCCACCACCACCCGCAGGACGGTATGGAGCGCCACCGCCTCGATCGTCAGCGGCATCCGTCCGGACTCCATCTTCGAGACGTCGAGGATCGCCATGGTCATGTCGATCATGGTCCGGGCGCAGTTGAGGATGGAACCGACCTGGGCCGACGCCTTGGGGTCCGCGGCGACGGCCGGGTTCATCTCCAGAAGGCCCGCATACCCGGTGATGCCGCTCAAGGGGTTCTTCAGGTCGTGGAGAATCATGTGGGTGAGGGACTCCCGCATCGTCTCCAGCCGCCTGATCTCCTCGTATCGCCGTTTCAGTTCGTCCTGGAGGACTTTCTCCCGGAGCCGCGACCGGACCCGGGCCAGGAGTTCCCTGCCGATGAAGGGCTTGGTGACGTAGTCGAAGGCGCCCACGTCGAAGCCCTTGACGATGCTCTCGGTGTCGGTCTTGGCGGTGAGGAAGATGATGGGGATTTCCCGGGTCTTTTCATCCTTCTTGAGATGCTCGCAGACCGCGAACCCGTCCATCCCCGGCATCATCACATCCAGCAGGATCAGGTCGAAGTGGTCGGCCCCGGCCTGTTCCAGGGCCTGTTCGCCGTTCACGGCAAAGGCGGTGGGGTACCCCTCCTGGCTCAGCAGGTTTCCCACCACCTGGATGTTCCTGGGATTGTCATCCACGATCAGGATCTTGAATCCGTTTCGATCCGTCGCTTCCATGGCCATGCTCTCCTCCGATGCGTCGTTTCAGGGTCTGGATCAACTCCGGAAATCGCTCCAGGACGGCCGACATCTCCGAAATGTCGTAGCTGTCCACGCAGAACCGCAGCCGGCGCCCGTATTCCGAGAGGACCTTGATGCCGCCGGCCTCGCCCATCTCCCGGAGCCGATCGGCAAAGGCTTTCATGTCGGGGATATATTGACGGCGGCGGATCCTCCTCCATTCGTCCATCATGGCCTCCAGCTCCCGCACCCGGTCCGGCAGTCCGGCCGCGGCGAGGGCGGACAGGGGTTCCGGAGCCTCCTCCATGGGATTCTCCCCGGCGGCGCCCCCTCTCTTCTCCCATCGGTGGTCCAGAAACCGGGTCAGGGTCCGAAGGAGCGTCGGCCTCTCCACCGGCTTGACCAGGTAGCCGTCAAAGGCGCTCTCCAGGATCCGTCGCTTCTCCGCCTCCATGGCCGAAGCGGTCAGGGCCACCACCGGGACCGCGGCGGTATGGGGGTCGTCCCGGAGGGCGGAGAGGGCGGCGAACCCGTCCATGACGGGCATCTTGATGTCCATGAGGATCAGGTCCGGCCGGCGGGACCGGGCCAGGTCCACCCCCTGTCCGCCGTCCGCGCCCTCCGCCACGGTCAGGCCCACGGAGCGGAGCACCTCCGCGATCAGCTCCCGGTTCAGGTCGTTGTCATCCACCACCAGGACGGCGGCCCCCTGGAACCGGAGCCCCTCCAGCCGGACCGGATCCGGATCCCCGGGCCGTTTTGCGGGCGAGGCGATCCGGATCCCGGGCAGGGTGATCCGGAAGGTGGTCCCATGGCCCACCCGGCTCTCCACATCGATCCCGCCGTTCATCATCCGCACCAGGTTCCGGGTGATGGTCAGTCCCAGACCGGTGCCGCCCCCGGAGCCGGCTCCGGGGACGGCGCCGGCCTGGTTGAAGGCCTCGAAGATCCGTTCCAGGGCGTCGGGGGGGATCCCGGCCCCGGAATCGGAAACGGCGATGGAAAGATCGAGGGGGTCCGGCCTCCGGCGGTCACCCGTCCGTGCCAACAAGACCCGGACCCACCCGCCGTCGGTGAACTTGACGGCGTTTCCCGCCAGATTGACCAGGATCTGCCGCAGACGGACCTCATCCACCATCAGCAGCGGGGGGATCTCCGGATCGATGGTAAAGGTCAGCTCGAGGCCCTTGCGCTCCGCGTCGAGCCGGAAGATCTCGCGAATCTCCGCAAAGAGGCGCCGTGGATCCACCGGCACCGGCACCAGCTCCAGCTTGCCGGCCTCGATCTTGGACAGGTCCAGGATGTCGTTGATGAGCCTGAGCAGGTTCTTGCCGCTGATCCGGACGGCCTCCAGATACTTCTTCTGCTTCGGTTCGACGATCTCCGACGCCAGCAGATCCGAGAACCCGAGGACCGCGTTCATGGGCGTCCGGATCTCGTGGCTCATGTTGGCCAGAAACTCGCTTTTGGACCGGGAGGCGGCCTCGGCCCCCTCCTTGGCGATCCGAAGATCCATGATCTCCTGGATCTGGCCGGTGACCGTCTGCACCAGCCAGAAGAGGGCCGAGAGGACGAAGACGGAGATGACCAGCAGGACGATGAGGTTGAGGTGGCCCATCCGCTTCACCGGCTCCAGGAACTCCTCCCGGTCCGCCGCCACCACCACCGTCCACCCCATCTTCTCGGACCGGCTCAGGGCGGCGGTGCGCGCCGCGCCGCCGTCCACGAGATCGACGACCCCCTCTCCGTCCGTCCGGGCCGCGCGCTCCGGAAGGTCGGGCGGACCGGCGGGGGAGAAGATCTTGCCGGGGTCGGGGTGGGCGATGATCCGGCCGTCCCTTCCGAAGACGAAGGCGTACCCGGCCGCCCCGATCCGCGCCGGCCGGATGTAGTTGTCGTTGAAATAGGCCACCGCCACCACGCCGCAGAGGGCCCCCACGATCTCCTTCTTCATGAAGAGCGGACCGGAGACGGTGAAGACCGGCCGGCCCGTCCGGGGGTCGGCGTAGACGTCGGAGATGAAAAACTCCCCGGCCATGGCCGCCCGGAAAAAGCGGCGATCCCCGATGGCGCCGCCGATGTCGCCGGTCTCGGTGCTTGCGATCACCTCCCCCGCCGCATCCGCGGCCAGCAGCCGCTCGTAGTAGCCGTATCCCGACCGGATCTTTCGCAGCAGATCATCGGCCGAATCGCCCACCATCTCCCCCAGATACTCCTGGACCACGGTGGTCAGGGTGGCGTCGTCGCTCCAGTAGATGAAGTTGAACCGGATGTTCTCGATCGCCTCGTCGGTGAGGCGGACGATGGTCTCGGCCTCGTCCCGCAGCTGCTCCGAGAGCGACTGGAGGAGGGCCTGCCGGGACTTGACGTAGGGGATGGCGCTGGAGATGCCCATTCCCAGCAGGATCAGGATCATGGTGGGGAGGATGAACCGGTTCCGCAGATTCATGGCGTCGGCCGGCGGAGGTCTGACAGTTTCAACAGGGTCGGGTGCCAGGTGATCCCCTCGGACCGGGACGCCCCGATGTCGAGGACGATCCGGGGCTTGCCCCCGGCCGCCGCCAGCCCCAGGGTGACGCCCCGTTCCATGAGGGCCGGCACACCGGTGACGCTGAGCACCCGGCGTCGCCGGCAGTACCGGACGCACCGGTCCACGTCGGCATCCGGTCCGATGACCAGGGCCGCCGGCGGCCGGGCGGGCAGATCAGGCCCTTCCGCCACCTCGGCCAACACCGCCTTGCCGATGGACCGTCCCAGGGCCTTGCGCAGTTCCCCCGCGGTTTTGGGCGCGCGGACCACATGGATGGCGATCTTCTCCCTTTCGCTCATCTCCCGGCTCATGGGCAGAATCTTGACCAATAACGCGGCCTGGATCTTTTCCGGCAGGGCGCCGTAAGTGTCGGCGTAACCGCCGCCCGGACCGGCGAAAAGGATCCAGAGGCTCACCATCCATGCGGCCACGCCGGCCGGGTGGGGCCGACCCCGGCCGGCGGCCCCCTTCGATGCCATCAGAACGTCCACCCGACGGTCCCCGATATCCGCCGGCCTTCGTCGAGGAGACCGTATCGGAACAGGGCGTTTTCAGTGGCCGGATAGCGGACCGTCCCGTCCAGGAGGTTGGCGACGTGGACGGCCGCGAACAGGCCGGAGCGGGCGTGGACGTAGCGCAGGTTTGCGTCGAAGACCACGCTGTCGTCCGAAGACCGCAGATCGAAGCTCGCCGGGACTTCCAGGGGCCGGTGGGGGTCCATGTCGTCCACGTACCGTCCGCTCACCCCCAGGGTCCAGGACCCTCGCCGGTATTCGGCCTTGACCTTGGCGAGGAGCCGGGGCGAATGGGAGAGGGACAGGTCGCCTCCGGTGCGATCCTCGGTCTCCTGGTAGGCCGCGCTCAGTTCCAGGTTCAGGCACGGCGTCGGCCGGGCCGTCAATATGGCTTCGCCGCCCACGGAGACCATCCGTCCGGAATTGTCCCGCACCGGGACGATATCGCCGCCCTCGGTCGCCTCCAGGCGCACCGTCCGCAGATTCTCGATGTTGTTTCGAAACAGGCTCAGGCTCAGTCCCACGGGGCCGTGGGAGACGAGGTAGTTGACCTCCATCGTTTCGATCTCCTCTGGCGCCAGCTCCCGGAGGATCCCCTTCTCCAGTTCGATGATGGCGATGTCCAGGGCGGAGAACGGCTTGTTCGCCTCCCCGTACATCAGTTTGACGATGTGGCCGTCCGAGGGGGTCCATACGGCGGCGGCCCGGGGGATGGCATAGATCCGTTCGCCGGTGTTGAACCGGTCGGTGGAGGGATAGGCGTCCTCTCCGTACCGGACGTAGGCCCTCGATTCGAAGGACATATACTGTTCCAGACGGGCCCCCAGCGTCAGCCGCAGGGGGTCCCAGGGGGCGTAGTTCGCCTGGGCGAACACGGACCGGGTCTCCCGGTCCGAGGTCCGGTACCGGCCCCGTATTTCGCCGTCCGGGGCGTCCATCGGGGCGGGGAGGTGGATCCGGTAGGCGGTGTCGCGGATCGTCTTGGAATGGAGGCCGGCCACCAGGTTGAAGGTCTCCGCCGGCCGCCAGATCACGTCGAGTTCGACCTCCAGGCGGTCCTCGTCGCCGCCGCTGCCGCCCAGGGCCTCCGGACCGTACTCCGATGGGGGATAGACATCGTACCGTTCGTCATCCTGAAACCGGCTGAAGGTGACCTTGCCGTCCAGGACCACCGTGTCGGTCAAATGCCGCCGATGGCCGGCCTGGAGGGTGGTGATTTCGGTCTCCTGGGCGCTGCCGTCGTGGAAGGAGATCCCCTCGAAGACGCCGTTGTCGGACCGGTTGTACTGGAAGTGGCCGTACCACCGGCGCAGGCGGCCGGAGAGGTTGAGGTTCCAGTTTTTCTGTTCCAGGGTTCCGTCCGTCCGGAGGCGGGCCTCCGGATGGTTCCGGAGGATCCAGTCGTGGATATCGCCGCCGATCATCCCCCGGTAGTCTGCCTCGATGCCGTCTGATCGGTATGCGGTGGCGTTGAGGGTAAATCGGACGTCCCCATCCCCGCCGCCGGTCCGGAGGAATCCCTCGCGGACACCGCCGTCGCCGGCGGTGACGGAAATCCGGCTGGGAGGGGCGTCCGGGGGGGGCTGGTCGGTGACGATGTTGATGGACCCCAGGAAGGCCCCGGAACCGTGGATCACGGACATGGGCCCCCGGACCACTTCGATGCGGTCGATGGCGTCGGTGGGGACCATGATCTCGCTGATCTCGTTGACGTGCTGCGCCACGCCGTTGACCAGAAAGATGATGTTCCCTTCGTTGAGCACGCCCCGGACCCCGACGATGTCGTCCCAGTAGTCGTATACGGCGTAGAACCCCGGAATGTTTTCGATGGCTTCGGAGAGCGTCCGGTAGCCGTAGGTCTCGATCTCCTCCCGGGTGACGATATGGACGCTGGCCGGGATGTCTCCGACCTTCTCCACCATCTTTCCGGCCGATGAGATTTCCCGGTCGAGCAGCTCTTCCAGGGAGAGTTCGAAGAGTTGCTCGGTCTCCATCTCCATCAGATCCCCGGTCTTCCGGGCCGTTGCCGGGGCGGCGGTCAGAGCCATGAGCAGGAGGATGCACAGAAATCGCCTCATTTCATCATCATCCCGGAGACGGGCCGTTCTTCCGGAAATCCACAGGTTTCTCCTTTCTGCCCTGGGTAAGTTCCTTGATCGATCCGCCCGCGCAACCTTGGCGGGATATGGGAAGAGGACGGTGACAATCCGGTTCAGTCACCGCCATCCACTCTCCGTTTCAGCTCCTTGCCCGGTTTGAAAAAGGGCATCTTCTTCGGTTTCACCTGGGCGGGCTCTCCGGTCTTCGGATTTCTCCCGGTGTATCCCTGGTAGTACCGGGTGTAGAAGGAGAAGAGCCCACGGATTTCGACCCTGCCGCCGGACGCCAACTCTTCGGTCACCGCGTCGAAAAAAAGCTTCACCACACGTCGGGCTTCTTCTTTGGATAGACCGGCTTTCAGGTGCAGGGCGTTCACCAATTCCATCTGATTCATGTCGGGTCACCTCCGGTGTGTCGTTTTCAACATGGGGTCGCAAGATCATCCTGAAACCGGCCATACCAGATTGGCCGACTTCCGTAAAGGCCGAATCGGCCCCGGATGGGT
>CAYSLC010000017.1:20508-26315 GCA_964431545.1 uncultured Desulfobacteraceae bacterium | reverse complement strand
GCTTCGAGCCCCGTTTCAGAAGCCCTGCCCGAAAAACAGGAAAAGGTGTCGGGGGAAGCCCTCCGGTGTTCGGAAGACCCCGGCGGGATTTATGGTCCGGATGGCGTGGGGGGTAGCAATTCCGGGGGTGCGGTGACGTCCGTGTACGTCCGAAAAGGGTTGAACCGGACGGCGGCGTTGCCCGGGGGGGTGGGGCCGCTTAGATGAGCGCGGCCAGCAGGCCCATCCCGTTGTGCTCCAGCACCTTGGCCATGAGGAATCGGCCCAGCTCCCTGGCGGTGAACCGGCTCACCTCCGCCGTCAGCGACGGGATGCGAGATCCTGTTGTCGGCCGGGGTTCCACCGGCAGCAGCTCGTGATCGTTCAGCGGTTTCAAGAGCGCCTTCGGCGCCACCGACCCGGCATCGTACAGAATGACGACGCTGCCCGTCATCCGGTTGAAGGTAACCCGCTCGATCCCGTCGATATTCCGGAAGAGGTCTTGTACGATTTCGTTTCCGTCCGGCCGCCCCCCGAGCGCCGGGATTTTCACCCGAAGGCGGCCGGGAACCTCGTGAACATCGCTGCTCAGCATCTTTTCTCTCCTCGTTGTGTCTCTGGGTATACCAGCAAACCACAGGCCCCCCGATGGGTGAGCCCATGTTCTCCGTTTCCGTCGCGATCCCCTCGACGCGAAACAGCGGGAACCGCTTCCGCCTGTATTTCTACCAGTCGAATTTTAGGGGATCGTTACCGGTGTGTTAGAAAATGGTGTGGATTGAACATGGGGGAGATCGGAAAGGACCGACCGGGGCCGGAGACACGGCCCCGGGGCCGGTCGCGTCGAAAGGGGGGCCGAAGGGGCCTTCGGCGGAAAGGGGAGGCGCGCCGGGCGGTCACCGCTCCAGCCACACCTCCACCCGCCGGTTCAGGGCCTGCCCCTCGGGGGTCTCGTTGGATCCCACCGGCACGGCTTCACTGAATCCCTCGTACCGGATCACCGGTAGGCCCGCCAGGGTCAGGGCCTTGTAGACCGCCTCGGCCCGGCTTTTGGAGAGGGCCAGGTTATCGTCCCAGTCGCCCCGGCTGTCGGCAAAGCCGGTGAGGATGATCCGGCTGTTCCGGAACTCGGGGGATGCCATGAACTGGATCAGCCGTTCGATATCCGCGCGGGCCAGGGTGTCGAGGTCGTCGCTGCCGGTTTCGAACCGGAAATTGACCTTGAGGCGCTCCGCCTCCCTGGCGATGGTCCGGTACCCTTCGGGGACATCCGTCCGCGCCAGGATGGATTCGATCTGCTCGGGGTCGATGAACAGCTCGTCGTCCAGCACCGGCGGCTCGTCGCCGGCCCCGGCCGCCTCCACCGGCTCCACGGCGGGTTCGGGAGCTTGCGCCGCCGCGACCTTCGGCGCCTCGGGCAGCAGGGAGAGATCGACGAATCCGGCCAGCTTCACCAGCTGTTGGCCGTCGTCGGCCAGCGCAAACGGAATGAAGGCCGACACCAGGGGATGCTTCGGGGTTTTCGCCTGGTAGAGGTAGAGCCGACGGCTGAGCACATAATCTTCGGTGCGAACCGTGAACACGCTGGGGCGCAGGGGGACGGAGCCGCCGTGGGAGAGGGCCAGGGGACGATTGGCTCCCACATAGGGCAATCCGACGAATCCGATGGCGGAGACATCCATGAGGACCCCCCGGGACAGGGCCCCGTTGCTGTCGAAGGGTTTGGCGTCCCCCACCGGGGGCGTCGATCCCAGGACCTTGTCCCGAAAGACGGCATAGGTTCCGGAATCTTGATCCCGGACAAAGACCTGGATCGGCGTGGAGGTGCCGCCGACCGCCTGCCAGTTCCGGATCTCGCCGTTGAAGATCCGGGCCAGTTGCCGAACCGTCAACCGTTCCACCGGGTTGGCCCGGTTGACGATCACCGCAATGCCGTCCATGCCGAGCACATGTTCGCAGGGCCGGCGTCTCAGGTCACCGTATCCCTTCTTTTCGGCGGCGGCCGCTTCCCCGGGCGTGGCCCTGCGGGAGGCCATGATGACGTCGCATCTCCCCTCGAGAAAATCCCGGAACCCGGTGCTCGATCCCTTTGCGGCGATCTCCACGTGGCAGGGCCCCTCCCCCGGCAGCCGGGCCGTGATCCGCTTTTTTCCGTCCCCCAGGTCATGGGCCGCGACGGAAGTGGCGCCGATGTGGCGCAGGAAGGCCTCCACGAGGGTCGGCGCGAGCCGGGCCCCGATGGTGTTGGAGCCGTGCAGGGAAAACAGCTGTTTTCCAGCGTCCCCCGCGTCCGTTTGGGCGGATTGGGCGGGTTGGGCGAGCAACAGCCCCACCGCCACCGCAAGAAAAAAGAGGCGCCATCCCTTCATATGTCCTCCCGCCGTGGTGCGTTCGAAGGTTTTTGTGGATTC
Organism: uncultured Desulfobacteraceae bacterium; assembly: GCA_964431545.1. Taxonomy (GTDB): domain Bacteria; phylum Desulfobacterota; class Desulfobacteria; order Desulfobacterales; family JAABSP01; genus CAYSLC01. The sequence continues at coordinate 23,925 of CAYSLC010000017.1, read as the reverse complement.
GGGCGGCCGACGGCGCGCGCGGACCGGGACAGCCCCAGGGTCAACGACCGGTTTTCCAGTTTTCGACCCACATCCGAGCACAATGTCAAAAAGAGCAGAAACATCTGATCTCCCCGGAGTTTTTCGTCGGTCAATTCGGTCAGGGCCTTTTCCTGCACCTCGGCCAATCGCCGTTGCAACTCATGGAGTACCTCCCGGTCCCCGGTTTCCATTCCGGTCCGCTGCATCTGTATGATTTCCTGAATCGATTCATCCAGGCGCTCCTTCTGTTCCACAAAGGCCTTCTTCTGATGGCGCCTGCGGGTCTCGTTGAGCCGGTTTCGGAGGAAGAACGCCCCGAGCACCAGGGCCAGGATCAGCTCCTTGGCCGCGGAAAGCGGCTCCAGCATGTCGCTGATGAACTTGATCTGCTTGTAGGGTTCGTAATACGTCCGCGCCTTGGGGAGCCAACTGTTGCTGGGCCATGCGGCGGCCGCCTGCTTGGGGATCAGGGTGGGGATCTGGGTCTGGAGGTCGGACGTGTACAACCCGTCGAGCACGGTGGTGACCAGCAGGTTCGATGCGTCGGAGCGGGCGATGAGCACCGCCCTGGCGGAGAGGGTCGAGATGTCGCGTCCGGGGACCGGGAAGGGGTTTTCGCCGTATAACCCCTTGGGGATCTCCCCCGGGGTGTAAAAGGGATAGTGGAAGGTCAGGGCCTCGGTGTCCCCGATCTCCAGGAGCCTGAAGCCGCCCGTGGACAACAACTGCTGCATGGAGGCATCGGCGATGCCCGTCAGTGCGACGGCGGCGGGAATGTCGGCGCGGGTCTTCAACGCCTCGACAGGGTGCTGGACCTCCGGAATTCCGGAGGGGTTGACCTGGTAATGCTGCAGGATGCGCAGGGCGGTGGGCCGGACGCCGGAGTTCTCGGACCCGAGGGCCACCACCCTTCCGCCGAGCCCCGAGAGGGCCTCGATGCCGGATCCGTCCCGGGCCAGGATGTGGACCAGCTCGTCGTAGAGGGGCGCGAGGATGCCGGTGCCCTCCATGGGCCCGGACCCGTTGCTGAAGAGCGCCAGTTCCGCTTCCCCCGACAGCAGGAGCCGCCGGTTTTCGAGGGAGCCCTCCGTCTCGATGACCGCCACCTGTTTGCCGGTTTTCCGGCTCAGCTTCCCGCCGAAGGCATAGGCGAAGGTGGCGTAGAGGGACCCGGGAGGACCCGCGGCGATCCGGATCCGGTCGGGGAGACGCTCCCGGTGGATGGACCAGTAGGCGATCAGGGCGATCATCAATCCCGCCGAGATCAAGGGGAGGGCGTTTCGGAGAATCTTGGAAACAGTGGGTTTGTTCATCGGCGATCCTGGTCTCCGTTCCGAGGGCGTCGGCGGCGTTTTTCAACCGGCCCGGCCCGTTCAGGGAGGACCGCGACCCCGGTCGAAGCGTTGATCTCACACCGTCCAAGGGTCTCAAAATATGCCCAAGGGGCGGATAGGTGTCAAGTCTTAAAACAGGTCTTCAACCGGGGACGCCGATTCCGCCTGACAATCCGGCGCGGTCCTCATGATTTTCTAACACGACGCCAATGCGCCGGTAACACGCCAAGTTCATGGTCCGCCGGATGAGAGGGTGCTCAATATACCAGTGACCGGTGAAAGACTCCTCCCTGGGTTTGCTTGAAAAAGACGCGCCTCGATCCAGTTTCCGTCGTGAATATGCCGAGCGAAATGATTCATCGACCACTGGTTGTCCCGCCGAACGGATGCCGTTGAAGACGCCTTCGTATCGACACAGACCGAAACGGCCGAAGATTCATGATCGTGGCGGTTATCATTTCCAAAAATCCGATCCATCGGCTCCCCACGGTTAGGGAGTCACAACAAAATAAGATCCCCGCCGTTTAGTTTATAACGGAATTTAGACTATGGCGTGTCATCGATCAGCAGATGGGCGGGGGTATGGGTGGAGCATTTGAACATGGCATATTTCAACTTCCATCAAATTCCGGTGTATTGTGGAGTGCGAAAATTATATTTTTCGCACCCGAATGGGCTGTTCCCATTTTTTTTAGTGCGAAAAACGAAATTTTCGCACTCCTTGTTCTTCGGGAGTCACATAAAGATAAGATCCCCGCCGTTTTATTTATGATGAAATTTTGACGTCACGATGAAGCCGGTTCGCGGGTAGTTTTAATCCTTGTGACTCCCTTACGATCAGTCCCGGGCTGCTTCAGCTTAGAATCAGGCTCAACAGAACGATGATCACCATCAGGGCGACGGCGGCGAAACAGATGTAGACGCCGCCCTTTTGATTTTTCCGCAGGTCTAGCTGGGCCGTGGTCGGGTCCCTTCCGTCCCACATGCAATCGAGCATGTCCCCTTCCCTGTAGTCCCCGAGATCCTGAAAGCTGAATTCGAACTCCCCGATTCCCGGTATCGATGGCTCCATGACGGCTGTATTCCCGCCGCGGGTCCGGATCTGTTTTACCTTTGCCGTAAACGACCGATAATCTCGATATTTTTCCCCTTGAGAGATCAAAAAGAACCCAAACCCTCCAAAAGCGATACACCATGCCAGCGCCGCCAGATATCCCATTTGTCGCCTCCTCGCCTCCTATCCCATATGATGAAGAAGTCCAAGACGCCATCCGGCTTTTCGATACCGATGCACACCATCAAAAACGGTATGGCCGGAAAAGGCGTGCCCTCCTTCAGACCTGGGCCAGTATCGCCACATAGTTTTTCCCGTACTTCTTGGCGCACTTCGGACAGGTGGTGTGGAAGAAGTACATCCGGTGGAGTTCCCTGTCCCGGCTCCGGACAAAGCCCTTCATCTCCTCGATCCATTCGCGCATGTTCCGATAGGGCCCCTCGAAGACCTTTGAGAGAAAGGTTCCGGAGATGGTCGCCATCTCCGCCCCCGGCACGTCACGGGTCACTTCGATGTAGACATCGGCCCCCCACAGGGAATTTTCGTCCGCAAGGACCACCATGTTGTCCGGGACCGCGCCCGCCGCCTCCATCGGTCCGACATTGCGCCTCATGACGGCGCCGAAATTGAGCGGAATCCGGAGAAAACTGGTCACGCGGTCCTTAACGAACCGTCTGTCCGTTATTCATTCTCATAATTGCTGACGACCTGCACAACCAATACCTCCGGCCTCTCTTGAAATACCTTGGCCGCGGCCTCCTTGGCGGCCGCCACAACATGCGAGACAGTTCGATCCCCGATTTCACCGGCGTCCAGCCGCACGGTGAGCCGCGTAAAAACGCCGTTGTGAATATTCCAGCCTATTTGGGCCTCCCAGCCATGGGTATCTTGAAATACCTGCTGGAGATCAGCTTGCTTTTTATTCATCTCTTGCATGTCGGAAGCAAGGTCGCAACCCATAATAAGAAGCGCCAAGAGAAAAATAAGAATCGGCTTTTGCATGAAATT
>CAYSLC010000017.1:0-20408 GCA_964431545.1 uncultured Desulfobacteraceae bacterium | reverse complement strand
TTGAACAAATAACCGTTATTTTGGATATTTTGGAAATATTTGTTCGAACAATTGACAGTTGATGGATTCGCCTTACGTGGCGCATGGGTCCCTGTCCGTCTCGCCCGCATTGATGCGGGGTACGCTCATAGTCTCGGATCCACAGGCTCGCTTTCCAGTGCAAGAACCCCGAAAACACACTCGTGCACGCGATATAGCGGCTCCCTCTCCACAAAGCGGTGCAGGGCCTCGAGGCCGAGGGCGAACTCGCGAAGCGCGAGGGACCGCTTGGGACCAAGCCCCCGGGCGCGCAGTCGCTCGATATGCTCATCCAGGGTGTATTCCGGCCCGTAGATGATGCGCAGGTACTCCCTGCCGCGGCACTTGACGGCGGGCTGCACCAGCCCTTTCTTCCCACGCACAAGCCACTCCATCGGCTTCACGACCATCCCCTCGCCGCCGCTTTCGGTGAGCGCTTCCCACCAGGCGACGCCGTCGGCTTGGCTCTCCGCGCTGGTCAAGTTGACGATCTTGAATGCCGTCTTGTGCAGGAGGCGGCCATCCGCGTCACAAAGCTCGGCGAGCGTGTCCATGTGCCAGGCATGGTCGCGGTCGGCATGGACCCGTCCCTCGGAGGCGAGCAGGTGAAACGGCGCGAACTTGAGGTCGTCGATGGTGGATACCGGCCAGCAGTAGCGCCGGTACGCATCCGTATACTTCTCGACGCACGCCCGACGGGCAGTGTATCGGTCGATGAGGCCGTCCATTTCCGGGGTGCGGGCGGCTGCTCGTCGGAGGGCCGCAAGGGCGGCGGTCATGCCGGCCCGGCCCGCCGCCCCGACGGGCGCGTACTGGGACCGCAGCAATTCCTGAGCCTTCGCGGACCACGGCATGAGTTCCGCATCGAGACAGAACCAGTCCGACGCGAACTTGTTCCAGAAATCGGCGGTCGTCAACGCGGTGCGGAGGCGTCCTAGGAAGTCGGCCTCGAGGGCGGGGTCGTCGAAAAATGGCCTTCCCGTCCTGGTGTATAGGGCCCCGGTGCCGTGACCTTGGATGCCGAATCGTTTGGCGGCCGCCTCCTCATCGCGGCACACGACGGCGATCGCCCGCGAGCCCATGTGCTTCTCCTGGCACACCACCTTCGGGACGCCGTTGGCCCGGAAATACTGGAAGCTCTCCTCGGGGTGCTCGAGGGTCGGACCTTCCTTTCGCGTTTCCGGGGGCGACATGGTGGGCGGCAGGTAAATGAGCCAGCGAGGATCGGTGGCGAAACGGCTCATGACCTCCAGGGCCGCGGCCGCGTTCTCCTCCCGCACCGTCACGGTGCCACGGACGCGCGTGGAGATGATGCGCTTTCCCTGGACATCCCCGATATCGAGGACGTCGTTGTACGGCCGTTCCGCCGCCGCTGTCGAGGCTCCCTCGAGCGGCTTGACCGGTTCGTAGTACATCTTGGAAGCGGCGACCGACACCAGCTCGTTTTCGGGGTAGCGCAGAGCGGTCAGCGCTCCGCCGAAGACGCAGCCCGTGTCGATACAGATGGTCCTGTTGAGCCACTCGGCGCTCGGCACGGGCGTATGGCCATACACCACCCGCGCCCCGCCCCGATAGTCGGCCGCCCAGTTGTACCGGACAGGAAGACCATATTCGTCCGTCTCTCCGGTGCTCTCGCCGTACAGCGCGAACTCCCGCACGCGGGCCGATGCGCGCCCCTGAAAGGGCTCCTTCATTCCGGCGTGGGCGACGACCAGCTTGCCGTCGTCCAGTACGTAATGGCTCACGAGGCCGTCGATGAAGGACTTCACCTCCTCGATGAACACGGCCGACTCCCGATCGAGCTGCTCCAGGGTCTCCGCGAGGCCGTGCGTGAGCCGCGCGTCACGACCGTCCAGCTTCCGCTTCAACTTGATGTCGTGGTTCCCCGGAACGCAGAGCGCGGTTCCCCCGCGCACCATCGCCATCACGAGACGCAGAACGGCGGGAGACTTGGGGCCGCGATCCACCAGGTCACCCACGAAAACCGCTCGCCGTCCTTCCGGGTGCCTCGCCATGGGCGCCGTCCCGTGGTCCTGGACATTGTATCCGAGCCTGCGCAAAAGGGCGAGGGTCTCGTCATAGCAGCCGTGAACGTCACCGATGATGTCGAACGGGCCCGTCTCGTGGCGCTTATTGTTCCAGAGGGGCTTGCGAACGACTTCCGCGGCCGCCACCTCCTCCGGCGAGTCGAGCACCGCGATGTGGCGGAAGCCTTCCCGTTTGAGCGACCGGAGCGCCCTGCGCAGCTGTTGCGATTGTTGGCGGATGACGTGGGAACCGAACTGTCGATCGGCTCTGTCCCGGTTGCGTTCGTGGCAGAGCCTGGCCGGAAGGTTCAACACGATCGCCACGGGGAGCACGTCGTGCTCACGTGCCAGCTTCACGATGGGCTTGCGTGCATGTGCCTGAACGTTGGTGGCGTCGATGACGGTCAGCCGCCCGGCGGCCAGGCGCTTTGCGGCGATGTAGTGCAGAACGTCGAAGGCATCCCTGGTGGCGCTCTGATCGTTTTCGTCGTCGGAGACGAGTCCCCGGCACTCATCGGAGGAGAGCACTTCGGTGGATTTGAAGTGCGTCCCGGCGAACGTCGATTTCCCGCTCCCGGACGTTCCGATGAGTGCGACCAGCGACAGCTCGGGCAATTCGATCTTCATCGCTGAAACACCGCCATCTGTGTCGGAGCGCCGACCGCGGCATCTTCAACGCCGATCCGCAGAAACCGCGCGCCGTAGCCGTGACGCCCGGCGACCCCGGCGCACCAGGATTGAAACTCCCGCCGGGTCCACTCGAACCGGTGGTCCCTGTGCCGGAGCCGATCCGCCGGCAGAGACGCGAAGCGAACATTGTATTCGACGTTTGGGGTTGTGAGCACCACGGTGGGCGGCCCGGCAAACTCGAACAAGACCCGCTCGAAGGCGCCGAGCCGGGATGGATCGATGTGCTCGATGACCTCGATGGCGCAGGCGGCGTCAAAATCCGAGAACCGGCTGTCCCGATAGGTGAGCGACCCCTGAAACAGCTCCACCTTCCTGCGCCGCATCTCCGGCATGCGATCGAGCTTCAGGCGGCCGCGGGCCCGTTCCAGGGATCTCATGGAGACGTCGACCCCCGCGACACCGGAGATAGAGGGCTCCTTGAGCAGGGCTCCGATCAGCCTTCCCTCGCCGCAGCCGAGATCGAGGATGCGGCTCGCTCCCGCGTCTCTCAGCACCGCAAGGACCGCGCCAAGTCGTTGGTCGTTCAGGCTGATCGGCCGTTCAAGGGCTTCCTCCTCCCGCTCCTTCTCGGCCTCGCGCGCCTCCGGGTCCGGATCATCACCCGCCATCAGGCGATCCAGCGCATCCCGAAACAGACTGCGCCGATGCTTCAGGTAGCGGTGCGTGATCTGCTCGCGCATGGGATGACCCCTCAGCCAGTCGCCGCCTTTTTCGAGGAGCTTGTCGACCTCGTCGTCACCCACCCAATAGTGCTTCCGGTTGTCGAGCACCGGAATGAGCACGTAGAGATGGGTGAGCAGATCGGCGAGACGGACGTCGGCCCGGAGTCTCAGCTCGAAGCAGTCGCCCTCGCCCCACTGGGGGAAGGCCTCGTCCAGGGGAATCCGCCGGGCATCCACCCGGTATCCGAGGGGCTCGAATAGGCCGCGGAGAAGGGGTTCACCGCCACGGCTTATAACGACGGAAAGGTGCACATCGAACGGCAACGGCGTCTCCGCCAGATCCTGACGGCTCTTGGAGACCCCCCGCATGGCGGAGCCGAAGACCTGAGCGATGGCGACGCTCAGAAACGACGAAGCGGCGTACGGCCGATCGTTGACGTACCGGGCGAGCGTTCCAGCGGCGTCTTGTCCCCGGCGCCGGCCTCGAACCAGGCCCACCGGATCGAAGTCCAGCAGCAGGGCGGCCGTGCACCGTTCCTCGGTCGCCTCCGGATAGAAGACGTGCGCCTTGCCGTAGGCGAGCGAAAACGTCTGGCACCGATCGGGATGCTTTGCCAGAAGGTACCCCAGCTCCGTTGCCGGGCGATATGTGGTCGAGATCGTTAGCAGCATCCGGCGGCTTCTCTATTCCGCCCATTCCGTCCGACTTCCGAAGATCATGCGTTGTGGGCGCTGGTTCATAAAGGCATGAGGGGGAAACCGGATTGGCTCTCCACCCTTCTTTTTTTCCCATCATGTTCAAATATCAACCGTGGATCCGCCTGTTGCATTCCCCCACGGGCGTAACCATCGGCGATGAATACGCCATTTTGCCCTATATTTCAAGCGTTCCTTTACTCGTTGATCGACCACGGTCCGCCGACCCGCCGCCGGCCCCGATCGGGGAAAGGACCTTTAGAGAAAAAACCCCTTGTAGAGGTCGATCCGGTTCACCACGTCGGAGAGGTACTCCTGGGTCTCCGGAGGGGTCTTGCGCTTGAGGAGACGGAAGAGTTCGGCCGCCTCCATGGCCGCCACGTCGTACCGGTCGGTGATCCACCGCTTGATCCGGGTGGGGCCCAGGTTGTAGGCGCAGATGGCCAGGTACCGCCGTTTGACGTCGTCCTCCACCTCGGCGAAGTACCGTTTCTCCAGGAGGTGGTAGTAGGCGGTGCCCAGGGCCACGTTGTTCTTGGGGTCGTAGATGAAGGTGTCGGTGGGGGTCTTTTCGCCCTTGAACAGGAAGTCGTAGGCCTCCTTTCCGCCGAACCGGGGGATCAGCTGCATGAGGCCCAGGGCCCCGTCCGGGGACCGGGCCATGGGGTTGAAGTACGACTCGGTGTGGATGATGGAGAGGATCAGCTCCGGGTCGAGACCGAACCGCCGGGAATACTCCCTGATCAGTTTGGCGTACCGCCGTGCCCGAATCTTGAGATGGTCGGGCACCAGCTTCACGTTGGAGGTCACCCGGACCCGCCGGACCCCGTCTTTTGCGGTGTACCCCCGGCTCCGCACGCGGAGGGTCGGCAGGACCACCTTGTCGATGTAAGGCTCCACCGTCTCCGGTGTGACCGCCCCGCCCCCCTCGGTCTCCACCTGGGATTCCAGGATCGCCTCTCCGCCCGGGGCCCGGGCCGACAGGGTCCGTTTCACCTGATCGGCGATCTTCTCCTCCGCCGGTGCGGCGCTCTGGGCCGCCTGGAGGGCCACGATCGCCTCGAAGACGATGGTCCCCTTCCGGAAATCGACCACGCTGCGGCTCTCCAGGTCCTCGGCGTACTCGACCCAGGTGAGGGAGGTGGAGAACTCGGGCGCGTCCCATTTCTTCTTGACCTCCTCCTCCAGTTTCCCCTCCGGGGGGATCGGGCGGGCCACCGGTCGACCGGTGGCGCATCCGGTGCCCGTCAGCGCTCCGGCCGCCAGACAGATCAGTAAGAATACCCATCCCTTGCCAATCACCATGCCACCTCCTTGGCCGTCGAAAGTCGATCCGCCCCGCCGCCGGTCCATCTCCGGGGCCTGGACGACGCTTCCATTAGGGTATGGTCGGGGTTGATTCCGAATGTCAACAAAAAGAAGTCTCCCGGGGGGAATCGTGCCGGGCCGTCGGAGGGGAGGGGAATTAATCGTTGATCAACACCCGCCGGCGTGGTATCCCCAAGCCGCACCGAACAGAGGTCGGTGCGGGGCGCCCGGCGGGCTTCGAGCGGACTTCGACGCCGACAGCCGCCCCGGGCCCCCGGGTCTGTTATCGGGTCCACCCTTATAGAAGCGTCCCGGGACGGTTCTTCGGAATAGGCATATGACCATCAACTACTCCATACTGATCGTCGGGTACGTCTGCGGCTTCTACATGTCCTGGAACATCGGGGCCAACGATGTGGCCAACTCCATGGCCTCGGCGGTGGGGGCCAAGGCCATCACCATCCGTCAGGCCGTCTTCATCGCCGGGATCCTCAACATCGTCGGCGCCACCTTCATCGGGTCCCACGTCACCAATACCATCCGGAAGGGGATCGTCTCCACGCAGGTGTTGTCGGATCCCAATCTGGCCCTTCTGGGGGCTTTTTCGGCCCTGCTCGCCGCGGCCCTGTGGGTCTCCTTCGCCACCTGGAAATCCCTCCCGGTCTCCACCACCCACTCCATCGTCGGGGCCATGATCGGCTTCGGGATCATGGCGGGGGGCTTTTCGGTCATCAACTGGCCCAAGCTGATGGCGGTGGTGGCGAGCTGGGTCATCTCCCCGGTCTTCAGCATGGTGATCGCCTTTGTGATGTTCAAGGGGATCGTGCGGCTGATCCTGTCCAGGCGCGACGCCTTCATGCGGGCCCTGCGCCTCTCCCCGTTCTTCATCGGGCTCGCCTGCACGGTGGTGGTCCTGTCTTTTCTGTTCAAGACGCCCCTGGGGAGCCGGCTCTCCCTGCCGGCGCCCGTCTCCCTCCTGGTCGCCCTGGCCCTGGCGGCCCTGGGGGGATACGCGGGCATGGCCCTGATCCGGCGGTACGTCCCCGACAGGAACGGCAACGGCGCCGAGGAGATCTTCCGGCGGATCCAGATCGGGACCTCCTGTTATGTGGCCCTGGCCCAGGGGGCCAATGACGTGGCCAACGCCATCGGACCGCTGGCCGTCATCCATTTTCTGGTGACCACCGGCACGGTGGGCGCCACGGTGCCCGTTCCCATCTTCCTGCTCCTGTTCGGGGGCGTGGGGATCGCCGCCGGCATCGCCATGGCCGGGTACCGGGTCATGGATACCCTGGGAACCCGGATCACCACCCTGAGCAACACCCGCGGCTTTTCCGTCGATTTCGCGGCGGCCACCACCGTGCTGGCGGCCTCCAAGATCGGTCTGCCGGTCTCCACCACCCACGCCGCCGTGGGCGGGGTCATGGGGGTGGGACTCGCCCGGGGACTGGAGGCGGTCGACTTTTCCATCATCTTCAAGATCATGTTATACTGGGTGCTCACGGTCCCCGCCGCCGCGCTGACCAGCATGGTGGTGTTCACGGTGTTGCAAGTCTTCCTGTGACGGCGTTCGAAACCCGCCGGGCGATCGGCTTCGAGAGCCTTTTTCCGGAGGCGGAAAAGTAAGGAGAACATATGCGGTTGCCTTTTCTATCGATGTTCATGACATCGCCCTTTGCCGGGCTCCAGGAGCATGCGGAGAAGGTCAAGGAGTGCGCGTGGGGCTTCCAGGAGGCCATGGAGTGCCATATCTCCCACCGGTGCCACCGGTTCAACGAACTCCGGGAGGAGATCATCCGACTGGAGCGGGAGGCGGACGCCGTCAAGCGTCGGATCCGGGGCCACACCCCGAAAAACGCCATGCTGCCGGTGGATAAGTTCCAGCTCTTCCGGTACCTGAGGGAGCAGGACAGCGTCCTCGACAGCGTGGAGGACACCCTCGACTGGATCTCCCACCGGCCGGAGCCGGGCATTCCCGTCGACCTGGAGATGGAATACCGCCTCCTGGTCGATGCGGTGGTCACCCCCATCGAGGAGCTGGTCTCGATGGTGGCCGAGGCCCGGAAATACTTCAAATCCTTCTCCGACAAACAGCGGACGGAGGTCAAGACGATCATCCGGAACCTCCGGGATCGGGAGCACGAGGCGGACGCCGCCGAGGATGCGCTGAAGCGAAAGATGTTCAACATCCCCGATGCCGATCCGGTCACCGTGTACCACGTGGTCCGTCTGGCCGAGTTCATCGGCGCCGTGGCCGACCATGCCGAAAACGCCGGCGACATGATGCGGGCGATGCTCGCCCGGTAGACCCGAGGGAGGACGAAAATGGAAAAGGCGAGGATCCTGGTGGTGGACGACGAGGAGGACATCCTCGAGCTGATCCGGTACAATCTGGCCGCGGACGGGTACAAGGTCACCTGCGCGGCCACGGGAGAGGAGGCCCTGAAGGCGGTCCGGGACCGCCCCCCGGACCTGGTGATCCTCGACCTCATGCTCCCGGGCATCGACGGGCTGCGGGTGGCCAAGGCCCTCAAGGAGGACCGGAAGACCCGGGCCGTCCCCATCATCATGCTGACGGCCAAGGGGGAGGAGGCGGACGTGGTCACCGGCCTGGAGATGGGGGCCGACGACTACATCACCAAGCCCTTCAGCCCCCGGATCCTCCTGGCCCGGATCCGGGCCGTGATCCGGCGCGAGGAGCAGGGCAAGGCCGACGGGGACGAGGATCGCCCGGTGGCGCTGGGGGATCTGCTCATCGACCCGGGCCGGCGCCAGGTGACCGTGGGCGGGGTCCCGGTGGACCTCACCTACACCGAGTTCCAGGTGCTCAACTTTCTGGCCCGGCGCCCCGGATGGGTCTTCACCCGGTCCCAGATCGTCGACGCGGTCCACGGGGAAAACTATCCGGTGACCGACCGCAGCGTGGATGTCCAGATCGTGGGGCTGAGAAAGAAGCTCGGTCACCACGGGCAGGCCATCGAAACGGTCCGCGGGGTCGGCTACCGGTTCAAGGAGAGCCCGTAACGGTCTTTTGCCGTGAAGACGAAAAAACTGATCTGGCAGCTCTACCCCACCTACCTGCTGATCGCCTTCTTCGTGCTGGTCTCGGTCACCTGGTACGCCACCAACGCCATGCGCGGCTTCTTTCTGGAGCAGAGCGCGGCCGATCTCGAGGAGCGGGCCAGGCTTCTCATCCCCCACATCCGGGAGCATCTCGATCCCCTCGACGCCGCCGCTTTGGACGGCCTCTGCAAGGAGGTCGCCCGGTTCGCCGAGACCCGGGTGACGGTCATCCTCCCCTCGGGCCGGGTGGTCGGTGACTCCCGGGAGGACCCGGCCGAGATGGACAACCATATCAAACGCCCCGAGGTGGCCGCCGCGGTGGAAGAGATTCCCGGCACCGCCATTCGGTACAGCCGCACCCTGGAGCGGGACATGATGTACGTGGCCGTCCCCCTGACGAGGGGCGACGATTTCCAGGGCATCCTCCGGACCGCGGTCAATATCCGGTCCATCGAAGAGCGGCTCGACACCCTCTGGAGCCGGTTCGTCCTCTGGTGCGGCGTGGTGGCGGTTTTGACCGCCTTCATCAGCTTCTGGGTCTCCCGAAGGATCGCCCGTCCCCTGGTGGAGATGAAGCGGGGGACCACCCATTTCGCCTCCGGCAACCTGGCCCACCGCCTGGTGGTCCCCAGAAACGAGGAGATGGCCGGCCTGGCCACGGCCATGAACGCCATGGCCGCCCAGTTGGGGGACCGGATCCGGACGGTGATCCGGCAGCGGAACGAGCTGGACGCCGTGCTGTCCAGCATGCAGGAGGGGATTGTGGCGGTCGACCTGGACGAACGGGTGATCAACATCAATCCGGCGGCGGCCCGGATGTTCCGGCGGCCGCCGGAGGGGCTGGTGGGCCGCAGTGTCCAGGAGATCGTCCGGAACCCCCCCCTCCACCGGTTTTTGAAAAAAGCCCTCTTGGGCGGGGAGACCCGGGCCGAGGACATCGTCCTTTACGGCGCCGACAACGGGGAGCGGACCCTCAACATCCGGGACTACCCCCTCCGGGATGCCCATGGGGAGGAGATGGGCGTCCTCATGGTGCTGGAGGATGTGACCCGGCTCCGGGAGCTGGAGAACCTCCGGCGGGACTTCGCCGCCAACGTCTCCCACGAGATCAAGACCCCTCTCACCGCCATCAAGGGGTTCGTGGAGACCCTGACCGCCGGCGCCCTGGAACGGCCCGAGGCGGCCCGCCGATTCTTGAGGATCATCGAAAATCACGTGGACCGCCTATCGGCCATGATCGACGATCTCATGGACCTGTCGAGGATCGAGCAGCGGCAGACCGAGGAGATCCACTTCGAACAGGGGCGGATCCGGGACGTCCTGGAGATCGCCGTGCAGGTCTGCCGGCCCGTGGCCGGGGAGAAGGAGATCACCGTCTCGGTGACCTGCGAACCGGACCTCTCGGCGCGGATCAACCGGCGGCTCCTGGAGCAGGCCGCGGTCAACCTCTTGAACAACGCCATCAAGTACGGCGGCCGGGGCCGCGCCGTCCGCGTCACCGCCCGTGGAAACGACGACGGGATTTCCATCGCCTTCGAGGATCAGGGGATCGGAATCCCCGCCATCCATATCCCCCGGCTCTTCGAGCGGTTCTACCGGGTGGACAAGGCCCGGAGCCGCAAGCAGGGGGGAACCGGGCTGGGACTGGCCATCGTCAAGCATATCGTCGTCTCCCACGGCGGCCGGGTGACCGTGGAGAGCCGGCCGGGCCAGGGGAGCACCTTCACCATCCACCTGCCGATCCGATAGATCCCCCCGCCGACCGGCCGGCCTGTTCCGATTCATCAAAAACTAATCATCCCCTAACAAAACCCTAACAAACCGGCGGTACAAGTCCTCGTTCAGGATTCGCCGGGGGCGTGGAGCTTCCCCGTCGACGGCGAGGGGAACGGACCCGCGGGACCCCGTGGGAAGGGCGCAAGAAGGAAGGAACGCGGAGCTAACCAAAAAAAAACCCCGGTTTAATCGTTCCCTAACATTGAACGATTATCTTTCCGCCCGATGGTGACAACGGTTCAACAACATCTAAACGTTCAACAAAGGAGGAAGAAAGAATGAAAAAAGTCCGCATGGCAATGGTCGTTACACTGGCGCTCATCTTCGCCGCCGGTCCGGCGCTCGCCGGAAACCTGGTGATCAAGGGCTCCACCACGGTGCTGCCCATCGCCCAGAAGGTCACGGAGGCCTACATGGCCCAGAACCCGGAGGTGAAGATCTCCCTGTCCGGCGGCGGCTCCGGAAACGGTATCAAGGCGATCATCGACGGCACCACCGACATCGCCAACGCCTCCCGGTTCATCAAGGGCAAGGAGGTCAAGCTGGCCATGGAAAAGGGCACCTACCCGGTCCCCTTCCGGATCGCCTACGACTGCATCATCCCCGTGGTCCATCCCTCCAACAACCTTACGGACATCACCCTCGACCAGCTCAAGGCGGTCTACATGGGACAGGTGAACAACTGGAAGGAGATCGGCGGACCGGACAAGAAGGTGGTGGTGGTCTCCAGGGACACCTCGTCGGGCACCTACGAGGTCTGGGAAAAGAAGGTCATGGGCAAGGACCGCGTCTATCCCGGCGCCCTGCTCCAGGCCTCCAACGGCGCCGTGGCCCAGGCGGTGAGCAAGAACGAGAACGCCATCGGCTACATCGGCCTCGGCTACCTCAACGATGAGGTCAAGGCGCTTTCCGTCAACGGCATCGTGGGATCCAAGGAGACCACCCTCAACGGAACGTTCCCCATCAGCCGGCCCCTGTTCATGTTCACCCAGGGCTGGCCCGAGGGGGAGATCGTCGACTTCATCAACTACATGCTCCACCCGGACAAGGGACAGAAGTTCGTGGAGGAGTCCGGATACGTGCCGCTGTACTAGGATAGAACCGCCCGGAAAGCGGTTCCCATAGTTTTTACCGAAAGAACCCAAACCAGCGTTTGCCCCGGTCGGGTCCGCCGACGGCCTTCCGCCTCCGGCGGGCCTCCGACGCCGGCCCGAACCGGGGTGATCGCGGCGACCGAGGGGTGGTTGAAGACGGACCACCCCTTTCGCTCATTTGAGAGGTCGATCCATGGCAAACAAGCGACAGACCGCCGAAAAGGCCATGAAGAGCTTCTTCTTCATCGTGGCCACCGCCTCCATCGCGGTCCTCTTCATGATCATGGTCTTTCTGTTCATGGAGGGAATCCCCATCTTCCAGGAGGTCTCGGTGGGGGATTTCGTCTTCGGCAAATACTGGTATCCCACCTCGGATCCCCCCGATTTCGGGATCTTCCCCCTCATCATCGCCTCTTTGGCGGTGACGGCCGTCTCCGCGGTCATCGCCATTCCGCTGGGGGTGATGACGGCCATCTACCTGGCGGAGCTGGCCACCAAGCGGGTGGCCGAGATCGTCAAGCCGATCGTGGAACTCCTGGCGGCGTTGCCATCGGTGGTCATCGGCTTCTTCGGCATGGTGGTGGTGGCGCCCTTTCTCCAGAACGTCTTCAATCTGCCCACGGGCTTGAACCTCTTCAACGCCGCCCTGATGCTCGCCTTCATGTCGATCCCCACCATCTGCAGCCTCTCCGAGGACGCCATCTACAGCGTGCCGGACGCCCTCCGGGAGGGCTCCCTGGCCCTGGGCGCCACCCAGTGGGAGACCATCATCCGGGTGGTGCTGCCCGCCTCCATCTCCGGGATCAGCACCTCCATCATCCTCGGCATGTCCCGGGCCGTGGGGGAGACCATGGTCGTCCTCATGGTGGCCGGCGGCGCCGCCATGATCCCGTCGTCCCTCTTCGATCCCGTGCGGCCCATGCCCGCCTCCATCGCGGCGGAGATGGCCGAGGCCCCGTTCCGGGGAGACCACTACTACGCCCTGTTCGCCACGGGCATCGTGCTGTTTCTGTTCACCTTCTGTTTCAACATCATCGCCGATCAGATCGCCCACCGCTACCGGCAGGTCGGCGAGGCATCCCTCTAACATGAAGGACGGGAGGATCTCCATGGATATCACGCGGGAGGAGTACAAGAAGGACGAGGGGACCCCGGAAGGCCCGGAGGGGGAGGCGGTTTCCCGGGCCGTCAAGCCGGCGAAGCTCGGCCTCCAGGAGACCGCGGCCAGACGCCAGGGCGGACGAAAGTTCACCCAGGCGATCATCTTCGGCCTCTTCCGGGCGGCGGCGGCGATCAACGGCATCGCGCTCTTCATCATCGTCTTCTTCATGATCAAAAACGGCATCGGCGCCATCTCCTGGGAGTTCCTCTCGGAGGTGCCCCGGAACTCCATGACCGAGGGGGGGATCCTCCCCTGCATCGTCGGCACCGTGCTGCTGAGCATCGGGGCCATCGTCGTGGCGCTGCCCATCGGGGTCGCCTCGGCCATCTACCTCAACGAGTACGCCCGGCCGGGCAAGGTGCTCCGGACCATCCGGCTCGGGATCAACAACCTGGCCGGGGTGCCGTCGGTGGTCTTCGGCCTCTTCGGCCTCGCCTTCTTCGTGATCTACCTGAACATGGGGGTGAGCCTGCTGGCCGGGGCCCTGACCCTGGGGGCCATGAGCCTGCCCGTGATCATCGGCTCCACCGAGGAGGCCTTGAAGTCCGTCCCGGACACCTACCGGGAGGCTTCCCTGGGGCTGGGGGCCACCAAATGGCAGACCGTCCAAAGAGTGGTGCTGCCGACGGCCATGCCGGGGATCCTCACCGGCACCATCCTGGGGCTGAGCCGGGCCGCCGGCGAGACGGCCCCCATCATGTTCACCGCGGCGGTCTTCTTCACGCCGAACCTTCCGTCGTCCCTTTTCGACGAGATCATGGCGCTCCCCTACCACATCTACGTCCTGGCCACCGCCGGCACCGAGATCGCCAAGACCCGTCCGCTCCAGTACGGCACCGCCCTGGTCCTCATCGCCCTGGTGCTGGGGATGAACATGGTGGCCATCCTTCTCAGGTCCCGGCTGCGGAAACGTTTGAAATAAAAAAAGGTCTTTTGTGATCACCCCTTTTACACACCGACTATGCAAGGTGGGATAAACCATGGACAATAATCTCAAGATGCGCTCCGAACATCTCGATTTCTACTACGGGAACTTCCAGGCGCTGCACGATGTGAGCATCGACTTCAAAAAGAAGCAGGTGACCGCCCTCATCGGCCCCTCCGGGTGCGGAAAGAGCACCTACCTCCGATGCCTCAACCGGATGAACGATCTGATCGCCATCAGCCGGGTGGAGGGGAAGATCCTCCTGGAGGGGGAGGACATCTACGATCCCTCCCTGGACGTGGTCATGCTCCGCCGGCGGGTGGGCATGGTCTTCCAGAAGCCGAACCCCTTCCCCAAGACCGTCTTCGACAACGTGGCCTACGGGCTGCGGGTCAACGGGATCAAGGATCGGTCCACCGTGGAACAAAGGGTCACCGAGAGCCTCCAGCAGGCCGCCCTCTGGGAGGAGGTCAAGGATCGCCTCCACGAGACGGCCCTGGGACTCTCCGGCGGGCAGCAGCAGCGGCTGTGCATCGCCCGGGCCCTGGCCGTGGAGCCGGAGGTGGTCCTCATGGACGAGCCGGCCTCGGCCCTCGATCCCATCGCCACCCAGAAGATCGAGGAACTCATCCACGAACTCAAAAAACTGTACACCATCATCATCGTCACCCACAGCATGCAGCAGGCGGCCCGGGTCTCGGACATGACCGCCTTTTTCTACATGGGCAAGCTCATCGAGATGGGGGAGACCGACACCATCTTCACCCGGCCCAAACTGAAACAGACCGAGGACTACATCACGGGGCGGTTCGGGTGATCACCAAAAAAACAAAGAGGGAATCCCACATGGCCAAGCATCTACAGCGGGAACTGGACAAGACCAAGCAGCGCATCCTCTCCCTGGGGGCGATGGTGGAGGAGCGGGTCCACAAGGTGAGCCGGATCGTCGACAGCCAGGACGTCTTTGACGCCAACCGGATCATCAAGTCCGACTACGAAATCGACGAGATGGAGGTGGAGG
Source organism: uncultured Desulfobacteraceae bacterium (assembly GCA_964431545.1). GTDB lineage: Bacteria > Desulfobacterota > Desulfobacteria > Desulfobacterales > JAABSP01 > CAYSLC01. The sequence continues at coordinate 5,966 of CAYSLC010000017.1, read as the reverse complement.
TGGAGGAGGAGTGCCTCAAGATCCTGGCCCTCCATCAGCCGGTGGCGGTGGATCTGCGGTTTCTCACCGCGGTGATCAAGATCAACAACGACCTGGAACGGATCGCCGACGAGACCGTCAACATCGCCCAGCGCGTGACCACCATCGCCAAGCACAGCGAAACCATCGATTTCCGGATCGACTACAAGCCCATGACCGAGACGGTCGCCGCCATGCTCAAGCAGAGCCTCGACTCCCTGGTGAACATGGATACGGATCTGGCCTTCAAGGTCTGTCTCATGGATGACGAGGTGGACCGGACCTACATGGAGAACTACCGTCAGATCAAGAAGATGATCCAGGAACATCCCGGCTCGGTCGGCTACCTCCTCAACATGTACCTCATCTCCCGCCACCTGGAGCGGATCGCCGACCACACCACCAACATCGCCGAGGAGGTGATTTACATGATCGAGGGGGAGATCGTGCGCCACGCGGAGTACTGACGGTTCCAACAGGAGATCCCGCCCGTCCGCCATTCAACCCGATGACCCCTTCACGAGAAAATTTGCATCTGCAATGGGAGAGACCATGGAACGGAAGATACGCGTGCTGTTCATCTGCGTCCACAACAGCGGCAGGAGCCAGATGGCCGAGGCGTTCCTCAGGGAGATGGCGGGGGATCGCTTCGAAGCGGAGAGCGCCGGGCTCGAACCCAGGGAGATTCAGCCCCTGGTGATCGAATCGATGGCCGAGGCCGGCCTCGACATCGGCAAAAACCGGTCCAAGAGCGTCTTCGATCTCTTCCGGGACGGAAAGCTCTACGACTACGTCATCACCGTGTGCGACGAAGCGGTGGAGGACCGGTGCCCCATCTTCCCCGGCATCTGTACGCGCCTCCACTGGCCGTTTCCCGACCCCTCCCGGGCCACGGGGGACCGGGAGGCCCGGCTTGCGGCCGTCCGCGAGATCCGGGACGCCGTCCGGGACCGGGTTCGACAGTGGGTGGAACAGAACTGATCGATGTTCTCCATGAACTGCGCGCCCCGGCTGCCCAGGGAGGAGGAGATCATGACGCTGCTGGAGGATCAACGGTGGATGACCCGGCTCAACCGGGTCGATTTCGCCTTCCAGCCCATCGTCAACATCCATACCGGCGTCTGCTACGGCTGCGAGGCCCTGCTGCGAAACGTGGAGGCCGCCGGGTTTCCCTCCATCGAGGCCTTCTTCGACCGGGCCCACGGGGAGAAGCTGCTCTACCCGGTGGACATCTCCCTGCGGGAGATGGCCGTTGAAAAGTTCGCCCGCCTGGAGTGGAAGCAACAGCTCAAGCTCTTTTTCAACCTGGACAACCGCGTCCTTCTGTCGGGAAAGTACCGGTCCGGCAACACCATCGATCTCCTCGCCCGGTACGGGCTCTCCCAGGAGGCGATCTGTTTCGAGATCTCCGAAAAGCAGGATCTCCAGAACGACAAGGAGGCGGTGCGGACCCTGGACGCCTACCGGTCCCAGGGGTTCAAGATCGCCGTGGACGATTGCGGGGCCGGGTTCTCCGGGCTCAAACTCCTCTACTACGCCCGGCCCGACTTCATCAAGATCGACCGGTTCTTCATCCGGGACATCTCCACCGACCCCGACAAGCGGCTTTTCGTGGCCAGTATCGTCAACATCGCCCACATGATGGGCAGCATCGTCATCGCCGAAGGGGTGGAGACCGAGCAGGAGTTCCATGCCTGCCGGGATATCGGCTGCGACCTGGTCCAGGGGTTCCTCATCCAGCGTCCGGATACGGACATCCGGGCCCTGTGCCGGATCTATCCCCACATCCAGGCCCTGGGCCGGGACGATCGCCGGTACAATCGGGGGGAGGACAAGAAGCTCCTCGATACCGAGATCCTCCCCCTGGAGCCGATCCCCGCCGCGTGCAGCGTCCTGGACGTCTTCAACCGGTTCAAGGCCCAGAAAGACCGCACTTTCTTCCCGGTGGTCAACGGAAACGGCGAGCCGCTGGGGATCGTCAGCGAAAAGAGCTTCAAGGACTACATCTACTCCCGGTACGGGAACGAGCTGCTCCAGAACCCCGCCATCGGAAAGAACATCGCCAAGTTCATCACCAAGTTCCCCATCGCCGAGATCAACACCCCGGTGGAGAAGATCCTGGAGATCTACTCCCACAACCAGAATTTCGAGGGGATCCTCATCGTGGAGGGGATGAAGTACAAGGGCTTCCTCAGCGCCCACGCGCTGTTGAAGGTGTTGAACGAGAAGAACATCGCCATCGCCCGGGACCAGAACCCCCTCACCAAACTGCCGGGCAACACCCTGATCCACGAATACGTCTCCCGGGCCCTTCGGGACACCGAGAACTCCCACGTACTGGTCTACTTCGATTTCGACAACTTCAAGCCGTACAACGACTGCTACGGGTTCCGGAACGGGGACCGGGTGATCCTGCTCTTTTCCGACCTGCTCAAGAGCTGGACCGAATACGCCGGCCGGTTCGCCGGCCATATCGGCGGCGACGACTTCTTCATGGGGGTGAGTCGAAGCCCCCTGATCAAGGTCAAGGAGGATGTCATCCAGCTGGCCCGTCAGTTCCGGCGGGACGTGGAGAGCTTCTATGATCCGGAGACCATCCGGCGGGGGTGCATGACGGCCAGGGGCCGGGACGGGAAGGAGGCCGGTTTTCCCCTGCTGACCGTGAGCGCCGTGATCCTCCACCTGTCGCCGAACCGGAAACGCATTTACTCCACCGAGGAGATCAGCAACATCATGGCCCGGCAGAAGCGGGTCGCCAAGAGTTCCCCGGAGAAGATCAACGTCCTCCGCCTGCCGGGGGAGGGAGACGATCCCCCCGGCCGGGACGGGACGCTCCGGGCCCTGCCCTCGCCGGCCCGAACCGCCCCGCCGGAGCCGTGAAGCGTGCCCCCCTGACCCGTTCTCCGGGGCATGGACCTCCCCCGGTGCGCGGATTTCCGCTACGCCTTTTTCCCGTGATGTGGTAAGAGGGGTCCAAGGGAGAAAGGAGGCAGCCCCATGAAATGCCCGGCCTGTGCCTTCGATCAGAAGTACAAAGGGGGAATGGTCTGCGGTTCCTGCGGATACCGGTTCGCCCTCGATCCCAAGAAAGCCCCCCACGTCACCGACATGGCCTTCAAAAAGGCCGTGGATCGGCTCTCCATGCTGGGGGAGTACCACTTCACCCACAACCAGCTCTTCGCCCAGATCCACCGCCTGATCCTGAAAAAGCGGAGATCCGCCAGAATCGGCGGGATGATCGCCCTGGCCGTCCTCGGGATCATCCTCTACTTCCTGGGGGTCCGCAACCTGATCGGCGAGGGGCTGCCGGGGGCGATCCTCTTCGGGGCCCTGTGGCTCCTCTTCGTGGTCCACCGGTGGCGGTCGCCCGTCAAGATCCCCCATGAACAGGTGAACGGACTGATCCGGACCTACCAGGCGGCCCATCCCATGGAGCGGCTCGTCACCGGCAGGGCCTTCGATGGACTCGACAGAGAGGAGATCGACGCGGAGTTCCTCCGGTACGCCCCCGAGCGGATCGTGATCGTGGAGCGGGACGACCTGGCCGACATGCTTCTCCTGAACCGGTTCCACTTCGAAAACAAGGCCCTGGTGGTGAGCGCTTCCAAATACCCCCGTCGCGCATTCGCCGCCTGCCGGGCCTTCCTCGACCGCCATCCCGATCTGCCGGTCTTCCTCTTCCACGACGCCTCCAGGAAGGGGCACCGGATGAAGACCGATCTGCTGGCCGACCCGGCGTGGAACCTGGCCGGCAAAACCGTCAAGGATCTGGGGCTCAACCCATACGACGTGGAGCGCCTCCGCTCCCCCCTTTGGATCCCCGATCCCGGCGGGAAGACCAAGGGCAGATACGTCCGGATCGGGGGCAAGCCCATCGAGAACATCGAGGACGGCTATATGCTTCCGGTGGACATCGGGGCGCCCCGGTCCACCATGGGGGCGCTCTCCCTGGCCGCCGGGGCCGGTTTGGTCCTGGCGAGCCCGGAACTCCTCGCCCAACAGGCGGTGGATGCCCGAGGCGGAGGCGGTCTCGGCGGAGGCTTCGGATAGGAACCGGCCCCCTTCCCGCCACATTCATCAAATTCGAATCCGCCCTGAATCTCCCCGGAAAACCTCGTTGTAGAGGAGTTTGGTGCGTCAATCTGAATACGGATGGATTAACCTGCTGATTTCAAATGGAGACAGGCGGTGGACGCCATCGCCGCCGGTCCGATTGCTCCCCAGGTTGACGATATGTCGCTCACCGCAGGCCGGATAGGCGGTTTTGAATTGTTCAAGTCCCTTGAAATCCGAAGGTTTCAGCTGCTTTTTCCATTTGATCTCAACCGGCTTGATCTCGCCGCCCTCTTCCAGAACCAAATCCACCTCCTGTTTTGTTTTGGTGCGCCAGAATTTTAGGGCCTCAATGGATGCGCCGACTTTGATCAGTTCGGAAATCACAAACCCCTCAAAAAGAAAGGCGGCATCCTTTCGGACATCCACTGGGTTAAAATTGTTGATAAAATAATTCCGGACCCCATTGTCCTGGAAATAGATTTTAGGCATTTTCACCAGCTCTTTGTTCCGATTGGTGAACCAGGGCGTGTGAACGGTAATGATAAATGTATCCTTGAGAATCTCGACATAATTCCTGGCTGTTTTTTGATCGATGCCGGCCACCTGCGCCAGCCCGTTATATTGGGTCTCCTGGCCGTGGTTGATGGCCAGATGTCGAATAAGGGTTTTCGCGTGCCGAATCCGGTCGATTTTCAAAAAATCGACCAGATCTTTTTTGACGTAGAGATCGAAAATCGAGGCCAGGACGTCCTTTTTTTCCCGATCCGGCGTCAGGGAAACTTCCGGATATGCACCGTAAATCAGAAACCGGTCCAGCTCCCGATACGCATCCGGTATCAGGCCCGGCAGGTTGTCGGAGGTGACGTTCGCCAGGTTTTCCATCTGCCGGCACAGATCGTCTCGTCCAATGAAGTGCAGATATTCGTTGAAATTCAGGGGATAAATTCGTAAAATGCGCTTTCTGCCGGCCAAGCTTTCCTGGATTTGTTCATTGATGGCCAGGGACGAAGACCCGGATGTGTAAATTTTGACATCCGGATGGTGGTCGCATATCGCTTTCAGCGCCCTGCTGATGTCCGCATAGCGCTGAAATTCATCGAGAAATAGGATGAACAGGCCGCCTTTGCCCGTATCATACCCATTCAGTTTCAGCGTATTGACGATGTTCTCATAGGTGCTGACTTGTTCGTAATGGGAATAAATGTCCAAATCCAGAAACAGGCAGGGATGGCTTTCCTTCAACGCCGCATGCAGTTGCCGCAGCAAAGTGGTTTTCCCGACTTGCCGGGCCCCTAAAAGGATCGTGATTTTGCCGTTTTCTTTCTGCTGGAAAAGTTCCGAATAGATCAGACGGGTTTTGAACATGGCGGCGTCCTTTTTAACGATTATGGAATGACGTTCCAAAAAAGTATAAACTATTCTGGAATTGAGGTCAAGAATAGTTAAATCCGCCTTTTACAAACAGAAAACGCCGGCCGCGACGAATCGCGACCGGCGTTTCGAGTACCGCCGATATCTGGGTCAACAGGCGCGGACGACGATCACCACCCGCTGGATTTCCGCAATATCGCGAAGGCCGCCCCAACCCGGGCTGCTTTTCACCTTTTCATGGCGGAAAAACAGAGCCGGAGCACCATCGAACCGGGCCGCTTTCAGACGCAAACGCTGTCAACATCCGCAACCGAAAATTGCCGACATGTTTACGGAAATCTTGGATGGGGCAGCCGAAAATGTACACACGGGAAGGCTCCTTTTTCCCCAACGGCAGACCGAAAGCCCCAAAAGGGCGTTGCCACCCAAGGGATTCCGTGATTTAAAGGGGGCCATGAAGCCGGGTACCGCCATCCCCGGGGCCGAGGCCCTCGAGCCGGCCCCATGAGCTGCCTCTTCGG
>CAYSLC010000016.1:2894-43604 GCA_964431545.1 uncultured Desulfobacteraceae bacterium | reverse complement strand
CGCCGGTCTTGAATCAGCTCCTCGACAAGGCTGCGGCCTGGTGCAACATACCTTCTCACACGCTCCCGAACCTTTTGAAGGGCTTCTTTCGATTGTGCGCTTGAATATTCGTCATCGAGAGGTTTTTCAAAATCGTCGGTCATGGTCATCATCCCTTTCGCCGAGCCAGGTTCCCGTTTGGCTTTGGTAGATTTTTGCTGGAGGTCGTCGGATTCCACGAGAAGAATGATTTCGACGTCCTTGCCGACCATGGTTTTGGGTACCGGCAGATTCAGGATCTCGGAATCGATATGCTTTTTTATTTTTAATGCTTCCATGCGCCAACTCCCCGTTTGACATGCTAAGTTTACCCCTCATACCGGCTCACGCTGAAGATCGGATAATTGTATGGGATCGACGTCCGTTTGTCATCCTCCTTGACAATCTGCCCCGTCCCCGGATGATAAACCCAATCCGCCCAATCCCACATGGTTTCCATCATCTCCGGAATCTGAACGGCGATGTCACCATAAAGCATTTGAAGGCCACGTCCTCTGAACCGGCACTCAGACCGATGAAAATCGGAAACCCGAAGGGGTTGAACAAGTCCATCCCGGTTCTCCCATCGATTCTAAAGGGCCTCCAAAGGGGATCTGTACCACACCTTTTCAGCGGAATAAACCATCGATCCCCCGGCTTTTCCGGTTGACGCCCCGCCGGGATCTGTGGGAAGCTCCCCTTTTTCCCGGCCTCCGGCGGTTCCGCGCTTGAACGGGCCGCCGGGCCGGAGAGGGATTGGGAGATGCTGATCTATCTGAAACTGCTCATGACCGCCGTCTTCTGGGGCGGAACCTTCATCGCCGGCCGGTACGTGGCCCAGGGGGTGGGGCCTTACGCCGCCGCCTTTCTCCGGTTCGTGATCGCCACCGCGTTTCTGTTTTTCTTTCTCTGGCGGATGGAGGGCCGGTTCCCCAGGGTCCGGCGGGGGCGGATCCTCCCGGTGCTGCTGTTGGGCCTCACCGGGATCTTCTCCTACAACGTCCTCTTCTTCAAGGGCCTGAAGCTCATCGAGGCGGGCCGGGCCGCGCTCATCATCGCCAACAACCCCATCTGCATCGCCCTGTTGTCGGCCCTCCTTTACCGGGAGCGGATGAGCCTTCTCAAGGTGGTGGGGATCGCCCTCTCGGTGACCGGCGCCATGATCGTCATCTCCCGGGGGGATCTGTCGTCGATCCTGGCGGGCGACGTGGGGTGGGGGGAACTCTACATCTTCGGGTGCGTGCTGAGCTGGGCCGCCTTCTCCCTCATCGGCAAGACGGTGCTCACAGAGCTGTCGCCGCTCCAGTCGATCACCTGCGCCTCGGCCGTGGGGACCCTGGCCCTGTTCCTCCCCGCCTGGTCCGAGGGGCTCTTCGCCCAGGTCGGCGGGTACACCCCGGCCCAGTGGCTCTCCATCTTCTACCTCGGTTTTTTCGGCACCGTCCTCGGGTTCGTCTGGTACTACCAGGGGATCCGGGCCCTGGGGCCGACCCGGGCGAGCCTGTTCATCAACTTCGTCCCCATCAGCGCCATCGTCCTCGCCTACTTCATCCTGGGTGAACCCATCACCCCCTCGCTGTTCGCCGGGGCCCTGTTCGTGATCACCGGCGTCTACCTCACCAACACCGCCTCCCTCACGGCCCGGCCCGCCCAGGCCGGCGGAAGGTGAACGGCCCGCGGAGGGCCGGAAAACCCTCACGGAAAGGAGAACAAAGATGCCAGAAATCGCCGGCCGGCTGGCCCACTTCACGGAATCGGTGATCCGGGAGATGACCCGGATCGCCGACGCCAGCGGCGCCATCAACCTCGCCCAGGGGTTTCCCGACTTCGATCCCCCGCCGGAGCTGGTGGCCGCCGCCAAAAAGGCCCTGGACGACGGGTTCCACCAGTACGCCGTCACCTGGGGCGCCCCCCGGTTCCGCCGGGCCCTGGCTGAAAAGCAGCGCCGGTGGATGGGGCTCGACCTCGACCCCGACGCCAACCTGGTGGTCACCTGCGGCGCCACCGAGGCGATGATGACGGCGATGATGACCGCCTGCAACCCCGGCGACCGGGTGATCGTCTTCTCCCCGTTCTACGAGAATTACGGCGCCGATACCATTCTCACCGGGGCCCGGCCCGTCTATGTTCCGCTCCATCCCCCCGGCTTCGATTTCGACCCCGGCGAACTGAGAGATGCCTTCGAGACCGGCGCCAAGGCCCTGGTCCTCTGCAACCCCTCCAATCCCACCGGCAAGGTCTTCACCCGGGAAGAACTTCGGATCATCGCGGACCTGGCCGTGGAGTTCGACGCCTTCGTCATCACCGACGAGGTTTACGAGCACATCGTCTACGAGCCCCACGTCCACACCTACATGGCCGCCCTTCCGGGGATGTTCGACCGGACCCTCTCCTGCGGCTCTTTGTCCAAGACCTATGCCGTCACCGGCTGGCGGCTGGGATACGTCATCGCTTCGGCCCGGGTGATCGAGGGGGCCAAGAAGGTCCATGACTTCCTGACGGTGGGTGCGGCGGCGCCCCTCCAGGAGGCGGCGGCCGTCGCCCTGGGGTTTGCCGACGAATACTACGACGCCCTGCGGCGGGAGTACACGGCGTCGCGGGACCTCTTTCTGGGATATCTCGACGCGGCCGGCCTCACCTACACCCGGCCCCAGGGGGCCTATTACGTGCTGGTGGACATCTCCGATTTCGGGGCCGGGGACGACACCGCCTTCTGCCGGTGGCTCGCCGGGGAGATCGGGGTGGCGGCGGTGCCGGGATCGAGCTTTTTCCACGAACCGGTGGACCACCTGATCCGGTTCCACTTCGCCAAGCGGGAAGAGACCCTGGAGGCGGCCGGGAAACGGCTGCTACGGCTGAAGGAAAAGGCGTAGGAGGCTCACTCTACCGGGAGATCTCGATCCGGGTCGTCTCCGGGTCCCCCCCGCCGACGACCTCGGCCAGGAGGGTGTCGAAGCGCTGCTTCAGGGCCTCGGGGGAGGCGGGGCTTCCTCCGGCCAGGAGAACGTCCGCGAGCTGCTCCAACCGGACGGTCCGTTTTTTCAGGGGCGCCAGGGCGCTCCGGAGCGCCGCCAGGGTCGTCTCATCCACGTGGCCGGGGAGCTTCCGGTTCTCCAAGAGCGCCGCCACCGCGGATCGTTGCTCGGACGGGAGTCCGGAGAGCGCCCGGGACGCCGCCGGCGCCGACAGCAGGGCGGCCAGGGACTCCGCCCACGACTCCGTCAGGTCGTGGATCTCCGCCTCCAGCCGGGGAAGGAGGGTATCCGCGGGCAGGGCCGCGTCGTGGGTGCAGGGACGGAAGCCGCAACGGGGGCAGAGGGCGGAGTGGCGTAGCTCCTCGGCGGTGAGGCCGTGGCAGGCCCGGAGGGCCTCCAGACGTTCGGTGATCGCCTCCACCTGCCGGGCGGGCATCTGGGGAAGCGTCGACAGCCGGGCGAGGGCCTTGAGCGGCGCTCCCTCCTTCAGGGCACGGAGGCGTTTCTCCTCCCCCGGATCGAGGCGGGCCGCGGCGTGGGCCCGCATATAAAGGTCGATGAAGGCGCGTTTGAGCCCGCGGAGGGTCTGCCTCGCCTTGTCCACGAAATCGGGGGCGTCCCGCTCCAGGGGATCGAGGATCCCAGCCCGGATTTCGGAGCGGGCGGCGTCCATCCCCCGGATCCATTCGTGCGCCTCCGGCAGGATGGCCCGGGCCGTGGTCAGGTAGTCGGCGGGGCGCTCCAGATCGTCGATGATCCCCCGGACGGCGCTGAGTTCCTCCAGGGAGGCGAACCCCTTCTGGAATTCGTGGATCTGGCGGACATCGTACCGGAAGTGCTGGAGTTCCCCGGGGGTGGTGTACGATTTCACGTTCTCCAGGAACGTCCGGATCTCCAGGAGCCGGTCCTGGTATCCGTCGATCTCCGGGGGGCCCAGCATCGGCTCCCCCCAGAACGGCATCCCCGCCCGCAGGTGGGCCGCCACCTCCTGGAGGATCCAGAGGACCTCGTCCGCCTCCCGCCGCAGGGTCTCCAGGGGCTCGCTGTTGCCCTGGACCAGGAGATGGGCCTGCCCCGGCGGCTGGGCGAACAGGCCGAAGAGTTCCCGGATGGCCGCCAGGTTCCATCCCCTGAACCGCTCCACGTGTTCGAACCGGATCAGATCTCCGACGGGGCGGGCCGCCATGTCGAGGAGGTTGGTGGCGTCGAACCGTTTCCCCGGAATCACCAGGATCAGGTCCCCCGAATAGACCAGGGCCGTCACGAGCACCGCCACCCATTCGGGCTCCAGGCGCATGGTTTCGGGGGCCATATACTCCGCATCCCCTTGTCTGGTCAGGATCTCCGATCGTTTGACCGCGGCCCCCGGCTCTTTTTCGTCCACCATGTCGAGGACCCATCTGGCGTACCGGGATCGGATCGGATCGATGAACTCCCCGTCGAGGAGATCCAGGGCGCTGAGCACCGCCGCGCCCCGGCGGGTCCGGTTCTCGGCCGCGATCCAGCGCACCGCGTCCTGGGCCGCCCGGACCCGTTCGGCGCCGCTGATCAGGATGGGAAAATAGGGATATGCCGGGGCCTGATCGGCGAAGTGGCCGGACAGGCAGATGGCGGAGATGGTGTTCATCATCTCCCGGAAGCTGATCTTCTCCTCCGGCGGTATGTGGCCGAGTTCCCGGATGTTGAGGCCCCGGGACCACCGCAGCAGGGTCCGTGTCCGGCCCTGGTAGGTGAGTTCGTAGGCGACGCCGATATGGTCGTTGAGCCAGGAAAGGAGTTCTTTCAGGTACTCGTCGCTCCGGAGTTCGTAGATCGATTTGAGGTAGGTTCCGGCGTTGGCGGCCAGGTCCATGGCGGCGGCGAACCGCCGGAGGGCCCACCAGAAGACGTCGTCGGGCTTTTTGAGGTGGAGGAAGGTCTCGTCCGGCCGCTTTTCGTCGGTGAACTCCGGGGTGTGGGTGGGGGGGAGGAAGTAGAGGTGGAAGTCCCGCTCCGGGATCCCTTCGCCCCGGTCGCCGGGCGTTCCGAAGACCAGATACCCGGACCGGGTGGTGTGGTGCTCGTGCCACTCCAGCTCATGCTCCCAGATCCGGAAGCTGGCCACGTAGGTGTCGTAGGTGCATTCCATGGCCCGCTTGAGGGCCTCGTAGTAGTACCGGTCCAGGGCGGCCGTATTGAGGGTGTCGGCCCGCCGTTCGATCTTCCCCTCCAGATCCTCGGCGGTCCAGTCGTCGTAGGCCACCAGTCCGGGGTAGTCCTGGGGGACGGTCTCCCGGATCACCTTGGCCACCGATGCGGAGAGGGTCGGCAGGACGGGGGGGGCCTCGTCGGGCAGGGTGCCGGCGAAGACGTCCATGAAATCGGGATGGATGGGGAAGAGATCGGCGTACTCCTGGAGCCGATCGGTGATGTCGCTCAAAAACGGCCCGAACCGGGCCAGATAGGACTGGACCCGGAGCCATTGCTCCGGGGTCTTGGGCACCATCCGGCGGCTCACCACCCGTTTGATATCCTCCGCCCCGATGCGAAGGAGGGTGAAGTCGCCGGCCAGCGGCTGTTCGTCCAGGTCCACCAGCCAGGCGGTGGCCCCGGCCAGGACCCGCAGGGGCCCGCGGGCGGAGAGGGCTCCCAGCCGGGCCAGGACCGGCATGTCTCCGGTCGATTCCGGCCCGTCGGAGGCCGACGGCGTGGGGCGGAGGTCGTCCACCACCAGGAGCAGTCCCTTCCGGGGGTGCTTTCCGGCGTGGGCCTCGGCGCAGGCGGTGAGGTAGTCGGGGAGGCCGGCGGGGGTTTCGGGGGCCGGAAGATCGATCCCGATGCCCTCCTCGGCCAGATACCGGACGAGCCGGTCGACGAGGACGTCCGGCAGCGGCGGATCGTCCGGGGTCAGGGCGATGCGAAGGACCCGGAAGTCGCCGGCGATTCCGGTCAGGCTTTCGGCCCCCGGCTCGTGGGTCAGCGCGGAAAGGGCGTCGTCGGACTCCGCCACCGCCGCCAGGAGGGTCAGCAGGTGGGATTTGCCGGTTCCCCGGGCCCCCACCACCAGCACGCCCCCCCCGGGGTCCCCCTCCCGGAGCCGCAGGCGGGGGATCACCCGATCGGCGAGGGTCCGGGCGATGTCATGGCTGATCACCGTCCGGGGCGCCAGCCGGTCCCGCTCCTCCACCCCTTCGAGACGGACCAGCGTATCAATGGGATCGAACTGAACCAGATCGGCGTATCTCATGCCGTTCGCATCCTTTGTCTGGAGATGTCGGATACTTCAGTTACCAGGGGTCAGGGTAGCTCCATCGGGGGCGTCTGTCAAGGCGGGCGCGGGCGTCGGCCTCAGGCCTGGGCCTCGTCCAGCCGGCCGAGCTGCTTTTGGAACCGGACGTCCAGGGCCTCGTACTCCCGGGTGGCCTGCTCCAGCTCGTCGAAGAGCCGGTCGATGGCGTCCTGTCGGGCATGGAGGGCCTGGGAGATCTCGGGAACCTTCGATCCGTCCCCGTCGAGGGTCGCCTCCTGCATGGCGGTGTTCAGTTCCTCCAGCTCCTTTTCCCGGGCGTCGATGGCGTTCTCCGCTTCGGCGATCCGGCGTTCCAGGGGCTTCAACACCTTGGCGCGCTCGGCGAGGATCTCGGAGCGGCGCCGTCTCAGGTCCTTCCGGCTCATGCGGGGGGTCTCGTGTTCCGCCCGGGGCGGGGGGGACGCCGGTTTCTCCCCGGTCTCCTCCTCCCAGCCCACCTTCTCCAGGAAGTCGGCGTAGGTCCCGTCGAAGACCCGGATCCCGTCGCCCTGGAAGACCACCAGCCGCTGGGCCAGGGCGTGGAGGAACATCTCGTTGTGGGTGACGATGATCACCACCCCGTCGAAGTCGTCGATGGCCGAGAGCAGGGCGTCGCCGGCGTCCATGTCCAGGTGGTTGGTGGGTTCGTCCAGCAGCAGAACGTTGACCGGCGTGACCAGCAGCTTTCCCAGCATCACCCGGCTCTTCTCTCCGCCGGAGAGGACCCCGATCTTCTTCAAGGCCCCGTCCCCCTCGAACATCATGGCGCCGCAGATGTTCCGGGCCTTCTGGCGGTCCACGTCCGGATGGGAGAGGCGGATCTCCTCCTCCACGGTCCGGTCGGCCACCAGGTTCCGGACGTTGGTCTGTTCGAAGACCCCGACGGCGGCGTTGGGACTGTAGACGATCTCCCCTTCCCGGGGGACCGCGCCGCCGGCCAAAAGCTTCAAGAGGGTCGTCTTGCCCCGGCCGTTCTTTCCCACCACCCCGATCCGTTCGCCGGGGGAGACCGTCAGGCTGAAGTCCCGGATCAGGGGGGGGCCGCCGTCGTAGGCGAAGGAGACCCTCGATGCCGTGAGCACCTGTTTGCCGGGGAAGGGCTTGCTTCTGAAGGAGAAGTCGAGGGATTTTGCGGCGGAGAGCTTCTCTTTTTTCTCCATCTTCTCCAGGGTCTTGATCCGGGACTGGACCAGGTTGGCCAGCCGGGCCTTGGCCCGGAACCGGGTGATGAACTGTTCGATCTCCCTGCGCCGCCGCTCGTCGTTGATCCGGGTCTTCTCGTGGATCTCCTCCTCCTGGGCGATCTGGGTGTAGAGTTTGCCGGTATCTCCGGCGATCTTCCGGACCCGTTTCCGGTGGATGGCCAGGGTGTGGGTCACCACCTTGTCCATGAAGCCGCGGTCGTGGGTGATCAGCATCAGCTCATGGGGCCAGGCGTTCAGAAACCGCACCATCCACCGGATGGAGGTGATATCCAGGTAGTTGGTGGGTTCGTCCAGCAAAAGCAGGTCCGGCTCCGAGGCGAGGATCTTCACCAGATTGAGACGGACCTGGTAGCCGCCGGAGAATTCGCCCGGACTCCGGACCATGTCCGCGTCGGTGAAGCCGAGGCCGGCCAGCAGCTTTTCGACCTTCCAGTGGTGGTCCCGTTCATGGGGGGGGAGGCCCCTCATCCCCTCCTGGAGCAGGGTTTGTTCCGTAAAATCCAGATGCTGGCGGACGTAGCCGATCCGATAGTTCTTCGGGGTTCCCACACTGCCGCCGTCGGGGGCCTCCTCGCCCGCGATGATCCGAAAGAGCGTGGTCTTGCCGTGGCCGTTGCGGCCCACCACACCCAGCCTCTCCCGCTGGTTGAGCCGGAAGGTGATCCCCGAAAAGAGCGTCTGGGCCCCGTAACTTTTGCTCACGTTTTCGACGTTGATCATGATGATTCCGAATCCAAAAAAAAGCGGTTTTCCCGACCGGGGGGTTATACCGGCACGGGGGTCTCCTGTCAATCGGTCCCCCCGCCCGCCGGCGACCCGGATGAGCGGGCCGCAAGGCCGCGGTGGAGCGGCCGCGCGCGGGGCCGGCGAGGGCGGGAAAGCCTATTGACTCCCGGCATATCAACGGTATACCATAAACTTTTTTCATTGTTCGGTTTTTGTTGAGGAAACCGAGACGTTCCGATGCTTTCCCGAATCGATGGACCGAACCCCGAGACGCGACGCGGAGTATCCCATGACCAGCCCGTTCACATCCCAAGTGGAAACCGTCGACCAGCTCCACGCGCTCCAGCTCCAGGGGCTCCAATGGACCGTGGCCCATGCATACGAAAACTCGCCCGTCTATCGGGGAAAGCTCGATGCCGCGGGGGTGGCCCCGGGCGACATCCGATCCCTGGACGATCTGAAAAGGCTCCCCTTCACCACCGCCGACGACCTCCGGGACGGATACCCCTTTCCCCTGCGCTCGGCGCCCTTCGAAAAGATCGTCCGGATCCATTCCAGCAGCGGCACCACCGGCAGGCGGAAGAACATCTGCTATACCCAAAAGGACGTGGACGACTGGGCCGAGTTTTTCGCCAGGGCCTACCGGATGGCCGGCGTCACGCCGGCCGATCGGGTCCAGATCGCCGTGGGGTACGGCGTCTGGACCGCCGGCATGGGATTCCAGACCGCCTGCGAAAGGGTGGGCGCCATGGCCCTGCCCGTGGGGCCCGGAAATGTGGACATGCAATGCCAGTTTCTGGAGGACCTGGGCGCCACCGTCCTGTGCTGCACCGCCTCCATGGGCCTGCTCATGGCCGAGGAGGTCCACCGGCGCGGACTGACCCGCAAGATCGGCCTCAAGAAGGTGATCTACGGCTCCGAACGCTCCTCGGTCTCCATGCGCCGGAAGATCTCCGACCTGCTGGGCGGGGCCGAACTCTTCGACATCACCGGCCTCACCGAGCTGTACGGGCCGGGCACCGGCATCGAGTGCCCCCACCACGACTGCATCCACTACTGGGGGGACTACTACATCCTGGAAATCCTCGACCCCGAAACCCTGACGCCCGTGGCGGATTTGGAGTGGGGGGAGATGGTGGTGACCACCCTCCGGAAGGAGGCGGTGCCCCTGATCCGATACCGGACCCGGGACATCACCCGGATCCTGCCGGGGCCGTGCACCTGCGGCTCCGTCATGCCCCGCCACTCCCGGATCCGGGGACGAACCGACGACATGTTCAAGTTCCGGGCCGTCAACATCTATCCGTCCACCATCGACGCGGTGCTCTCCGCCATCCCGGGCGTCGGGTCGGAATACCAGATCCACCTGTCCAGGGACGCTTCGGAGCGGGGGGTGATGCGGATCGTGGCGGAGCGGGCCGAGGGGGAGCCGGAGGGTCGGAACCCGGACCTGGCCGCGGAGATCACGCGCCGGATCAAGAAGAAGATTTTGGTCACCCCCACGGCGGTGGAGCTGGTCCCCTACGGAACCCTTCCCCGTTCCGAACGCAAGAGCCGGCGGGTCTTCGACGATCGGATCCGGGATTCCATCGTGTGAGACCGACGGGGGTTTCGGGATCGGCGTCCGGATGAGACGGAGAACGCAGGAGTCAGATACGTGAGCCAATCCAAAGGGACGGAGACGGCGGCCGGGGGCGGGACTCCGGCCGGGGATCTCAAGGCGCTGGATCACCCCCGGTTCCTCGATCCCGATTTCTCCGGCGAAAGCCACATCGAGCGGATCCGGGAGATCCTTTTCGGGGCCCAGATGCGCCGGTACGAGAGCATGTTCAACCGGCTCAAGGAGCGGATGGAGAAGGAGGTCTCCGATCTGCGCGGGGAGGTGAGCCGGCGGCTCGACAGCCTGGAGGGGTACGTCCGAAAGGAGATGGCGTCTTTGGGGACGGAACTCCGGCAGGCCCGGGAGGGGCAGGCGGAGGCGGTCCGGGAGATGGGCCGGGAACTCAAGGACCGGAACGACTTCTACAAGGAGAAGATGGGCCGGCTCAACGATCAGATGGCCAAGAGCCATCGCACCCTGCGCCGGCAGATCCTCGACGAGGCCAACCGTCTGTCCGACGATCTCCGGAAGCGGCAGGAGGAGACCCTGGCCATGCTCGACCGGGCCACCCGGGAACTCCACGCCGACCGCATCGACCGGGCCACCCTCTCCAACATCTTCCAGGAGATCTCCGTCCGGCTCAACCGCGACATGGCGGATCGGATCAACCAGGAACTGGAAAAACGATTAGATGAGTGACCGGGCCGCCAGGGCGGATGAACCCGCGGCCGCGGAAGAGACCGAAACCGGGACCCCGACGGCCCCACGCGAAGACCTGGAAGAGCTTCGGGAGCTGATCCTCGGCCCCGAACAGGCCCTGCTCCGGGAACTCAAGGATCGGCTGGACAATCTGGAACTCCGGGCCGAGGACGTGGGCCGGGTCCTGGCCGAGGCGGTGGCCCTGCGCACCGCAAGGGACAACCGCCTCACCATCGCCCTCATCCCCACGGTGGAGGAGACGGTCAAGGCCTCCATCCGGAAGGATCCCGCCACCTTCGAATCGATCCTCTCCCCGGTGATCGGCCAGACCATCCGGAACGCCATGGCCGACGCCCTCCAGGCCAAGCTCCAGTCCTTCAACCGCACGCTGGTTCGGAGCCTCTCCTGGCGGGGGGTGAAGTGGCGGCTGGAGGCCCTCCGCACCGGCAAGCCCTTCGAGGAGGTGGTCCTGCTCCACAGCCTCCTCTACCGGGTGGAGCAGGTGCTGCTGATCCACAGGGAGACGGGTTTGATCCTCCAGCACATGGTGGCCCCGGAGCTGGAAAGCTTTCAGGACGCCGACATCGTATCGGGGATGCTCACCGCCATCCAGGACTTCGCCCGGGACTCCTTCGACATGGGGGAGGGGGATGTCCTCCAGACCTTCCAGGTGGGGGAGCTGACCGTGTGGGTGGCCCAGGGGGAGATGGCGCTTCTGGCCGCCGTGATCCGGGGGGAGGCCCCCGAGGGGCTGCGGGTGAAGCTCCAGCAGGCCCTGGAGGTGATCCACTTCGAGAAGGGGGAGGCCCTCAAGTCCTTTGACGGGGAGACCGCCGCCTTCGACGACATCCGCCACGCCCTGAGGGCCTGCTTCGAGGAGGAGTTCCAGCGGCGCCGGCGGTTCAATCCGGTCCCCTGGCTCCTCTTTTTCCTCCTCATGGCGGGGCTGGGCGTCGCCGTCTACCTCGGCGTCGACGCTTACCTGCGGACCCTCGGACCCGATACCGACGCCCCCCCCCGAAAGGTCGTCACCAAGCCGGTGGCGCCGGCGATCCCCGCGGGGGACCGGATCGAAGCGCTGGTGGATCGCCTGCGGAAGACGCCGGGGATCGCGGTCACCGGCGTCGCGGCGGAGGGGGGGAAGTACCGGATCACCGGGTTCCGGGACCCTCTGGCGCCGGAGCCGGAGAGCCTGATCGGGGAAGGGGGGCCGGCCCCCGATCGGATCATCTTCGAGCTGGAGCCGTACCAGACCCTCCATCCCGACTTCATCCTCAACCGGGCCCGGACCGTGCTCAAGCCGCCGCCGGGGGTGGACCTGCGGTTCGAAGAGGGCGCCCTGATCGCCGAGGGGCTCGCCCCCCACGACTGGATCGAGCGGGCCGGGGTGTTGGCCCATGCCCTCTCCGGGGTTGAATCCTTCGACACCGACGGGCTGGTGGACCGATCGGTCCGGGCGTTCGAGGAGGTCCAGGCCGAGATCGAAAAGACGGTGATCGGCTTCATCTTCAATACCGCCCGGGTCCGGCCCGATCAGGAGGCGGCCCTGGAGGCGGTCTTGGAGAAGGTGCGGCGGCTCGAGCGCCTGGGGGAAAAGATCGATGCGGCCTATGTCATGGAGATCGTGGGCCACACCGACTCCACCGGCACCGAACTGCGCAACGAGGCCCTCAGCCGGGAGCGGGCCGCCAGGGCCCGTCAACTGCTGATCCAAAGCGGCATGGACCCCGACCGGATCAGGACGGTCGGGGTGGCGGACAAGGAGCCGGTCCGGCCCGAGAACAGCGAGGCGGACAAGGCCATGAACCGCAGCGTCACGTTCCGGTTCATCCGCGCGGGCGCCGGGACCGGGGAGCGGCCGTGATCCAGAAGAAGATCTGCATGGTGGGCTCCTTTGCCGTGGGCAAGACGAGCCTGGTGGGCCGGTTCGTCCGGGGGATCTTCTCGGAAAAGTACCTGACCACCGTGGGGGTGAAGATCGACAAGCGGCCGGTGACGGTGGGCGACCGGGAGGTGAACCTGGTCCTCTGGGACCTCTACGGCGAGGATGAGTTCCAGAAGCTCCGGATGTCCTATCTCCGGGGGGCCTCGGGGTACTTCCTGGTGGTGGACGGCACCCGCCCCGCCACCCTGGACAAGGCCCTCCAGCTCCAGACCAAGGTTTCCGAGACCGTGGGGGCGGTCCCCTTCATCCTCCTCTTCAACAAGGTGGACATCCGGGACCGGTGGGAGATCGATCCCGACGCGGTGGAACGCGGATGGACGAAGATTCTGACCAGCGCAAAGACGGGCCAGGGCGTGGAGGAGGCCTTCGACACCCTGGCCCGGATGATGGTGGAGGAGGGATGAACGCGCTTTTTTCCGTTTTGAACCTGGCGGTGCTGGAGCGGGCGTCCGAAGGGTGCTTCCGGCTGGCGGCGTCGCCGCCGGAATGGTTCCACCGCTTCTTTCCCGGAGCCTCGGCGGAGGGGGAACGCCTCACCCCCGGCGAAACCTTCCTCTTTCTCGAAAACTTCCTCTTCGATGCCGAGGCGTTCTGGGCGGAGCATACCGAGGGGCGTCTGAAGTCCGGCTCCTGGATCGAGGTGGGCGAGGACGGCGAGGAGTTCGCCCTGGAGGCATCGGCGATCTCCCTGGGGCCGCGCAAAATCCTCCTTCTGGAGTTTCTGGGGACCGCATACGAGGAGCGGGTGGCGGTGCTCCAGAGCGCCCGGGAGAACCTCTTCGTCCGGCAGTTCCTGGAGGAGGAGGTCCGCCGGCGCACCGCCGACACCCGAAACCGGGAGGAGGAGATCGCCCTGCGCCTGGTCTGGGCCTCCGAGAGCCGGGACGAGGAGACCGGTGCGCACATCCGGCGCATCGGCCGGTACTCCGAGAGCCTGGCCCAGGCCCTCGGGTGGGATCCCCGGCAGGTGGACGACCTGCGGATCGCCGCCACCATGCATGATATCGGCAAGATCGGCATCCCGGACCGGATCCTCCTCAAAAAGGAGAAGCTCACCTTCGAAGAGTACGAGCTGATGAAGGCCCACACCAAGATCGGGGCCAACATTCTGGAAGGGTCGGACGTCCCCCTTCTTCGCATGGCAAGGGAGATCGCCCTGTGCCACCACGAGAAATGGGACGGCTCGGGCTACCCCAACGGCCTCAACGGGGACCGGATCCCCGAGAGCGCGCGGATCACCGCCGTCGCCGATGTCTACGACGCCCTGGTCCACAAACGGGTCTACAAGGAGGCCCTGCCCGAGCGGGAGGCCGTGGCCCTCATGCGCAACGAGAGCGGCACCACCTTCGATCCGCGGATCTTCACGGCCTTTCTCCGGGTACTTCCGGCCTTCCGGCGGATCAGCGGCAAGGCCTGAATCCTCCTCCTTTGCGTGAAAAATCCCTTCCAAAACCGACCTGTTCATGATACCTCTGTCCCGTTTTGGCATCGCGGTTCGCTGTTGAAATCAGACAAGGAGCAAAATCGAATTGATTCGAAACCATCTTCTCAAGATCGCGGCCGGCCTGCTGGCCCTAATCCTTTTTCCAACCGGCGCCGGGCCCCGGGCCCAGGAGTCCGGGGCCCGGGTCCTGGTGCTGCCCTTCACCATCCATGCCGCAAAGGACCTCGGCTTTCTCCAGTCCGGTATCCGGGACATGCTCTCCACCCGGCTCACCCGGGAGGGAGAGTCGTTGGTGGTCCCCACCACCGGGATCGAGACGCCCCCGGCCAACGAGGCGGAGGCGGCGGCCCTGGGGGATCGCCGGGACGTCGACTACGTCCTCTTCGGCAGCCTCACCATGGTGGGGGAGAGCATCAGCACCGATGCCCGGTTCGTCGACGTATCCAAGGGAACCTCCGCGGTGGTCTTCCATGACACCGGCGGAGACGAAGGGGCGGTGATCTCCCATATCGACCGTCTGGCCGGGAAGATCAACCGGGAGGTCTTCGGCGTGGCCACGGAGCCGGCGCCCGAGCCGGAGGCCGGCCGGCGCGCCGAGGCCCCCGTCTCCCGCCCCGGGGCGCCCCCGGCCGACACCAGCCGGCGGCACCCCGAGGCGATCTGGGCCGAGCATCGGGGCACGGCCTTCCAGGAGGCGGAAGGGGAGCCCCGGGAGCGGGAGGGGGGGATTCGGGTCTCCCGACGGTCCGACGACATCTGGCGGAGCCGGAACTTCGACCGGGAGATCGTCGCCCTGGCGGTGGGGGATGTGGACGGCGACGGCATGGCGGAGACGGTCTTCATCGACGAGCGGAACGTCCTCGTCTATCGGCACATCAACGGCCGGTTCGCCAAGATCGCGGAGGTGTCGGGGAACGTCACCGATACCTATGTCACCGTGGATGTGGCGGACATCAACGGCAACGGCCTGGCCGAGATCTTCGTAAACCGGACCGGCCAGGACGGCCAGAATGCCCATTCCCTGGTTCTCGAGTGGAACGGGACGGGTCTTTCCGAGATCGCCGACGCCCCCAACTGGTACCACAGGGTCCTGGAGATCCCGGGGCGGGGCAAGGTGCTCCTGGGCCAGCAGCAGGGCAACCGGGACGTCTTCTCGGGGGATGTCCACGAGATGCGGTGGATGGCCGGGGAGTACGTGCCCGGAGACCCCATGGGCCTGCCCCGGAAGGTGGAACTCTTTGAATTCGCCCTGGGCGACCTCTTCAACGACGGCCGCCGGATGATCGTCACCTTCACGGAGAACGATCACATCCGGGTCCTGGGACCGGACGGGTCCGAGGCGTGGTCGAGCGGGGAGGCCTTCGGCGGCTCCACCGCCTACATCGACCGCCCGGCGGAGGCGTCCTCCTCCATCGGCACCTACCGGGAGACGGACCGCTACTTCATTCCCCAGCGTCTCCATGTGGTCGATTCCGACGGCGACGGCAGGAACGAGCTGATCGTGGTGAGGAACATCGACACGGCCCGGCGGCTCTTCTCCAAGCTCCGGATATTCAAGGCCGGCCAGATCGTCAACCTCGAATGGGACAAGGTGGGCGTCTACGAGCGGTGGAAGACCCGGGAGATGCCCGGATACATCAGCGACTACGTGGTGGCCGACATGAACAACGACGGACAGCGGGAACTCGGCTTCGCCGTGGTGGTCAAAACCGCCGGCGTGCTGGGCGATGCCAGAAGTTTCGTCGCCTACCAGGAGTTCCCGGAGGCGACCGCCGGGGGCCAAGAGCGCGCAGAGTAGGCCGGGTAACACGGGGGGCGGCCCCCTGGAGAGGCCCCGGCCAGGGGGGAGGCGCTCAGAATTCCGGATGGGGTTTGGGGGGGACGAACTCCAGGCCGAGGCGGTACCCTCCCTCGTCCCGGCGCTCCACCCAGACCAGTTGGGCCCGCTTCTTCCGTTCCCGCCCATCCACGGTGAACCGCATCTCGTAGGGCATCTCCTCGTCCTCGATCTCGAAGCAGATGCCCCCCTCGGAGAGATCGATGGCGCTGGCCTCGATCACGTCGAAGTCGGCGATGAATTCGATGTCCCCCTGGACCCGCTTCCTTGGAGAACGAGGCTTCAGCGGGGTCGGGACCCCCGATTGTTCCGCCTTGAGCCGCTCGATGCCGGAGCGCAGCAGGGAGATCTCCCTGCGCAGGGCGGCCACCTCCTCGATGAGTCCGGCGATGTCTCTGTCGTGCTGAGCCATGGAATTCCTCCGCTTTCGTAAGGGTGTCGGACAAGGGGTTCGGGCGCGTTGCGGAATCGGGGCGGGTTCCCGAACGATCTCCTCTTCTCCCCGGATCGGTTTCCGCAAACCGGATCACTCCCACGGGCGCTTCCCCGTCGGCCGCGCATGATGCGCGGGTTAGGCGGACAGTGCCCGGTCGAAGTCGGCCAGCAGGTCCTCCGTCGACTCGATGCCCACGGAGAGCCGGACCAGACTGTCGGAGATCCCCAGGGCCAGGCGGTCGTCCATGGACATCCCCGCATGGGAGGTGGTGGACGGGCGGGTGATCAGGGACTCCACTCCGCCCAGGCTGGGGGCCCGGATGGGCAGCCGGAGATTTTCGATCAGGCGTTCCGCGGCGGCCACGCCCCCCCTCATCTCGAAGCTCAACATGCCGCCGTACCCGTCGAAGAGTTCACCGGCCAGCACGTGTCCGGGATGGCTCCGCAGGCCGGGGTAGTTGACCCGCTCGATCTCCGGACGCTTCTCCAGGTGTTCCGCGACGGCCTTCGCGCTCCGGTTCTGGTGGCGGACCCGCAATGCCAGGGTCTTCAGGCCCCGGTGGAGGAGAAAGCAGGCATGGGGATCGAGGGTCGCCCCCAGTCGGGTGAGCCTTGCGGAGATCCGGTCCACCAGGTCCCGGCGTCCGATCACCGCTCCGGCCACGATGTCCGAATGGCCGTTTAAATACTTGGTGCCGCTGTGGAGGGAGAGATCGAATCCCCATTCGGCCGGCCGGAAGTTGACGGGGGTGGCGAAGGTGTTGTCGATCACCGAGACCAGGTCCCGGGCCCGGCAAAACTCGGCCGCGGCCTTGAGGTCGGCCAGCTCCAGCAGGGGGTTGGAGAGAGATTCCACCAAAAGGAGCCGGGTCCGGGGCTTCAGGCTTCTCTCCCAGGCTTCGGGGTCGTCACCGGGGACGAAGTCGCAGGTGATCCCCAGGCCGGCCAGATCCCGGATGATCAAATCGTGGGTGCCGCCGTAGAGGCACGACTGGGCCAGGAGGTGGTCGCCGGGGGAAAGGAGCGTGAGAAGGGCGGCCGCCGTCGCCCCCATGCCGCTGGCCGTCACCAGGGCCGCCTCGGCGTTCTCCAGGTCGGCCAGCTTGGCGTGGAGC
Source organism: uncultured Desulfobacteraceae bacterium (assembly GCA_964431545.1). Taxonomy (GTDB): domain Bacteria; phylum Desulfobacterota; class Desulfobacteria; order Desulfobacterales; family JAABSP01; genus CAYSLC01. Next base: position 26,337 of record CAYSLC010000016.1, on the reverse strand, counting down.
ACGTCGTGGTTGGGGGTGTTGTTGTACCGGATGTACCGGATCGGGCCGGAATCCCCCCCGCCGTCGTACCCGAAGGTGGCGGACTGGAAGATCGGCATGGAGACGGCCCCTTCGATCCTGGGGCGGGGCTCGCCGGCATGGATCAGCTTGGTGTCGATGGACCGGTCGGGGAGGCCCGGAGGCGCTTCGGAGTGGGCCTGTTTTTCCCCCGGCCGGGTCACTTTCGCCGGTCCCATCGCCAGTTTTCGTAGTACTCCCAGCTCACCAGGGCGTTCAGGCGTTCGATCTCCCGGGTCTTTTCGATGAGGGTGGCCTGCATGACATCCCCGGCCGACAGCAGCCCCACGTATTCGCCGTCCTTTTCGATGAGCAGGTGGCGGAGCCGAAGGCCGAGGAATTTGTCCTGGAGCCGGTAGACCGAATCATCGTACGGGGCCGATCGGAGTTCGGTGGCCATCAGGTCGCCCACCCGGGCCGTCTTGGGCTCGAACCCCTCGGTGACGGTGTTGCGCATGAGATCCCGTTCGGTCCAGATGCCCACGATCCGGTCGTCCTCCTTGATGATGACGGCGCCGATCTTCTTGTCCACCATCACCCGGAGGGCCTCGAAAACGGTGGTGTCGGGGGAGACGGAGACCATCTCCCGGTTCTTTATCGATAGCACATCCCCTGCGGTGGTCATCCCCGTCACCTCCTGCCTTCGATGGCGTTGGTTCCAGCGGGCGGACGCTCAGGACCCCGACTTGGGCGGGGTCTCTTCCGGCGTCCCCATCTTGTTGCTCAGACACAGCTCCAGGGAGCCTTTCAGGAACATCAGATACCCTTCGGCGCCGTTGAGATAGTCCTCGTAGCCCTGGAAGAGCTGGTTTTTGATGCGGTCCAGGTACGCGGTCCGCATGTTCTCCATGTATTGGCGGAACTCCTGTTCGTAGGCGCTGCCCGGCCCCTTGTGGGTGTGGGTGCGTTCGATCTCCATGCGACGCTGTTCGAACTTCCGGCGGACCTCGCCCAGCTCGCGCCAGAGCTGGATCAGCTTCCGCCGCTCCTCCTCGGTGGTCTTCCGGGCCACCTCCGCCTCCTTGAGCCGGGATTCCCAGATGAGGCGCCAGTTTTGGTAGATCCGCTGCTCCTTGAGCTTCAGCGTCTCCAGCCGGGTTTTGTAGACGCAGTCGTTGAGATTCTCGGCCACGTCATCCAGGTGTTCGGTGAGCAGCTTCAGCCGCTCCTCGTAATCGCGGCGTTGTTTTTCGAGCTTCTCCCGACGGTTCTCCAGGGCCCGGTACTCCTCCTGGAGGGTCGCCGCATGGACGGGCGGCAAAGCGACGGCAACGGCACAGAACGTCAAGCACAGCAGGGTCGGCACGATTCTCATGGCGGTCCTTTTCCTCCTCATCTCTGGTCCAAAAGCGGTTTCGGTTGAGCCCATGTCGAATGCCGCGCCGAGGAGGGGACCTACTGAAGGTCCTGTTCGATGAAGGTCCCCGGCTGGGGCGGGGCCTCGATCGTCTTTGCGGAGGAGACCTCTCGGATCCTGGCCGCGGCCCCTTCGGCGATCTTCTCCACCCGGTCGAGTTTCCGGGCCAGGGAACGCATCTCCTCGGTTCGGCTTTTGATCTGTCCGGAGACCTGGTTGATCCGTCCCCGGAGGTCCTTCTCCAGCTCGTCGAGTCCCGAGGTAAGCTCTTCCCGGTCGAGCTGGTCCGCGGACAGGGAGACGACGGTGGTCTCCAGGGCCGTCAGCTTCTCCCGGTTCGTCTCGATGGCCTCGGTGAGCAGGGCCGTCTCCTTTTTGACGGACGCTTCCAGCTCGGTCGCCTTCCGGGAGACCTCCGCCGTGGCCCGGGTCATCTCCTCGCGGATCTCCCGGATCTTGGGATCGACGCCGTCGATCTTCTCCTCCAGGCGGTCGCCCAGGGTTTCGACGGCGGCCTCCAGCTTCTCCACGGCCCCGGTCAGGGCTTTCCGGTCGGCCTTGCCCTGGGCCAGGGCCTCCACGCGCCCTTCGATGGCGGTCAGCTCTTTTTTCAGGGTCGACGTGGTCGATTCCAGGGCCAGGAAGATCTCGTCCATGGGAAAGACCCGCTTGGTCAGGGACTCCTCCAGGTCCTTGTACTGGCTCAGCATGCCGGTCACTTTCCGGTCGAGGACCTCGGCGAGCTTCTCGTCCTCCGTCTGGCGGACGCTCTCCAGCTCGGCCACCCGCGCCTTGATGTCCAGGTAGGCCATGGCGAACATCCCCCCCAGGATCACCAGCACGAACAGGAAGAAGAAGACCGCCTTGTTTCCCGATTTTCGGGCCGGCTTGCTCTTTTTCCGGCGCTGGATGAGGGTCTCCGGACGGTCGTCGTCGCCGAAGCGGAACTCCTGGGAGGGTCGGTCGGCCATGGGGTTATTCCCACTCGATGGTGCTGGGCGGCTTGGAGCTGATGTCATAGACCACGCGGTTGACGCCTCGGATCTCGTTGATGATCCGGTTGGAGATGGTGCCCAGAAGCTTGTGGGGCAGTCTGGCCCAGTCCGCGGTCATGGCGTCCTTGCTGGTCACCGCCCGGATGGCGATGATGTTGTCGTACGTCCGTTGATCCCCCATCACCCCGACGCTCTTGACCGGCAGCAGCACGGCGAAGGATTGCCAGAGTTTTTTATAGTAGCCGTTTTTCCGGATTTCTTCAAGCAAAACAGCGTCCACCTTCCGGAGCAGGGAGAGCCGTTTGGCGGTCACCTCCCCCATGATCCGGATGGCCAGGCCCGGCCCCGGAAAGGGCTGCCGCCAGATGAGATCGTCGCTCAGCCCCAGGGCCTTGCCCAGAAGCCGGACCTCGTCCTTGAACAGATCCCGGAGGGGCTCCACCAGTTTCAGTTTCATCTTTTTGGGAAGGCCCCCCACGTTGTGGTGGGACTTGATCACCGCCGTGGGCCCCCCGAAGGCGGAGACCGATTCGATGACGTCCGGGTAGAGGGTCCCCTGGGCCAGGAACCGCGCGTCCTCGATCTTGGCGGCTTCGGCCTCGAAGACCTCCATGAAGATCCGGCCGATGATCTTCCGCTTCTTCTCCGGGTCGGTCACCCCTTTCAGACCCGCGAGAAACCGTTTCCCGGCGGAGACGAACCGGATGTCGATGTCCAGATGGCGGCGGAGCCGTTCCTTGAGCTGCTTGGCCTCATCCTTGCGCAGCAGGCCGTTGTCCACGAAGATGCAGGTGAGGTTCTTTCCGATGGCCTGGTGGATCAGCACCGCCGTGACGGTGGAGTCGACCCCACCGCTCAGGCCCAGGATGACCCGTTTGTCCCCCACGGTCTCCCGGACCCCTTCTGCGGCCTCCTTGGCGAAGGAGGTCATGGTCCAGGTCCGCTTGCAGCGGCAGATATCGAAGAGGAAGTTTTTGAGCATCAGCTTCCCCTTGGGGGTGTGGCCCACCTCGGGGTGGAACTGGAGGCCGAACCGGCGGCTCTCCCCGTCGGCCACGGCGGCGACGGGGGTGTTGGCGGTGCGGGCCACGGGCCGGAACCCCGGCGGGAGAGCCTCCACGCTGTCCCCGTGGCTCATCCAGCACGGGGTCCGCTCGTCGATCCCTTTGAAGAGCCCCTCGGGCGCCTCCACCTGGAGTTCGGCGAAGCCGTACTCGCGTTTCCCGGCGCCTTTGACCGTCCCCCCCAGGGCGTCGATCATGAACTGCATGCCGTAGCAGATCCCCAGCACCGGGATCCCCAGCTCCAGAATTCCGGGATCGGCCCGGGGGCTGTCGGCCTCGTAGATGCTGGCCGGGCCGCCCGAGAGGATGATCCCTTCGGGGGCCAGGCGCCGGACCTCGTCAAGGGGGATGTCCGGGGGCTTGATCTGGCAGTAGACCCGCCGTTCCCGGACCCGCCGGGCGATGAGCTGGTTGTATTGGGAGCCGAAGTCGATGATCAGGATCATGGGGGTTCCTCGGGTTGCTGTTCCCCGGCCGGAGCCGACGGACGCCGAAGTTTAAAAATTGAGAATCGTTAAACAATTTGCGCCGGCAAATCGAATATGGTAAACATGCTCCGAAATGTCAACGCCAATTTTGGCCCGGCCGGGGCCGGAATCGAAAGGAGAGCATGGCGCGGCTCACCATACAGATCTATGAGATCCAGACCCCGGAAGAGGCCGGGGAGATGGTTGCCCAGGGGGTGGACCGGATCGGTTCGGTGTTGCTCTCCGAGGTGGAGGGGCGGAACCCCGAGATCCGGGAGACGATCCGGACCGCCGCGGAGGCGGGGGCCCGGAGCAGCCTGATCCCGCTCTTCAGCCGTCCGGACCCGGTCTTCCGCGCCCTCGATTACCACCGGCCGGACATGGTCCACTTCTGCGAGGCCCTGGTGGACGGACAAGGGCGCCGCCGGGACGTCTCCCCCCTGCTTCGCCTCCAGGAGGCGGTTCGGGAGCGGTTTCCGGAGATCCGGATCATGCGATCCATCCCCATCGCGCCTCCGGGCGGGGGCGGCCGCATCGACAGCCTGGGGCTCGCCCGAACCTTCGAGCCGATGAGCGACGTTTTCCTCACCGACACCCTGATCCTCGACCCTCCGGCATCCGCCGCCGGCGATCAGCCGGTGCCCGGATTCGTGGGGATCACCGGCCGCGTCTGCGACTGGGGGGTGGCCCGGGACCTGGTGGCGGCCAGCCGGATCCCGGTGATCCTGGCCGGGGGGATCGATCCGGAGAACGTGGCCGAGGGGGTGGCGGCGGTCCGGCCGGCCGGGGTCGACAGCTGCACGGGAACCAACGCCAGGGACGGGCGGGGGCGGCCCATCCGATTCAAAAAGGATCCCGACCGGGTCCGGCGCCTGGTGGAAGAGACCCGCCGGGCCGGGGACCTGTTGTGACACACCGGTATTATGACATAATTGTGACATGCTGCCGATAGAAAAATCCGAACCAAGGACGGCTTTCGGACGACTCCCCGGGGTCGTGTTCCGAAAGCCCCGAACCGACCGAGGAGAAGAGACGACATGTACGAAAGCAGCGACCTGAGAAAGGGTCTGAAGATCGAGATGGACGGCGACCCCTACATCGTCACGCAGTTCGAGTTCGTCAAACCGGGCAAGGGGCAGGCCCTCTACAAATGCAAGCTGAAGAACATGGTGACCGGGGTTCAGTTCGAAAAGACCTTCCGATCCGGGGAGAAGTTCAACGAGCCGAACTTGGAGGAGCACGAAATGGAGTACCTCTACGCCGAGGGGGACAACTACTGCTTCATGAACACCGCCAACTACAACCAGGAGTTCCTCAAGGCCGATCAACTGGGGGATGCCGTCAACTTTCTCAAGGAGAACACGGTCTGCAACGTTCTGTTCTTCGAAGAGCGGGCCATCGGCCTCTCCCTGCCCAACTTCATCGACCTCGTCATCGCCGAGACCGAACCGTGGGCCAAGGGGGACACCGCGGCCGGCTCCACCAAGCCGGCCACCCTGGAGACCGGCTACGTGATCCAGGTCCCCCCCTTCATCGAGCAGGGGGAGAAGGTCCGCATCGACACCCGCACCGGGCAATACGTGGAGCGGGTCAAGGCATGAGGCCCATGCCCGCCGGCGGACGGCGACGCCGTCCCCACGCCCCGCCTATTCCCCGGACTCCAGGAACCGGATCTCCCCGTAGTAGGCCGTCGCCGACTCGCCGGTGTTGTCGGTGTCGGTCATGACGGCCACCCCGGAGATGGCCGGCGGCTCGGCCCCGAAGGCCTTCCGGTAGTCCTCGCGGACGTTTCGTCGCTCCGTGACCCACCGGCCCAGCCGGGCCGTCCCGCTCTCCACCACGAACATCATCACCTTGTCGGTGTAGGGATTGGGGATCATGGTCCCCTCCGGGGCGTTGCTGCCCCAGACGTAGTTGATGGCGGCCAGGGGCGGATACTCGCCCCGGGCCAGCTTGATCGCCTCGTACTTGGCCTTGCCGAAGAACCCCACCTTGTCCGAATCGTACTTGAAGGTGATGTAGATCCGGGCCGGATAGTCGTCCCCCGACTTCTCCCGGACGTTCCCCTTCTTCAGCACGTTCTCGGCCCGCCACCGCCACTCGATGACGGGGTAGCGCGCGGGGTCGATCTCCATCCGGCGGATGAGGCCCGAGGCGGCGCGGTCGCTCTTGGCCCGGATCACCACCTCCCCGCCGGACCGGACCGTTTCATAGGCGGTATGGCGCTCGATGTCGTCGAAGGTCAGCGGTTCCCACCCCTGGGGCGGCTCCCCGGGGGCGGCCAGTGAGAAGCCGCCCACCACAAGCGGCTCCGCCAGGGCCGGGGCGCCCGCCGTCCATGCGGCCAAGGCCAGGATGATCAGCGGGATACGGCATCGGATGTTCATTTTCGCCTCCTGTCACTAGGGTTGGCGGATACTGTGCGAGTTGAACCTGTCTGAATATGGGTTTCAAACCGGTTTGCTGTCAAAGCATCCAGCAAAAGCTTCTCTTATTTCAAGAAAGAAATCGGGAAATCTATCTCTTTTTTAAAGAAAGATTCGGCGAAGACCGGAGGAGGCTCCGAAGATCGGGACCTCAGCCGTTCAGGATCTCCCGCACCTTTCCGGCCAAAGACCGGATGGAGAAGGGCTTCTGGATGAAGTGGACCCCCTCGTCGAGCACCCCGTGGCGGGCGATGACGTTCTCCGTGTAGCCGGACATGAAGAGGACCTTCAGGTCCGGATAGTGTACGGCGGCCCGCCGGGAGAGGTCCCGGCCGTCCATGTCCGGCATCACCACGTCGGTGAGGAGCAGGTGGACGGGACCGGCGTGGGCGGCCAAGAGATCCATGGCCCGTCGGCCCTCGGCCGCGGAGAGGACGGTGTACCCCTGCCGCCGGAGGACCGCACTCGCCAGGTTCCGCACCATCTCGTTGTCCTCCACCACCAGGACCGTCTCTCCGCCCGGGGAAGTCTCCGCGGCCGGCGCCGGTTTCGCCGGCCGTTCTTGCGCCGCCGCCTCCGTGGCCGGAAGATAGACTTTGAAGGTGGTTCCCCGGACCGGCTCGGTGTAGACCCAGATGTTTCCGCCGTGCTGCTTGACAATGCCGTAGACGGTGGCCAGACCCAGGCCGGTGCCCTTTTCGTTCTTGGTGGTGAAAAAGGGTTCGAAGATGTGCGCACGGATCTCATCGTCCATGCCGAGGCCGGTGTCGGAGACCGCCAGCATCGCGTGCTCCCCCGGTTGTGCGCCGGTATGTTCCTTGCAATACGCCTCGTCCAGGCGCGTGACGCCCACCTCGATGGTCAGGGTGCCGCCGTCGGGCATGGCGTCCTCGGCGTTGACGGCGAGGTTGGTGAGGACCTGGGCCAATTGCCCCCGGTCGGCCGTTACGGCGCACGGCGACGCCGCCAGGTGGATCTCCAGTGCGATGTTCTCCCGGAGGGTCCGGCGGAGAAGCCCGACGGTCTCCCGGACCACTTCCCGAAGGTCGACGACCGTGACCTCCAGGATCTGCTTCCGGCCGAAGGCGAGAAGCTGGCGGATCAGGTCCCGGGAACCCTGGGCCGCCTTGACGATCTCCCGGACCTTTCCGAGCGGTTCCGGATCCGACAGATCCTCCATGAGGATCTCCGCGTACCCCAGGACCGGGGAGAGGAGGTTGTTGAGGTCGTGGGCCACCCCGGCGGCCAGCCGGCCCACCGATTCGAGCCGCTGGGCCTGCTGGAACCGTTCCTCCAGCTCCCGCTGCCGGGTGATGTCCCGGGTGACGCAGAGCCCCTCCTGGATGGAGCCGTCCTCCCGGAACACGGGAAAGACGAGGTTGTCGTACCGCCGGCCCCGGAAATCGACCTCGTAGGTGCCGGAGCGCCCTTCCTGAAAGATGGCCCGGCAGTGGGGTTCGATGACGGCGCACATCTCCTTCGTCCAGAGTTCCCGTACGGTCCTGCCGATGATCTCCTCTTTGCGAAGTCCGGCCTTTGCGAGCCCCTGCCCGTCGCAGTAGAGGTACCGCAGGTTCCGGTCGAAGAGGAAGAGGACCCCGTTGGGGAAGTTCTCCCAGAGGGTCCGGTACCGGCGCTCGTTCTCGGCCAGGGCTTCCTCGGTCCGTCTCCGTTCGGTGACGTCACGGGCACAGGCATAGATCATCTCCCCTTCCGGGTGGGAGCGCCACTCGATCCACCGGTAGGTGCCGTCCCGGTGCCGGTACCGGTTTTCGAAGTTGAGGATCGTCTCCTGCCCGCTCAGGGTGGCGATGGCTTCCAGGGTCGGCGCCACGTCGTCGGGGTGGACCAGGTCGAGGAAGCGGATCCCCTCGAGTTCGCCGGCCGGGTAGCCCAGGGCCCGCTCCCACTCGGGGTTGAGCCGCCGGAAATGGCCGTCGGTGTCGGCGATGGCGAGCAGGTCGAGGCTGTTTTCGAAAAACCTGTCCAGCTCCCTTGTCTTCTCCAGGAGGGCGATCTCGGCCTTACGCCGGGCCGTGATGTCCCGGGTGGTCCCGATGATCCGTTCCGGCTCGCCCTTATCATCCCTGATCAGCCGGCCGTAGGAGTGCATCCAGCGGACCGAGCCATCCGGCCAGACCACCCGGTAGGTGTTGTCGAAGGGCATCTCCTCCTCCACGACCCGCTGGAAAAGATCCATTCCCTGTTCCCGATCGTCGGGATGGACGTACCCCTGGACGTCCTCGATGGTCCCTCCGAAGGCCGCCATGGTGGTGCCGAACAGGGAGGCGTGTTCGCCGTACCAGTCGACCCGGCCGGTCCGGACATCCCAGTCCCAGATGCCCATCCGGGCGGTGGTCAGGGCGAACTCCAGCTTCCGCTTAATCTCCCGAAGGGCCGTTTCGCTCCGTTTCAGGTCGGTGACGTCCGTGCTGACGCCGACCATCCCCACGGGCCGGCTCTGGCCGTCCCGCACCAATCGGGTCCGACAGCTCAGGGCGATCTTCTCGCCGTCACGGACCGTGTTCCAGACCAAGCCCCGCCACCGCCCGGTCCGCAGGGTGGTCTCGATGATCTCCCCCTGGGTCGCGCCCTGTTGTGGATCCTCGCCGTACGAGCGGACGGTCCGACCGATGAGTGCCTCCCGGGGCAGTCCCATGGATCGGGCCACGGTCTCGTTGACGTAGGTGATCCGGCCCTCCAGGTCCGTGACCGTGATAAAATCGCCGATCTGATCGAGGAGCATGGCGGGCAGACGGGTCTCCTCCCCGGCGAACGGGCCGTTTGCCCGGTGGACGGTGTGGAGAGGGTCCGATCCCCAGGGAGGGGGCGGGGCGGGGGAGGCGGACGGGTCCTCCGGGCGGGCCGGGGGCTCCTTCCACCCCGCCGCCTCCACGCAGGGCATCGTGTTCCGGCAAAGGAGCCCCCTGACCAACTCCTTGATATGGGCGGGTGGGAGATTCGCGATCTCCTCGTCGGCCATCGCAAGGAGCTTTTCCGCCCGTCTTAGGGTGTCCCTGGGTTCCATCTCTTGTGCCATTTCGTGCCGTTTTCGGTCCGCCTCCAGACAGCGGAGCCGGGGGCGGAGGTCAAGAGGAAGACCGGCTCACCGGTTCCGCCACCGCTCCAGTTTTTCCCGGGCGTTGTCGGCGGCCCGGACCAGGTCGGAGAGGGTGACCGGTTTGGTGAAGTAGTCCTCGAACCCCGCGTCCCGGCAGTCGGACAGCTCGTAGAGGGAGGCGTATCCCGTCATGGCGTACGGGATCGCCATGGGCCAGTCTTTCCGGATCCGGCGGCACAGGTCGAGGCCGTCCATGCCGGGCAGATTGAGGTCGAGGAACAGGATCATATAGGTGGGGCTCTTTTTCAGGATCTCCAGGGCCTCCTCGGCGCTCTCCGCGGTCCGCGCCGCATACCCCGCCCGGGTAAACGCCATCTCCAGCATCTGCCGGATCTGCTCCTCGTCATCCACCACCAGGATCTTCTCTTCCGCCATGGCTCCATACTCTCCGTCATTCTGTTCTTCCGTCTTGGTTTATGCCGTCATCGTCCCACGTGTACGGGGCCTCCGGGCAAGGGGGACTCACGGTGGCGCCCCCGCCGCCCGAGGCGCCTTCGATGTCGACGATCTTCGACTTTCCGCCGAGGTACTCCTTGGTCCGATACTCGGTGATGCGCATGATTTTCCGGGTCAGGGAACCGATCCGGTCGATGCCCTCCTTGATCATCTTGAGGCTCTGGTAATTGGGATCATCGGCCGGCAGATCCATGAGCAGCATCTCGGAAAAGCCGCTCACCGACTGGAGGGGCTGGTTCAGTTCATGGCAGACCGCGCCGGCCATCTCGATCACCCCCTGGAGCTTCTCCTTGCGGACGAGGGCCTCCTGGAGCCGAAGGATCCGGCGCCCCACATCGATCCGGGCCCGCAGCTCCTCGTTGTCGTAAGGCTTGGCGATATAATCGTCGGCCCCCGCCGAAAGCCCCCGCACGATGTCCCCTCGCTCGCCCCGCGCGGTGAGCAGGATGAGATAGAGGGGCTTCTCCCCCTCCTGGGCCCGCAGCCGCCGGCAGAGTTCCGGCCCGTCAAAGCCCGGCATCATCCAGTCGAGCACCGCCAGCCGGGGGGCATCCTTCTCCTGAAGGGCCTCCCAGGCCTGTCGGCCGTCCGCCGCCGCGGTCACGGTCCAGCCCCACTTCCGGAGGACGGCTTTGAGCAGGGTCCGGGAGGTCAAGTCGTCTTCGGCGATGAGTATCTTCATTGTACCATACCCTCCACCCGTTCCTTCAACCTTTTATACCGTTCCGCCAGCCGGGGCAGCGCTTCCATCAGTTCCGCCGTCCGGCCGTCCCGGGCGGCGGCCTCCATGCGGGTGGCCGTCCGGCACAGGGCCTCTCCGCAGAGGTTCCCGCTCGCCCCCTTGATGGTATGGGCAGCGGCGGCGGCGCCCTCCAGATCCCCTTTCCGGATCCGGACGCCGATGGCGTCGATCTGACGGGGCATATCCTCGAGAAAGGCCGCGACCACCTCCCGGGCCACATCCCTGTCTTCCATGACCCGGGCCATGAATCCCGCTTCATCGAAGACGGGCGGCGCGTCGTCGGGGACCTGCTCCCCGGGGGACGCATCCCTTGACGGGGCCGCCGGGAGTTCCGGCCCCTCCTCGCCGGGCAGCCAGCGGTCGAGGGCTTCGAAGAGGGCCTGGGGGGTGACCGGCTTGGCCAGGTAGTCGTTCATTCCGGCCGCCAGGCACCGGTCCCGGTCCCCCTTCATGGCGTGGGCGGTCAGGGCGATGACGGGCACCTGGTGGTTCCGCACCGAGGAGGCGGGGTCCCGGATCACCTCCGTGGCCTGGAACCCGTCCATCTCGGGCATCTGGCAGTCCATGAGGACCAGATCGTAGGGCAGATGCTCCAGGGCCTTGACCGCCTCCCGTCCGTCGGCCACGGCATCGGCCCGGTACCCCAGGTTCCGGAGGATCCCCAGGGCCACCTTCTGGTTTGCGATGTTGTCCTCCGCCACCAGGATGCGGATCCGGCGCCGCCGGGCCTCGCTGATGGTGTAGCGGGTGACCAGCTCCTGGCGCCGCTCGACCTGTGCCGGGGCCCCGTCCCGGAGCACCTCGGCCAGGCAGTCGAAGAGCACGGCCGCCTTGACCGGTTTCGTGAGATAGCCCGAGAAGCCGGCCGCTTCCAGGCGACGGGCGTCCCCCCGCCGCCCGAAGGAGGTGAGCAGAATCAGCCGGGTGTCGGAGAGCGCCGGATCCGCCGTGATGGTCCGCCCAAGGGTCTCGCCGTCCATATGGGGCATGAACATATCGAGGATGGCGATCCGGTAGGGATCGGCGCTTCCGGCGGCCCGGTAGAGGAGATCGAGGGCCCGGGGGCCGCTCTCCACCTCGTCGTGGCGGAGGCCCCGGGACTCCAGGAGACCGCCGATGACCAGCCGGTTGACCTGGTTGTCGTCGACGGTCAGCACGCGCGGGCCGCCGGGGAGGTCCGACCCCTCCAGGGGGGCGGGCCGGACCGCCTCCGGCCTCCCCGAGGCCTGCTGTTCGAAACGGACGGTGAACCAGAAGGTGGTGCCGACCCCCGGCCGGCTTTCCATGCCGATGGCCCCGCCCATCATCTCGGCCAGCCGCTTGGAGATGGCCAGCCCCAGGCCGGTGCCCCCGTACTGGCGGGTGATCGACCCGTCGGCCTGGGTGAAGGCCTGGAACAGGAACGGCTGTTTTTCATAGGGGATCCCGATGCCGGTGTCCCGCACCGAGAACCGGATGAGCGTCCCCGGGCCGCCCTGCTCCTCCAGATCCACGATGACGGCGATCTCCCCCTGGTGGGTGAACTTGACGGCGTTGCCGGCCAGGTTGTTGAGGATCTGCCGGAGGCGTCCGGGATCGCCCCGGAGCAGTCCGGGGACCTCGGGGCGGACCAGGCAGTTGAACTCCACCCCCTTCTGGTGTGCCCGGACGGCCATCGCCTCGGCAAAGTCCTCCAGGGTGGTCCGCAGGTCGAAGTCGAGGATCTCCAGGTCGAGCTTCCCGGCCTCGATCTTGGAGAAGTCGAGGATGTCGTTGATCAGCATCAGGAGGGTATCGGCGCTATTGTGGAGGACCTCGGCGAACTGGCGCTGCTCGGCGGAGAGTTCGGTGTCCAGGAGCAGGCCGATCATGCCGATGACGCCGTTCATGGGGGTCCGGATCTCGTGGCTCATGTTGGCCAAAAACTCGCTTTTGGCCGCGTTGGCACGGTCCGCCTCGGCGGCCATCTCATTGGCCCGGGCGATGGACGCCTCCAGCTCCCGGTTGGTCCGCTCCAGATCGGCCTTGGACCGCCGGAGCGCGGCCCCGGCCCGTTTCCGGTCGATGTGGGCGCCGATCATCTCGGCGGCCGTCCGCAGGAGGGTCATCTCCCACTCGGCCCAGGTCCGCGCCGACGCCACGGCGTCGAAGCCGATGAACCCGTGCCAGTCGCCGCCGACCCAAAGGGGGATGACCAGGATGGAGAGGATCCCCTGGGGCGCGAGGACGGCCCGCTCCGGTTCGGGGAAGTCGGAGACCCGGCCGGAGACGGCCTTTCCGGCCTCCAGCAGCTTCCGCCAGCGGGCGAAATCGGGAAGGTAGGGCAGGTGTTGCAGCTCCGGGGCGTCGATCTGGGGGGCGATGCCGGCTTCGCAGATTTCATAGACCTGACGCATGCAGAGCCGGCCCTCTTCATCGGTGAAGTTCTCGAAGATGTAGACCCGGCCGACGCCGATGGCCCGTTGCAGGTGGTGGAGGACATCCTGGACGGGATCACGGCCTTCCCGTTCGAAGAGCAGGCTGTTGGAGGAGGCGGCGATCGCCGCCTCGTACCGGAGCCGTTGCTCCATGTCCTCCTCGGCCCTGCGCCGTTCGGTGATGTCCCGGAGGATCTCGATGGCCAGGGTCGGTTCCCCCGCCTCGTTGGGGACGGGGATGGCCCGGGCCTCGATCCACCGGTCGGGGCCGGGGACGAACCGGACCGATTTCTCGATCCGTCCGGTTCGGAAGGCGCGGCTGGTGGCGCAATTCGGGCATTCGGACTCCCGGCCGATCAGTTCGAAACACCGCCGTCCGTCCACCGCGTCGGGCCGCCGGTCCAGAAACGTGTATCCGGCCCGGTTGTAGAAGATGACCGTGTGGTCGGGCCGCTGAAGGGCGACGACATCCGGAAGGCCGTCGATGAGGGTCCGCAGCAGGCGCATCTGCTCTCGCAGCGCCTCGGTCCGGTCCCGCACCTGCCGGTCGAGGTACCATTGGCGGTTGCGGAGCAAGCCGACAAAGGCGGCGAGCACCAGGGTGAGGAGCATCCCGAAGAGGGCGGTCACCCATCCCATTCTGGCCGGATAGGCGGCAAAAAGCGCCGGGGCGGGATGGGCGTTGACCGCGTAGGCCCTCCCGAAGGCGAATAGGGGTCGGACGGTGGAGAACGGGTACGGTTCCAGGTAGGAGCCGTCGGAGATCTTTCCGTGCTCGTGCCGGTGGGCGGCGGGATGGGTCGCCAGCAGGCGTGGTCCTCCCGGCGTCGACAGATCGAAAAGGCCGGTCTCCACCAGCACCTCGCCCGCCGACGGGATGTCGGCGGCCTGCGACAGGAGGGACCGGAGCCGGACCACGGCCAGGGCGAACCCGCGGATCTCCGGTCCTCCGCCGGGCGGACCGGCTTCATCGGGATCATGGACCCGCACCGGATCATAGATCAGCATCCCCTGCTGGTTCTCGGTCTCCTGGACCAGGGTGATGGGGGCCGTGGCGGTGACCAGCCCGGTGGAGAGGGCCAGATCCAGGGCCGCGCGCCGGTCCGGCTCCGATCCCAGGTCGAAGCCGAGGGCGGGGCCGTTGCCTTCGAACGGCTCCGCATAGAAGACCGGGTAGTGGACCGGTCGGGCGGTTGCCGGGCGCTTCCGGTTCTCCGGACCGGTTTCCCAGATGGTGAACCCGGAGAAGCCCTCCTCCCGGGCCGCGGCCTCCACCCGTCCCTTTTCGGACGCCGGGACCACCGGAATCCACTCGTAGGCCTGGACCGCGTCCGCCCTGGCCATGGGGGCGACAAAGGCGCGGAACATGGACCGGTCCACCCCTCCGGAGGTCTCCAGGTATCGGGAAAGGCTCGCCAGGTCCTTCCGGATCATGAACATCTCTCCGCGAATCCGTTGGAGCCGGGAGGCGGCCAGCCGGTAAAACGTATTCCGGCGGTCCCGGTCCTCTTCTCCCCACACGAAGAGGGTGAGGAGGGCCGTCAGGGTCAGCCCCAGGGCGAAGGTCATGGCCGTCTCCAGGTGGCGGAGGCGGCCCTGGCGCTCCGGAGGGAGCCGATTCCGCCACCGGAAGGCGCTGATGGACCCCAGAATGGCGAGCAGAAGGATCAGGGTGGCGAGGATCGGCACCAGGCGGGCGCGGGCGGATCGTTCGCGGATGGTCTCTATGTGTTGATCCACGGCCACCACCAGACGAACTTCCCCGGTCTTGGGGGCGGCGACCGGGGCGTAGCCGGTGAAGACGGCCCCCGAGGGCCCGGCCCGGGGGCCGTCGATGGTGGCGGTCCGGCTCCCGAAGACCCGGCGAACCGGCGGCGGGGGATGGAGATCATCTGTTCCCGGCGCCGGCGGCGATGGGGAGGGGTTCCCATCGACACCGGGACCGAAGCGGAAGCCCTCCCCGTCGCGGATGAAGGTCCGGATGCGCCCGAGACCCGAGAATCGGGCATAGGCGGCCATCTGTTCCTCGATCCGCCGGACCGTGGGAACGGTTCTCCCCGTCGGCTCGGTCAGGAGATCGACCTCCTCCGGGGAGAAGGAGCGGGCCACGGCGGCCGCCTGGCTCAAGAGCGTTTCCTTCAGGTCCCGGCCGGCGACATGCCCCCGCACCTCGGTGGCGACCCATCCCCCGGTCAAAAGGAGAATGAAGGCCGCCGGCGCCAGCCACCGCCGGGGAGATCCTTCGGGCCGGGTCCGGCTCTCCCGGTCCTCTCCGTGGCGCCAGAGGCCGGCCATGGCCGCCAGGGCGCAGAACGCCCGCAACAGCTGGACGGGAAATCCGGCGGCGGCGAAAAAGGAGCCGTGGTTGAGCCAGGATGCGGGGGGAAAATCGGCCCGGGGGACCACCAGCCCGGTGGCGGGGCCGTAGACGAGCAGACCCGCCGCGGCCAGCAGAAGCCCCGGACGGAATTCCCGTCCCGCCGGGCGGGCCGCCCGCCAGAGGGCCAGGGCCGCCAGAAGGCTGCCGGGCAGCCCCAGGGCGTACCGGAAAGCGGCGCTCATGGCGTCGAGGTCCCCGGAGAAGAGGGCCGGAGCGGCCAGGGCCGTCAGCACCGGCACCAGCCAGGCCTCGGTCAGGGGGCCGCCCCGCGGACCGCCCCCCCTTCTTCCGAACTCGGCCAGCGCCACGAAGGAGGCCGCCATGACGGTCAGGCGGACCGCCTGGAATGCGGGCGCGTCCCCCAGGCTCAGGGCCAGGAGGTCGAGCCACTCGGAGAGTCCGTGGATCAGGCCGAAGAGGCCCAGCCATCGCCAGGGGAACGGGTCCTCTTTGTCTTGGGCGAGCCATAGGCAGGTGTGGGAAAGAAGGATGAACGACAGGCCGTAGACGAAGAAGATGTAGTCCATCTGGTCCTGAAAGAAATCAGCCATCGTCCGGTCCCGGGGCCCCTCTCCGGCCACCGCCGGCGGGCGTTGAAGCCATCCTCCGGCCGCCGGTCATGGGCGGCACGTGCGATTCGGCCCCTAGCGCGGCGTCCGCGGTGAAGGTGTGTCCGTCGATTGTCACATTTTTTCCGGTCGGTTTGCGGATCGCGTCCGGTGCATGATTCGGTGCATGAACTGGTACCCTGGCCCGCGGGGTCCGAAGAAATCCTTCGCCCGTCGATCAGACGCCTCGCCCTCCGGGATGTTGGGGTCGGCCGCCGAATCCGGTGGCGCCGGG
Organism: uncultured Desulfobacteraceae bacterium; assembly: GCA_964431545.1. Taxonomy (GTDB): domain Bacteria; phylum Desulfobacterota; class Desulfobacteria; order Desulfobacterales; family JAABSP01; genus CAYSLC01. The sequence goes on along the minus strand of CAYSLC010000016.1, from coordinate 10,033 downwards.
GTTCCCCGCTTCCGCGAGAGCCCTGGAGAACCGGGCCGCATTTATACTACAGATTGCATCGAAATGCAAAAAGCTTGGGGGCCGCGGAGACATCGCCGGCATCTCCCCCCGGCGGCCATGTACGAGGGATCTAAAGGATTTTCGGAAATGTCATACTGCGTTTCCCTGGAGAAAATACCCATTGCAACCGATTCCATTTTCGCCCCCGCCGGTTTATCAATAGATCTTCGGTTGTCGGGGGAAGCCGAGCGGGTGCCCGGCGAACCCCGACCCCAAACCCGACGCAGAGGAGGCACCACCGTTGAGACGACTGATCGTATGGATAACGCTGGGAATCATCGCCGCAAGCGGTCTCTCGGGCTGCTATACCACCGGGAAGGTGGCCGGGGAAGCGGCGGAGGAAATCGAGGAGGGCGCGGACACGTTCGAGGAGGGGTATGAGGAAGGAAAAACTCCGGAGTGACGGTCGCTCCGGAGGGACGGTTTCAGTGGTTTTGATCGAATCGATTCAGCCAGGAGGTATCCAATGCTTACATGGGCTCTGATTTTTCTCGTGGTCGCCATCATTGCGGGGGTTTTCGGCTTTACCGGCATTGCCAAGACATCCGCCGGCATCGCCAAGGTTCTGTTCGTCGTTTTTCTGATTCTTTTCCTTCTCGCGCTGATTCTCTGAGGAGTGCACACCATTTTAGTGATATAGCGCGAAGCCGAAGAATGGACGAGGGGATGGTCGATGACGCCGGCGGCCGTGCCGACCTTCCCCTCCCCCACCCCCCTAGCCCTCCCCTTGTCACGTCTCCGGGCGTGATTATTGTCTTTTCTAGTACATTTTCGCTCGCCCGTGTTCCCCTTTCGGGAATCGTCTCCAACGCCACCGGTGCGAGATCCATGTGAGCATGTGAGATCGATGCGAGCGACGCCCCGTTTCGGTCCCCGGTTTTGAGCCCTTCAGGGATCCGAGAAATGGACCGGCCAAGCGGGACTCGATTTTAATTTCCTTTTTATTTCAAAAGCATATCAAAAACATATCCGTGAAACCCTCTCCGGCATGGTATGTATACCCTAATGGAGGTCGCGGGAGGGAACAGCGAATCACAACCCTTTTTTGGATGGGGGAGGGGCAGGGAAATGTAGACGTCTTTCAAAGAAAAAGGAGGCCCCATGAGAAACAGAGCACCGACTCGCCGAAAACGACTATGGACGCTGATCTTCGCATTGATGTTCGCCCTGGTGATCGGCGGATGCGACGACAGCGAGATGGTCAAAAACATTCCCGATGACGACGGCGGGGAGACCCCGCCACCGGCCGATTACGCCGTGGGGGTATTCAACACTCCCACCGGGGAATCGGAACCCGGGCCGGCCATGCCCGGAGAATCGTACACCTTCACCTTCGAGGCGCCCTACGGCGCGTACCTCTCCTTCGCCACCATGTTCGTCCGGTCGAACGATCTCTTCTACGCGCCGGATGAGTCGGGGATCCCCCTTTTTGACGGCCAGACCCCCGTCAACGGCGAGGTGACCAACCGGGTCTATCTCTGGGACGCGGGCACCGAGGTCAACGAGATGCCGGGCATGGGGCCCAACCAGGCCCCGGACCAGAGCGGCCCCAACACCGGCGCCAGCGAATTCGGCACGGTGCGGCGGATCGGAGATGTGGATGACGGCTTCACCTACCCGGCCGTCTCCGAGGTGGTCCGGGTGACCCTGTCCGGCGTCCCCATGGAGGGCGGCGGGGAATTCACCGTGGCCGTGGAAAACGTCTCGGACGAAGGCCCCTTCCAGACGCCGCTGGCACCCGGTGTCTGGGTGGTCCATACCTTTCACGCGCCGATCTTCACCCCCGGCACCCCCGACCGGGGCGAGGGCCTGGAGGCCCTGGCCGAGGACGGGGATCCGTCCCTGTTGGCCGCGACCCTGGAGGAACGGGAAGAGGCCGCCTTCACCGTGACCGTCGAAAACCGGACCGACACGCTGCTCGGCATGCGGGGCGGGGTGTTCAACACCCCCGAGGGGGCGGCCGACCCCGGCCCGGCCCTTCCGGGAGGCGCCTACGAGATCACCTTCACGGCACCCGATCCCGAATCGCGGGTCTCCTTCACCACCATGTACGGCCGGTCCAACGACGCCTTCTACGGACCGGCGGAGGGGATCGCCCTCTACGACGAAAACGGGGTGCCCTGGGGGATGAACGGACCCATGGATGTCACCTCCCAGGTGGCGCTCTGGGACGCCGGCACCGAGGCGGATCAGACGCCGGGCTTCGGGTCGGACCAGCCGCCTTTCACCGGCATGACCATGCCCATGGACCATCCCAACGTGGGGCCTGAAGATCCCGATCCCGTGGTCCGTCGGAAGACGGAAGACGGCCTGGGCCGCTACGGTTCGGTGGAGGAGGCCCTGGACGTCCTTTTGACCTATCTGGGGGAGGACACCTTCTCCCTGCGCATTGAAAACCGGTCCGACGGGTTCACCTACGGCGCCGCCGGGATGTTCAACACCCCGGTGGGAGCCGAATCGCCCGGACCCGCCATGCCCGGAAACGCCTATTCCTTCTCCTTCATGGCCGAGCCGGGGGACTCCCTTTCCTTTGCCACCATGTACGTGATCACCAACGACCTCTTCTTCGCCCCCGCCCCCCAGGGAATCGCCCTCTTCACGGACGGGACCCCGGCGAGCGGCGATGTCACCGCCCAGGTGATGCTGTGGGACGCCGGCACCGAAGTCAACGAGGAGCCGGGCGCGGGGCCCAACATCGCGCCCAACCAGGCGGGGCCGGACACCGGTCCGGATGAGAACGGCGTGGTCCGTCCCATCGGCGAGGTCGGGGACGGCTTCACCTACCCCGACCCGGCCCAGGTGATCCAGGTCACCCTGACCCCCGAGGCGGTGGCGGGGGTGACCGAGGTGAACGGGGCCCGGCGGTTCACGGCGACCCTCCAGGTCCTGGAGGGCGCGCAAAGCCCCATCGCGCCGGGGGTATGGGCCGTCCACAAGGGGACGGGCGACCTCTTCACGCCGGGCGCGCCCGACCGGGGCGAGGGCCTGGAGGCTTTGGCCGAGGACGGCATGGCCGCGGATCTGGCCGAGGCCGTGGGGATGCGGACCGGCACCGCCTCCCCCATCTCTCCGGGGCTCTATGTGGTCCACACAGGGGGTAATCCCCTCTTCACCGAAGGGGCGGTCGAGCCCGGCGGCCTGGAGGCCCAGGCCGAGTACGGGGATCCGGCCGAGATCTGGGAGCGGATCGGCGACGCCCTGGGCGTGCCCACCCCGCTGTCGCCCGGCATCTTCGTGGTTCACGCGACCGGCTACCCCCTCCACCGGTACGGCACGGCCGACCGGGGCGAGGGCCTGGAGGCCCTGGCCGAGTACGGCACCCCCGGACCGCTGGCGACGACCCTCACCGGCCGGGACGGCATCGCGGTGGCCGGCACCTTCGGCGACGGTCCCATCCTGCCGGGGGAGGCGGCGGATTTCACCTTCACCGCCATGAACAATGAGACCCTCTCCCTGGCCACCATGGTGGTGCAGTCCAACGACCTGTTCTTCGGCACCGCCGACGGCGGCATCCCCCTGTTCAGCGGAGGAGTGCCGGTGACCGGCAACGTCACCAATCAGATGCTTCTCTGGGACGCCGGCACCGAGGTCAACGAAGTGCCGGGGGCCGGCCCCAATCAGGCCCCGCGCCAGGATCCCGGCCTCGATCCGGGGGACCAGGGGATTCCCGAAAACGGGGTGGTCCTGCCGGTGATGGAGGTGGATGACGGGTTCGTCCACCCCACCGCCTGGAACGCCATCCGGGTCACCATCAGCGCGGAATAGGCCGTCGACCACGGCAAACCGCCCTCCGTCCCTTCGACGGGGGGCATACGCCCATTCCACAAAGCCGTCCGGGGCCGGCATGACGCCCCGGGCGGCACGTACACACGAAAAAATGAAAAGGTATCCCCATGGAGAACATCGAGCCCCTTGTCTACCGGATTTCCCTTGAGCCGGACCTCGACCGGTTCACCTTCGACGGCCGGCTCACCCTGGAGGCCGAGGCCGCGGCGCCCGTCGAAACCATCTCCCTCAACGCCCTGGAACTCACCGTCCACACCTGCTCGGTGGAGACGGACGGCAAGTCGGAGACCTGCCGGTTCGACCTCGATCCGGACCGCGAGATCCTCGCCATCCATCCCCCGGAGCCGGTCTCGGGCAGATTCAGCCTCCGGATCGCCTACCAGGGGGAGATCAACGACAAAATGGCCGGCTTCTATCGGAGCGGGTACCGGGACGCCCAGGGGACCCTCCGCCACCTGGCCATCACCCAGTTCCAGGAGAGCGACGCCCGGCGGGCCTTCCCCTGTTTCGACCAGCCGGTGAAAAAGGCGGTCTTCGAAATCGAGATGACCGTGGACGACGCCCTGGCCGCCGTCTCCAACACCACGGTGAAGGCGGCCGAGCCGGCCGGACCCGGCAAGCGGCGGGTGGTCTTCCATCCCACGCCCAGAATGTCCACCTACCTGGTCTTTTTCGGGGTGGGGCCCTTCGTCACCGTCCCGGACGAGGCGGATCCCCGGGTCCGGGTCCTCTGCCTGCCGGGGTCCGAGTCGTACGCCGGCTTCGGCCGGGACTTCGGCGTCAAAGCCCTGACCTACTGCGAGGACTACTACGCCATCCCGTACCCCCTGCCCAAGCTCGACCTCATCGCCGTGCCCGACTTCGCCTTCGGCGCCATGGAGAACTGGGGGGCGGTCACCTTCCGGGAGAACCTCCTCCTCCACTACCCCGGGATCACCTCCAGGGCCGGGGAGGAGCGGATCTGCGAGGTCATCGCCCACGAGATCGCCCACCAGTGGTTCGGCAACCTGGTCACCCCCTCGGACTGGAAGTACCTCTGGCTCAACGAGAGCTTCGCCACCTACTTCGGGTTCGGGGCCGTGGACCACCACCACCCCGACTGGGGGGTCTGGGACCAGTTCCTCAACGGCCAGACCGACGGGGCCCTGGCCCGGGACGCCCTCCACGAGACTTTCCCCATCGAGATCCCCGGGGGCGAACACGTGGTGATCAACAGCAGCACCGCCCCCATCATCTACAGCAAGGGGGGCAGCCTCCTCCGGCAGATCGAGGGATGGATCGGGCCCGACGCCTTCCGGGCCGGTCTGCGGCGGTACCTGGAGCGCTTCGCCTACGGGTGCGCCGCCAGCCACCACCTCTGGGAGGGGTTCGAGGCGGCCTCCGAGGCGCCGGTACGGGGGGTGATCCAGAACTGGGTGGGCCAGCCCGGCCATCCGGTGGTGGAGGCTCGGCGCGCCGGGGACACCCTGGAGCTGACCCAGCGGCGGTTCACCTACCTGCCCAACGACTCGGACCAGACCTGGGAGATTCCGGTGTCGGTGCGGGTGGCGGACAAAAGCGGCAACGCTCGCCGCCGGTTCACCCTGCTCACCGGGCGGACCGGGACCCTCGACCTGGGGCCGGATGTCGCATGGTACAAGGTCAACGACGGTCAGACCGGGTTCTATCGCGTCGACTACACCGACACCGCCGATCTCCAGGCCCTGGGTTCGGCGGTGCGGGCCGGGACCCTTCCCCCCACGGACCGGTGGGGGGTCCAGAACGACCGGTACGCCCTGGTCCGGAGAGGGGCGGTCCCCCTGGGCGACTATCTCGCCTTCCTCGACCACTACCGGAAGGAGACGGCGCCCCTGCCCCTGTCCAGCATCGCGGGCAATCTCTTCGGGGCCTATCTGGTGCTGGGACTTCAGGGGGGGGAGCGGATCGCCGCCTTCGGCCGGCCGTTTCTGGAGCGCGTCCTCGGCGGGATCGGCTACGAGCCCCGGCCCGAGGAGTCCCACGCCACCTCGGCCCTCCGGGAGGCGGCCATCTGGCAGGCGGCCCTCTACGGATCGACGGAGGCCGCCGGCTTCGGGGCGGAGCGATTCCGGGATCTGACGGCGGGCCGGCCGGTGGCGCCCGATATCCTCAAGAGCGTCATGCAGGTGGGGGCCCGGGAGCTGGGGAGCGAGGCCTTCGAGTGGCTCGCCGGACGGATCGACGCGGCCCAGAGCGAGCACGAGCGCCTCAACATCCTCTCGGCCATGGGGTGTTTCCGGGAGCCGGAGACCATCAAACGGTCCCTTGATCACACCCTGGCCGAAGTTCCGGCGAGGAACCGGTTCATCCCCATCGTCGCCTCGGCGGTCAATCCCTTCGCCATCCCCCTCCTCTGGGATTGGTACCAGGAGAATCGGGCGGCCCTGGAGGGGATGCACCCCATGCTCTACGAGCGGGTGGTGGTCTCCATGATCACCGCTTGCGGCCTGGACCGGCCCGACGCGATTCGGCGCTTTTTCGGGTCCTATGTCGAGGACCATCCGCGCCTGCGGGACGCCGTGGCCCTCTCCCTGGAGCGCTTGGAGATCGGCCTGCGGATGCGGGAGGCGGCCCTGCGGGAGGCCGGAGCCTGAGTTTTACCAATAAGGTTTGCCGGGAATACCTGGAACAGTCATTCGACGCCCGCATCCGGGCCGCGATGGATCGGGTGATGCAGCACCGCGCCCGTGAGTCGGCCAACTCCGAAATGGCCCTCTCCCGCCGTAGGTACCGGCTTTACGTGGCTTGGGATCCGCTAGGCAACCCCGACCCGGAATCGGTTCGGATCCAGAACCCGGCCAAGCATCTGGACTATGCGAGAAGAGAGGTGATGACCTCAAGGTTTTTTGATATACCGGACGAAGCCATTGAAAAACCTTTCAGCAGATTCAGGCTGAAAACGATAGGATGAAATGAGCAAAAACATCCATGAAATCAGAGACCCGATCCATGTGTTCATCCGTCTATCCACGGATGAACGGAATGTCCTGGATTCAAAACCTTTCCAGCGGCTCAGGAATATCCACCAGCTTGCAACGACATACTTGGTCTACCCAAGCGCCACCCATCGCCGGTTTGAACACTCGTTAGGGGTAATGGCGTTGGCCGACCGCGTCTTTGAAGTGGTCACGCATCCGGGAAACCTGCATGATCGCGTCAGATCCGAATTTTCAGATATTTCCGATGAAAGGAAACGGGCTTACTGGCGGTGCGTCCTGAGAATGGCCGCTTTATGCCACGACATGGGACATCTGCCGTTTTCCCATGCGGCGGAA
>CAYSLC010000016.1:0-2794 GCA_964431545.1 uncultured Desulfobacteraceae bacterium | reverse complement strand
GGATCACGGCCGAAATCATCCGTTCGGACATATTGGCGCCGATCCTGAAAAAAATGAAGCTGGACCCCGAGGATGTGGTGAAGGTCGCGGTCGGGCCGAAAGAGTTGAAGAAATTCGAGCCGGATAGGACGTTTTCCGCCTGGGAAACGATCCTCGCGGAAATCATCGTGGGCGACGCCTTTGGCGTGGACAGGATGGATTATCTGCTGAGGGACTCCCATCACACCGGTGTGGCGTATGGGCATTTCGACCATTATCGTCTGATCGACACGTTGCGGATACTGCCGACTCATCCTGTGGAAGACAGAGGATCCCGAAAGGAAATCGAAGAAATGGGTCAAGACCAATAAAAACGACATCATCAAAATCCGAGAGGAGGATAACGATGGATCGGTTGCGTAAAGCGGCGCTTTTGGCGCGTCTGGTCGATGCGTTAAGGTCGCATAAAAGTTGGTGCGGTGAAACGCATGTTCAGAAAGCGACCTACTTTTTACAGGAACTATTGCAGGCACCGTTGGGGTTTGGCTTCATTTTATACTGGTACGGCCCGTTCTCCTTTGACCTCCGAAACGAACTGACGGCCCTTCGGGCGGATGATATTTTGGATCTAGAAGCTCAAACGCCGCCATACGGCCCACGGATGAATACGACGGAGTTGGGGAAAAGCTACCAGAAACGCTTTCCGAAAACCCTTCAACAATATGGCAATCGAATTGATTTTGTTGCGGACTACTTTGGGGGCTGCAATGTAAATGAGCTGGAGAGACTGGCGACCGGGCTTTTTGTCACGCGAAAGCTTGGGGAGAATAGTCCGGTGGAAAAGCGTGCGGATGAGTTGACCCAGGTGAAACCCCATGTATCCCACGAAGCGGCCAGAATGGCGATTCTGGAAGTCGACCGGATGGCGAATGATCAAAGAAAGTTACAGGCTGCGTAAATGGACGACGAAAGACCGATCGAGGATAACCTCCCCATTCATGGGGACAGCATGGCGGCCGTTAGCGGCCCCCCCTCCCAACGACGCTGAATCAAAAGAAACAAGCGGCGGTTCGGGGCCGGAGCCCGATGTCTCCCCGGCTCCATCCCCCAGGGAACGGGAACGCAAATTTTTCACCGGCATATGCGTAAGGAGGAAGCCCAATGGACGGTTACAAAAACATTCTCTTTCCCATCGACCTCTCCTCGGCCTCGGAGAAGATCGTGCCCCACGCCCGGGCCATGGCGGAGAAGTTCGGATCGGCCCTGCACATCCTTTTCGTGGCCCGGGCCTTCGAGTACTTCCGGGGGGTCTACGTGCCCAACCTCTCCATCACCACATTGGAGAACCAGATCGTGGAGGGGGCCGAGAAGCGGATGGAGGAGTTCGTGGAGGAGCATTTCAAAGGGATGGCCGACGTGCGGCCCCTGGTGGTCTCCGGCTACCCGTCGGAGGAGATCCTCAACTACGTCGACCGCAACGGGATCGATCTCATCATCATGGGCACCCACGGCCGGAAGGGGCTCGACAAGGTGATGTTCGGCTCCGTGGCCGAGCGGGTGGTCAAGTCCGCGACGGTGCCCGTTTTCGTGGTCAATCCCTACCGGGAGGAAGAGTGAACCCCGACCGGGGGGATTTTCGCTGCTTTGAACGGGTTCCGGGGTCCGCCCCGAGAGGGCATATACCGGCCGAAGGCATCGTCAGGCATTGCCCTGGGAAATTGCCGGAAAAGCCTTTTCATGCATTTGCCCGGGTCAGAGAACACCATCCCGCCGGCCCGGAAAAGGGAAAGAACGTTTTTTCACTGAATCCGAGCGAGGGTCCCTTCACCCGGCGAGGGAGAGGGACAGGGTGAGGGTGAATACGGATCCGGCAGGGGAGTTGAAATCCCGAATGTTCCAAACATGCCCCCTCACCCCGACCCGCTCCCCGAGGGGAGAGGGAGATCTAGTGCGTTAAATGTGAACCTTGGCCAGTTCGGTTCCTTGTTATGGCGAGCTGTTCATGATACGATTTCGGAAAAAAGTGAACGGTGCACGATTCGCATGAACGAACTCATCCATATACTGTCGGATTGGAACATCTGGTGGGAGACCGGGCGGACTCCGCCGGAGCTGACCGGCAGGCCGAGGGGCTACACATCGAAACTCATCGATCTTTCGGCGGTTCCGGAGATCAAAATCCTGACCGGGGTTCGGCGGAGCGGGAAATCCACGCTCTTTTATCAGGTGGTGGATTGGCTGCTGACGCATGGCGTCGATCCCAGGCAGATCCTGCTGATCAATTTTGAAGATGAGGCCCTCAACCACTACGGCGTCGAGGATCTCTTCAACGCCTACCAGACCCATGTGGCCGGCGAGGGCCCGATCTTTCTTTTCCTTGACGAGGTGCATGAAAAGCAGGGATGGGAAAAATGGGTACGGAAAAAATTCGATCTGAAACAGGGCATCAATTTCTTTATCACCGGCTCATCCGCACGGCTTCTCGACCGGGAATACGCCACGCTGCTCACCGGGCGGAATCTCACACTCAACATATTCCCCCTGAATTTCAGGGAAATCCTCTCCTTTTCGGAGATCGATCCGGACAACACCCCCACGGCGTCCCAAAAGACCAGGAACCGCATCACTTCCCTGCTCTATGCTTTTCTGCAAAAAGGCGGGTTCCCGGAGGCATTCTTCCGGACGGAAAATATGCAGAGAATGCTGTTGAATCAGTATTTTCAAGATATCATTTACAAAGACATCGTCCATCGCCATCAAGTGCATCCCGTGCGGATCAGGGACCTGGCCAGTTACCTCATCACCAATATTTCAA
>CAYSLC010000015.1:41605-43616 GCA_964431545.1 uncultured Desulfobacteraceae bacterium | reverse complement strand
GGGTGATGATCGCCATGGCCCTGGCCTGCAAGCCGGAGATCCTCATCGCCGACGAGCCCACCACGGCGCTGGACGTGACCATCCAGGCCCAGATCCTCACCCTGATCCGGGACCTCCAGGCGGAGACCGGCATGTCGGTGATCTTCATCACCCATGATTTGGGGGTGATCGCGGAGATCTGCGACACGGTGGTGGTGATGTACGCCGGGCGGGTGGCGGAGACCGCCCCGGCCGCCGAGCTGTTCCACAACCCGCGCCACCCCTACACCCGGGGGCTGCTCACCTCCATCCCCCGGCTGGAGACGCCCCGGAAGAGCCGCCTGTCCATCATCGAGGGGCTGGTGCCGAGCCTCTACGACCTGCCGGAAGGGTGCCGGTTCCAGAACCGCTGCCCCCATGCCCGGCCGGTCTGCCGGGAGCAGCCGCCCCTCCATGGGGTCCAGGAGGGTCACGGGGCCGCCTGCCACTTTTGGGACGAGCTGCCGGCCTTCCGTGAGCACGGCGGCGGGACGGTTCCGGATCCCGCCGTGGAGGTGGAGAAGACGGGCCGGACGCCGGAAACCCCGCCGGAGGACGAGATCGCCCTGGAGGTCCGGGACCTGACCATGCACTTCCCGGTGCGCGGCGGGGTCTTCCTGCGCCGGGTGGCCACCGTCCACGCGGTGGACGGCGTCTCGTTCAAGATCCGCAAAGGGCGGACCCTGGGGCTGGTGGGGGAGTCGGGGTGCGGCAAGACCACGGTGGGCCGGTGCATCATCCGGCTCTATGAGCCCACGGACGGATCGGTCCTCTTCGACGGCCGGGACCTCTGCCGCCTGGGGCGCCGGGAGCTGCGGGCCGTCCGACGGGATGTCCAGATGATGTTCCAGGACCCCTTCGAATCCCTCAACTCCCGCCACACCGTCGCCGGCATCGTGGGGGAGCCGTTCACCATCCACGACATCGGCACGGCCGGGGAGCGGCGGGAGCGGGTCGCCGCCTTGATCTCCCGGGTGGGACTCTCCGAGGGGGTGTTGACCCGGTTCCCCCACGAGTTCTCCGGCGGGCAGCGCCAGCGGATCGGGGTGGCGAGAGCCCTGGCCCTGAACCCAAGAATCATCGTGGCCGACGAGCCGGTCTCGGCCCTGGACGTCTCCATCCAGTCCCAGATCCTCAACCTTCTGCTCGACCTCCAGCGGGAGATGGGGCTCACCTATCTGTTCATCTCCCACGACCTGTCGGTGGTCAAACACATCTCCGACCACATCGCGGTGATGTACCTGGGCAAGATCGTGGAGCACACCGACGCAGACACGATCTATGACCGACCGCTCCACCCCTACACCCGGGCCCTGATCTCGGCCATCCCCGTGCCCGATCCCCATGTAAAGCGGGCGCCGCGGATCCTCGCCGGCGACGTGCCCTCCCCCGTCCATCCGCCGTCCGGGTGCCGGTTCCGGACCCGGTGCCCCATCGCGGTCGGCCGTTGCGCCGAGGAAACGCCGCCCCTGCGGCCGGCGCCGGGCACCGAGGGGGACGCCCACCTGGTGGCGTGCCATCGGGCCGAGGAGGTGGCGGCGGGGCGCCTTTGAGAGGACCGTCGGCCGCATACGCCCGACGGTTCCGAAATGGCGGCCCGGTACCGGGACCGGACGCGGCGCCGGTAAGGGAAAAACTCGGGGGGTGCGCGCCGGTGGAGCGAAAATCGATAAACGAAGCCCGCCCCCGGCGTATACGGCCCTAGCAGATGGGTTCTACTTCAAAGCTTTGACCCAGAGGATGAAATTCCCCTGTTTCCCGACGTTCGAGTTTCGCCTCGATCTCTTCGAACCGCCTGACGATGGAAGGCGTATACAATCTTTCTCCACACAATGTGCAGACGCCGGCCTCCACCCGTAGAATCGCGGTATCCACGCCACCATGGAGTACCTCGGTAACTTCTTTCACGACCACACGGCCCCCGCACCGCGGACAACGATCAAGATAATCCATTTTTCTTCCTCACTTTCCAATCGATCCACTTGGCTGGGTC
>CAYSLC010000015.1:24001-41505 GCA_964431545.1 uncultured Desulfobacteraceae bacterium | reverse complement strand
CGCGAGAGGGCGGACCCGTTGGCCCGGTTTCCGGAACCGGGACCGGCGCCTAAAAGTGGAAAATGGCCGACGCCAGCAGAGTGTGCTGGGAGATATCGGCCTCGGTACCCCGGATCAGAATTGCCCCCGCAACCAAATGGCTTTGGTCGGAGGGATCGACATCGACATCGTAGACGATGGTGGCGTTGATTCCGTTGTTTCTGGGCGTCCAGGTCGTCCCGAAATCATCACTCGCCAACAGACCCAACGCCTCATCCCCCGCATAAGCCACATTTGCTTTTTCCGGATGCACGGCCACCGCCAATATTCCGTTGAAGCGATCCTCGGCAAGGGGCTGGGTCTCCCAGGTGAAACCGCCGTCCTTGCTGATGGAAAGCATCGGGGCCAAGCTGAAATAATCCACCCATGGAATGTAGACCACATTCGGATCGCTCGGGGCGAAAACGATGTCCCGGATGAGCGTCGATCCTTCGATGACCGGGAAGGTGATCTGCCAGGTTTCCCCATCGAACCAATGCTGGATCAATCCTCGTCCACACCCGGTGAATACGCTATCGGAAGTACCCGGCACCACGGCGATCGATTGAAAAGCCGTTTGAAACGGGGCCAGGGAGAAGATGGTCTCCCAGGTCTCTCCCCCGTCCCCACTTCGATAGAGGGTCCCGTCCCAGCCACCGTAACCGAAGGAACTGGTGACGATCCAGATGACATCTCCGTTCGCCGGATCGATCGCCATATCCACCACGGCGTAATCGAATTCCTGAAGCTTGGTCCAGGACTCCCCGCCGTCGGATGTTCCATAGACGGCACCGTTGTCATAGGCGCCGGACGGGCCGCCCGTCCCCACATAAGCCGTTTCCGGATCCGCCGGATCCACGGCGACCGCTTGGCAGAAGCGAAAGTCGTCCGGTTCTCCGCCGCAGGTGGGACAATCCCTCTGGATCGCGCTGTTTTGGAAATGGGTCCAGCTCCGTCCGCCGTCCTTGCTCCGTTCAACCCAATAATTGTGTACCACCCAAAGGGTCCGGGGGTCGCTTGGAGCGAACGCCGCATCGAATACGACGGTGTTCTGGAAGGTCTCTTTTTCCACCGGCCGCCAAGACTCCCCGCCATTCTCCGAGAGGTACAGCCCGTCGCCCAGATAGGTCCCGGCAAAGATTCTGTCGGGATTGGAGGGGTCGATGGCGATGGTTGCCACTTGTCCGCCGTAAATTCCCAGGTTGGACCAGACGGGAATATCCGCGCCTTCCGATGGCGCATCCAGGCAAATCATCGCCACGGGCAAAATAAACATAAGACCGATGCTTTTAAGAATAGCTCTCATCCGCGCCTCCCTCCTGGAAAAGGATCAACGGGTAGCGACCCAATCGTTTGGTGTCGTTCCCCTGTTCATCGGTCGGCGGATCTGTAGGCGGTCCAGCTTCAGAGGGCGGCGTATGGGTGAACTCAACAGACGCCGCGGAAGGGATCGGCTTGCGTGTGGGGTCAAGGAATGCACCGGCCAACCGTTTTTTTTAACTGCTTTTGTGTTTCGTCCGTTTTATTTGAATAATTTTTTTGACCGCTTGTCAAGCGAAAGTGATAGGAGCGAAAGATTGATCCGAAAGACGGGTCCGGTTGGTCCCCATCCGGCGCCCTTTCCCGGACAGTCCCCGCCTGTAGCCCGGAACCCCAAAAAAAGGATGACCTCTTTGGATCGATTCTGGTATGAAGATTTCATGGAGACGGCGGACCGGCGGTGGGCCGGCCGCCTTCACCGAAATTCGAACAGGATCACAGCGGAAAGAAGCCATGTTCACCGACTTCGAAGTCATCACCAAATCGTGCTCCCAGAAGGACAAGGAGCTGCTCTTCGTCAAACACAGCGACACGGGGAAATTCGCCGTGGTGGTCTATGACACCTCCGGCGGCAGGGGCCGCTGGCGGGCCGGGGAAGTGGAAGGCGAGGATCTGGAATCGGTGGTCAACTGGGTGGACCGGGAGATGGCCGAGGAATGTTTCGATCGATGCCGGACCACCTGATCCCGGCTACGCCAGGATCTCGATGATGTACCGGGCCGCCGCCTCGGCGCCGTTGGGCTCACCGGGCGGCCGGCGATCCAGGGAGAGGAGCCGGGGCAGCCCTTCCTCCCAGACCGCCGGAGACGGCGATTCCACCCCGAAGGGGACGGCGGCCATCCGCTCTTTCACGAACCGGACCAGGGGGCCGGACTCGGGAAACCGGGGACGGGCCAGGTATCCGAAGGGGGTCCCCGAGCGGTATGCCTCGGCCAGGGTGCTGTACCCCACCTTCCCCACCACGGCGTCACAGGCGGCGATGAGGTCCGGGTGGAAGAAGGGAGAGTGCCGGGGAAGAAGGATCAGATTCTCCTCCCGAACCGTCTCCGGAACGGCCCCGGGGATCACGAAAACGAGATCCCGATATGTTTTGAGGCTCTGGAGGAAGGGGTACTCCCCGGCCACGCCGCCCATGGTGACGAGGACGAACCGCTTTCCCGGGGGGATCCCCAGCGCCTCCCTCACCTCCGTGGCGGGGAGCCGGGGCCGCCGCGCCATGGGCGGAACCGTCAGGTCCGCCGGCCATGAACCGCAGACCGGATCGGTGCGGATGTGGTGGCCGGCCGAGCCGAAAAGCTCCCGGAGGTGGGGGACATGACGCTGGAGTCCGGGTTCCGCGCCACCGTACCCTTCGTAGATCCAGTCCCAGGTGAAATTCTCCACCAGCACCGACGGGATCCCGGATCGCCGGGCCGCCGCGACGCCCATGGGGGCGATGTCGCAGAGGACCACCGAGCACCGGCGGTCGTCGAGGGTCCGGGAGACCGGCTCGATGCGGGCCTCCGAAATCGGGTAGAATCGATCGAGGCGCCGGACCGTCTCGGCCAGATCCTCCCGGAGCGCGGAGCGCTGGGCCATTCCCACATCGGTGAAAAGATCATGGTAGCCGAAGGGAAACGGAAGGGAGGTCTCGAAAAACCAGGCCGGCACCCGGGTGAAGATCTCGAACCGCAGGTCCGGGGCGTGTCCGTGGATCGCCGACAGGAGCGCGCAGGCCCGGGCCGCGTGGCCGAAACCGTGGGGGGAGACGAAGCAGGCGACGGAAGCAGTGGTCATCGGTTCTCCGTTTCGAGGGGGCGACGGGATCGGCGGAGGAGACAGGGGCCCCCGCTCCGCCTTGGCCGAAAGAAGAAACCGGCGTCAAGGCGATACCGGCGGCCATGATAGTACGGATCGCCGTTTCTGGGAAGACCCAATCCGATCCCAATCCGATCCGGTGGAGGGTCGGCGGCCGGACGGAAGCGTCGAGATGGTGGTGGACGAAGCTTCCCATGAGCGGAAGAAATCGAGGAGACGGTGGCGGGAAAGGGCCTCCATTTTGGGATAAGTCCCTGGAAAAAAAGGTAACAGTTCAATATTTTTAGCCATACAATCAGTCCTTGACAAAAAAGAGCAATACCCCTAAATAACACCTGTCCGCTGGAGGATCTCCTTTGAACGTCCAAGGACTCCTATTTTCCGGGGCTTCGGGAGAATTCGGCCTCCATTTTGGGTGGGATCATCGGCCAAACGGCCCCGGCCGCGGATCCGGATGCCGGGTTCCCCGCCGCATCGATGTAAAGCGTACCGGCGGGTCGTTCGAATAGGGATGGCAACAACACGAAACAGGAAGGGAGATTGAAGATGAACAAGGCAGAACTGATCAACGAGGTGGCAAAAGTCGTAAGCACCAAAAAGGATGCACAGGCGGCGGTGGACACCATGTTATCCACGATCACCGAAACGCTCCAGAAGGGGGAGTCCGTCACGCTGGTGGGATTCGGGACCTTCAAGGTCAACCAGCGGGAGGCCCGGAAGGGAAGAAACCCCCAGACCGGCAAGGAGATGACCATCGCGGCCCGGAAAGTCCCCAAGTTCGTCCCGGGCAAGAGCCTCAAAGAGGCCGTGAAATAGCCTCCGTTTCCAGGCGGCAAAACAAATGCGCCAGGAACGGATTCCCGGCGCATTCGCTTTTTCCGTTATTCGTTTGGGATCAGCCGCGGACGTCGATCTTCCTGGGCCGGGATTTCTCCGGCTTGGGAACGATCACCTTCAGGACGCCGTCCCTGTAGGAGGCCTCCACCGTTTCGGGGTCCACATCGGCCCCCAGCTGAACGGTCCTGCGGAAGGATCCGGCCCGGCTCTCCCGGAAGTGGTAGTTCTCCTTCTTCTCCTCGCGCTCGTGCTTTTTTTCCCCCGCCAGGGTCAGCACCCCGTCGGACAGGGAGATATCGATATCCTCCTTGTTCATCCCCGGGATCTCGGCCTTCACGATGATCGACGCCTCGGTCTCGGAGACATCGACGGAAGGGTTGAACCAGCGGTCGTCCTCCCCGAAGAGGGTCGGCCGGCCGACCTCGTTGAAGAACCGGTCGAAAAGATCGGTGCCGGGACGCCGCGGCCACCTATCGGACCTGCTGAAAGGAACAAGCTCCCTCATGTCTAACACCTCCTTAACGATTGGTTATCATTCGTATATCCATCCTTTTCGACCGAAAAATTAATACCGCCTCCGGCCCTGTCAAGGGGGTGCCCCTCATTTTTTCAAGCAACTATTATGCCACATTTCCGAAATGGCCGTTGACGGAGCCGCCGGCCGAGGACCGCTCCAGGGGGCGCCGGCCACCCGACATCATGGCGACACGCCGGTTTTCCCCCTTTGCAAGGCCGGCGGTTTTTGGTAAACAGGACCTCGCGGGCAAGCAAGCCCCGCCGCACCGCCCCAGCCAACGCCCATGAAAGGATATGCCGCAACATGTTATCAGCCCGACCGACCTTCGCCGCCGCCGTCACGCTCCTGGTCTTCATCCTGGTGCCGTCCGCGGGCATCGCCGGAGAGGCGCCGGAGCGCCCCTGGCCCGAGATCGTCTCCGCCGCCGGCGGCCAGACCGTGGACTGGTTCATGTGGGGGGGATGGCCCGAGACCAACGCCTACGTCACCGACTACGTGGCCGGTCGCGTGAAGGACCTTTACGGGATCACGCTGCGACAGGTGCCGGTTCGGGACATTGCGGAGGTGGTGGGGCGGCTTCTGGTGGAGAAGCAGGCCGGGAAGACGTCGGGGGGCGAGGTGGACCTCCTGTGGATCAACGGCGAGAACTTCCGGACGGGGAAAAAGCACGACCTCCTGTTCGGCCCGTTCGCCGGCCGCCTGCCCCACCAGAAGCTGGTGGATTGGACCCAGGCCTCGGTGAAAAACGACTTCGGGGTGCCGGTGGAGGGGATGGAGTCCCCCTGGGGCAGCGCCCAGGTCGTCTTCATGCATGACACGGCCCGGACCCCCGAGCCCCCGGCCACCATGGGCGATCTCATCGATTGGATCCGGGACCATCCCGGCCGGTTCACCTATCCGGCGCCCCCGGACTTCACCGGCTCGGTCTTCGTCCGGCAGGTCTTCTACCATGTGAGCGGCGCGGTGGAAAAGTGGCGGAAGGACCCCGCACCCGAGGCGTTCGAGGCGGCGGCCCAAAAGACCTTCGCCCTTTTGCGGGACCTGGCCCCCCACCTGTGGCGGGGGGGCGCCACCTATCCGGAGTCTCCGGTGCGGCTCTCCCAGCTCTTCGCCGACGGGCAGGTCGATTTCAACCTGAGCTACCACCCGGCCGAGGCCTCCAAGAAGATCCACGACGGCGTCTATCCGGAGACCGTCCGCACCTTCGTCTTCGAAGAAGGAACCATCGCCAACACCCACTTCGTGGCCATCCCCTTCAACGCCGCCGACAAGGAGGGGGCCATGGTGGTGGCCGACTTTCTGCTCTCCCCGGAAGCCCAGTGGAAGAAGGCGGACCCAAGGGTCTGGGGGGATCTGCCCGCCGTGGACATCGACCGCCTGGGGGCGGACTGGCAAGCCAAGTTCGCGGCCCTGCCCCGGGGCATCGCCACCCTTCCGGGGGCCGTGCTCCAGAACCACCGCCTCCCGGAGCTGCCCGCGGACCTCCTGGTCCGCCTGGAGAAGGGATGGGAGACCCACGTTTTGAAGGGGCGGTGATCCCCGGACGGGGCGACGCCCCAGGCGGCGCCGCCGGAGAATCGGGTCCGACCATCTGGCTCCTGCTGGCCCCGGCCCTGGGGGTGGTGGCGGGGCTCTTCGGCGGCGGCCTCTTCCAGGGGGTCCTCCAGGCCCTGGGTTACCTGCCGTCGGCGGGGTTCACGTCCATCACCCTCGACCACTTTTGCAACGTTCTCACCGATCCCGATTTCCCGGGCAGCCTTCTGCTCACCTTCCATATCTCCGCCGTCTCCACCCTCATCGCCGGCGTCCTCGGCATCGCGGCGGCCCTCTGTCTGGTCTCCCTTTCCCAAAGAAGCCGGGCGGTCCACTTCCTCTTCCAGGTCCCCCTGGTGGTGCCCCACCTGGTGATCGCCGTGGCGGTCGTCTTTCTTCTCACCCCGGCGGGCTTCCTTTCCCGGATCCTCTTCGCCCTGGGGATCATCGACGCCCCGGCCCGGTTCCCCCTTCTGGTCAACGACCGGTGGTCCGTGGGCATCATCACCGCGTACGTCTGGAAGGAGATCCCCTTCATCACCCTGATGCTCCTGGCCGTTCTCAAGAACACCACCGCGGAGCTTCTGGAGGTGGGACGGACCCTCAAAGCCGGGCCGTGGCAGCGGTTCCGGTTCATCACCCTGCCGACCATTCTCCCGAACCTGGCCGGGGCCGGACTCTTCGTCTTCGCCTACACCTTCGGGGCCTTCGAGGTCCCCTATCTCCTGGGGCGGACCTTTCCCATGGCCCTGCCGGTACGGGCCTACAAACAGTACAGCGACGTCGACCTCATGGCCCGTCCCGAGGGGATCGCCACCGGGGTGATCATCGCCGGGACCGTCTGCCTGTGCGCGGCGGCCGCCCAGACCCTGATCCTCCTCTCCCGGCGGCGGGGGGGCGGCCCGTGAACCGGCCCGTCCGGAAGCTCTTCCTGGGGGCGATCCTCTTCTTCGTCTTTCTCCCCTTTGTGCCGTTGATCTTCTGGTCCATGAGCGGCCGGTGGTTCTTCCCGGACCTCCTGCCGGAGCAGTGGGGCCTGCGGGCCTGGAGCCACGTCTTCGGGGCCTCCGGCCCCCAAATCCTCGGAGGCCTCGCCCAGTCGGTCCTGGTGGCGGGGACGGCGGCCCTCCTCTCGGTGGCCGTGGGGGCGCCGGCGGGGCGGGCCCTCGGACTTCATCGCTTCCGGGGGAGAGGCGCCGTCCTGGTGGTGATGGCCCTGCCGGTGATCGTGCCGCCGCTCTGCGTTGCCATGGGGCTCCACCTCTGGTTTATCCGCCTCGATCTGGCGGAGACCTTCGCCGGGGTGGTCCTGGTCCACCTCACCGCCTGCGTCCCCTACGCCGTCTTCGTCATGGTGGGGGTCTTCGCCAACCATGACCCCGACTTCGAGGCCCAGGCCCGGTCCCTCGGCGCCACCCGGTTCCAGGTGATCCGACGGGTCACCATCCCCATGATCCTGCCGGGGCTGGCGGTGGCGGGGCTCTTCTCCTTCCTGGTCTCCTGGACCCAGTACCTGGGCACCCTCATCATCGGGGGCGGCCGGATCATCACCCTGCCCATCCTCCTGTTCGCCCTGATGAACAGCGGGGACCGGCCGGTGGCCGCGGCGGTGAGCCTCCTCTTCGTGGCCCCGGCCCTGGGGGCCCTGGTCCTGAGCGCCCGGTACCTGGGTGGCGGGCGGATGATGGGATCCGGGTGATGGGCCGGCTCTCCCTGGAAGGGGTCTCCATCCGGTACGCCGACCACTGGGTGGTCCGGGACCTGAGCCTCTCGGTGGCAGACGGCGAGATGGTCTCGCTGCTGGGCCCCAGCGGCGCGGGGAAATCGACGATCCTCAAGGCGGTGGCCGGGCTCCTCCGGCCCCAGGCCGGGGAGATCCGCATCGACGGCCGTCCGGTGATGGATCTGCCGGCCGAACACCGGGACGCGGTGATGGTCTTCCAGAAGCCGCTCCTCTTCCCCTTTCTGGATGTCTTCCGGAACGTGGGGTTCGGGCTCCGGATGCGGGGGCGGCTTTCGGCCGAGGAGCGGCGGCGGATCCTGGAGATCCTCGACCTCACCGGCCTCGCCGGCCTGGAGCGGCGGCGGATCCACGAACTCTCCGGAGGCCAGCAGCAGCGGGTCAGCCTGGCCCGGGCCCTGGTGCTCAAGCCGGCCATCCTCCTGTTGGACGAGCCCCTGAGCAACCTGGACGCCACCCTGCGGCAGCAGATGCGGGACCTGATCCAGGAGATCCAGGCGGAGACCCGGATCACCACCCTCTTCGTCACCCACGACCAGTCCGAGGCCCTGATGCTCTCTCACCGGGTGGGGCTTCTTCTGGACGGACGGCTCCGCCAGGTGGGCGCCCCCCGGGACCTGTTCCATCGCCCCGCCGATCCCGAAGTGGCCCGGTTCTTCGGGGGCGCCAACTTCTTTACCGGCCGCGTGACGGGAGGGGTCTTCGTATCCCCCTTCGTCCGGGTCCCGGCCCCGGCGGCCGCCGGAAACGGCCGGGAGCGGACCGCCACCATCCGGCCGGAGGACGTGGTGATCCTTCCCGAGGAAAAATCGAATGGGGAGCCGGGGTTCCGGTGCCGGGTGGCGGCCACCCGGTTCGAGGGGATCGCCACCCGGGTCCGGATGGCCCGCGGGGATCAGACCTTCGAGGCCCTCGCCGACAGCGCGGCCGTGACGCCGGGACAGACGGTTTGCATCCGGTTCCCTCCCGAGAAGGTGCGGATCTTCCCCGATAACACGCCGGAAACGGAAAAGAAGGAGGAAGGAGAATGGCGTCCACGCCGGAAAAAGGAGTTTCCATGGATCCCATGACCCAAAACCGGGAAGCCGTGGCCGACTACATGGCGAGCCGGGACTGGTCCGGACACCCGGTTCTCCGGGGGCGGACCTTCACGGTGACCCCCCTGGCCCAGGGGGAGTACAATCTCAACTACCTGCTGGCGGCGAATGACGGGAGCCGGCTGGTCTTCCGGCTCAATCTCGGCTCCCAGATCGGCCGGGACGACCAGATTCTCTACGAGTACCGGACCCTGCGCCTTCTGTCCGGCAGCGGCGTCACCCCGGTCCCCGTGTTCGTGGACGACACCCGGACCCCCTTGGACCGGGGGATCCTGATCATGGAATACCTCCCCGGCGAGCCCCTCGACTACCGCCGGGACCTGGCGGACGCGGCCCGCCTCTTCGCCGTCGTCCACCAGACCCCGGTGGCCGGAGCGGAGAACCACCTGATTCGGGAGGAGGCCCCGCTGACGATCATCCATGACGAGTGTGCCCGGCTTCTGGAAACCTATTTCGATTCGGATCTGGCCGATCCGGAGATCCGGGGATACCTTCGGGACCTCATCGCCTGGGCGGACGAAGCCCGGGTCCGGGAACGGTTCTTCCAGGCCGACCCCTGGCCCTGCATCGTCAACACCGAGGTCAACTCGAAAAACTTCATCGCCGACCGAAAACGGAAGACCCTCCACCTGGTGGACTGGGAGATGCCCCGGTGGGGGGACCCCTCCGGCGACCTGTGCCACTTCTGCTCCCCCCTCACCACCCTCTGGAAGACGACCTACCGGATGACCGAGGCGGACAAGGCCGGGTTCCTGGCGGAATACGCGGCCCGGATCCGGGACCGCCATCTCAGGGAGACGCTGGAGGCTCGGGTCCGGCTCCGGGACCCCTTCGTCTATCTGCGGGGGATCTCCTGGTCGGCCATGGGGTGGGTCGCCTACCAGACCACCTTCGAAGGGGTCCGGAACCCGGACACCTGGGAGACCCTCAACCGGTACATGGACCTGCCGTTCATCCGGTCCCTCTTCGACCCGTTCCTGGAGGGGTAGCCGGGCCGGGTCGGTCCCTCAGATCCCCGAGCCGGGGCCGGCGCCTCCGGGCGATCCGGGAGAAAAGATCCCGGCAGTATCCGCACGGTTCACACGCCCCCTCGCAGGAGGTCAGCCGGTGGAGGAACTCGCCGGGCAGGTCGGCGTTGGGGAGATGGTGACGTTCGGCCATCCAATCCACGGCGTCCAGGAGATCGAGCAGGTTTCCGTCATACCGCCCCCGCATGTAGGCCTCGATGACCCGCATCAGAAACCCGGGCCCGAGGGTCCGGCCGCAGAGCTTGATCCCGTCGGCGACCGGCGCGTACCGGCCCAGGTCCTCGGGACGGATGAAAGGGGACCGGAGAACCTCGTGGGGCCGCTCCGAAAGATGACGGACGCACCCCACGGCCCGGTTGATCGCCAGGGTGTCCGCGGAACGGCCCATGTTGACCAGGGCGATCTGGGCGTCGTGGGCCGGTTTGAAGGGGCACTGGTGGAGGCAGCCCTCGTTGGCCAGCAGTGAGATCGCGATCCCGGGAAGGGCGGCCCGGCACCCGGCGGCCACCGCCTCCAGCCGCTCCGGGCGCCGATTGAGGGATCGGTCCAGGACCAATCGGTCGGGGGCCCTGAATCGGGTCCGTGCCACGGCGTCGGCCACGGAGACGGCCTTGTCCACCCCGTCGATCATGAAGTTGACGCTGGGGACGGCGGTCAGGCGTCGCGCCAGGTCCGGAGCCGCGTCGGACAGGGACCGGAGGTGGTAGAGGTCGGCGAAGATGATCCCGTCCAGGACCGAGGCATCGGCGAGGGCGCGGAGGGTCTTTGCCAATCCCGCCAGAGCCGCGTCGTCGCCGTAGACGGACGGATCGTGAAACCGGCTGTTGAGCAGGGCGTGCTTCCGGGGTCCGTGGAGGGTTCCCAGGCCGTGGATGAGCCGGTCTGCGTCCACGCGACGCAGCCGGACCCGGGCATCGGCCGCCGCCGGGGAGTAGAGGCTGAAGTGGAGGGCGTCGATGCGATCGAGGCGATCGGCCAGAAACCGGATGTACCGGTCGTCCGGGAGGAAGGGGACGTCGAAGCGGATCATGGGGCACTCCCGTTTTGCGTCAACCCACTTTCCTCGGCTTCATATGGATAACCATCTAATATAAATATCCTTTTATCTTCTCCGCCGTCAAGGAAAATCGCTCGGGGGACGGGGAAAGCCGGAGGGCCCCTGCCCCGCGGGTTCGGGAACCGGGGGGCGTCCCCCTCGTCGGCCCCGGGTTCGCCCTGGTTCGAGACCCCGATCCGGATCTGTTTCTCAATCGAACCGGATTGTGGTATAGTCCCGCCATCGGCGATGCCGGAATGGGGCCATTGCCCATGGACCCCGGGGATCGCCGTTTCCATGTTCTTCTTTGCGGATACCACCGGCGGCGGACCCTCCGCCGTCCGGAGCAGTGAGGTTTTGTCATGGCGGATGATCCCGCTTTCCATACCCGTCACCGAGGAGGAGACCCCGAGGCCGCGCGCTGGCTGTCCCAGGGGTCCGATCCCGACCCCCCGCGCGACGCCGGCAACGGACCGGCCGGCGGCTCGAAAACGGCGTCTTCCGGCGCGGCGGACCCCGAGAGAAACGAAAGCCACAGGGGTCTCCGGTTCTGGATCACGGCGCTCGCTCTTGCCGGGCTGGTGCTCCTGCTCCACCGGACCTTCCCCGAAGTCTCTGTCGGGGAGAATCTCGGCGAGATCGTCTACGGGGTCCTCCTCATCCTGGTGGTCAGCTCGGCGGTGGCCTTCGGCAAGACGGGGCGGAACCTGGCCTATCTGGCCGCATGGGCGGCGATCTTCCTGGCGGTGCTGGTGGGGTACAGCTACCGCCACCAACTGGCCGACGTCAAGGATCGGGTCCTGGCGGAACTGATCCCGGACAAGGGGATGCGGGCGGGGGACGCCACCATGCGCTACCCCCTCTCCGCCGACGGCCATTTCTACATCCGCGCCCTTCTCGACGGAACGCCGGTCCGGTTCCTGGTGGACACGGGGGCGACCCACATCGTCCTCTCCCCATCGGATGCCGAGCGGGTCGGCTATGACCTGGACGAACTGGCCTTCGATCGGTACTACGAGACCGCCAACGGCCGGGTCCGCGGTAGCCGGATCACCATCGCCGACTTCCGGATCGGCGGCAAGCGGATGGCGGACGTGGCCGCCTCGGTGAACGGGGCCCCCATGCGGAACTCCCTTTTGGGTATGGCCTTTTTCGAACGGCTGGAAGGATACGGCGTCCAGGACGGGATGCTGACCCTCCGTTGGGGGCGATGACACTACGATTCCACATCTTCCGCTTCAGATCATGGCCGGTCCTGGTCTGGATGCTCCTGGCGGGGATTCCGGCCGCATCGGAGCCCACGGACCCGGAGGTCGGGACCGTCACCATTTCGGCCATCGAGAACGAGGGGACCCACGAGCTGATCAAACCGGTGGTGCGGACCGCCTACCGCCGGATCGGCCATGGGGTCCGGTTCGAGCCCCTGCCCGCCCGGCGGGCCCTGGAGTGGGCCAACGACGGCATCACCGACGGGGATCTGGCCCGGATCGAGGGGACGGAGCGGAAGTATCCGAACCTGATCCGCATCTCGGTCCCGGTATTCCACTTCCAGGGGGTCGTCTTCTCCCGGACGGTGGACCGGTCCATCGAGGACTGGTCGGACCTCCAGGGGCTTCTGGTGGGGGTGATCCGGGGGATCCGCTATTCGGAAATCGGCACCGCCGGCATGGATCGGATCCTGGCCAAGGACATGACCCATCTCTTCACGCTGCTCTCCATCGGCCATATCGAGGCGGCCGTGGCCGTCCGTGACGCCGGCCGCATCGAGATCCACCGGAACTTCCGGGGCAAAGGGATCCGTGTGGTGGGCGAGCCGCTCTACACCGGACCGCTGTTCCACTTCATCCACTCCCGGAACGGACATCTGGTGGTGAAGCTGGAGGCGGTTCTCCGGGAGATGGCCGCGTCCGGGGAGATCGAAGCGATGCGTCTGGAAGGGGTGAAAGAGAAACTGGGCCGATGAGAAGTCGAATCGGGGTCCGCCTGGTGATCTCCATCATCCTGTTCAGCTCCTGCATCGCCCTGGCGGCCACGGCCCTCCAGATCCATTCCGGCTATCGGGAGGATCTCGCGGCCATCGAGGGATACGCGGAGATCATCGAGACGAGCCACCTGGAGAGCCTCACCAACAGCGTCTGGGTTTACGATGAAAAACAGATCCGCCTCCAGCTGGAGGCGCTTCTGGGGCTGCCCGACATGGAGCACCTGCGGATCGAATCGGACGTGGGAAGCGTCTGGTCCGCTGGGGAAATCCGCTCCCGGCGCCTGATCCGGCGGGCGTTCCCCCTGACCTACCGCTACAGGGGATCGGACCGGACCATCGGCCTTCTGGAGATCGCCTTCAGCCTCGACAACGTCTACCGGCGCCTGTTCCACGAGACCCTGGCCATCCTCATCCGAAACGCCGTCTTCATCTTCCTCGTCTCCGGATTCACCCTGCTGATCTTCCAGTTTCTGGTGACCCGCCACCTCACCGACCTCGCCCACTGGCTCAACCGCCGGGAGGCCGGGGAGTCCGATGCCCCCTTCCGGCTCCGGCGCCGGGCCCCGGGGTCCGGCCGGCCCGACGAACTCGACCAGGTGGTGGACGCCATCAACCAGATGCGCGGCACTCTCCGGGCCTCCCTGGCCGAGCGGGTCCGGAGCGAGGCGAAATACAGGCTGCTGTCGGAGAACGTCCCCCTGAAGATCTTTCACAAGGACAAGGCGTTCCGGTACGTGGCGTGCAACCGGAACTTCGCGGCGGACCTGGGACTGACCCCGGAGGCGGTGGAAGGCAGGACCGACCGGGACCTCTTTTCCGCCGACCTGGCCGAAAAGCACAACCGCGACGACGCCGAGGTCCTCGAATCGGGAACCTCCGCCGCCACGGAGGAGACCCAGGTGGGCCCGGACGGCCGGAAACGGTTCTTCCACACCGTGCGGACCCCCATTCTGGACGACCGGGGCGGAATCTCGGGAATTTTGGGGGCCGCTCTCGAGCTGTCGGAACTCAAGGCGGCCGAACGGGAACTCAGGGAGAGCCACGCCCTGCTCAACGCCATCATCGACGGCACCACGGACGCCATCTTTCTCAAGGACCTGGAGGGCCGGTATCTCCTGGCCAACCGGGCGGCCTGCGAGGCCATGGGAAGCTCCCTGGAGGAGGTGATCGGCAAAACCGACACCGATCTCTTCCCCCCGGCGTCGGCGGCGGTCATCCACCGCGTCGATGGCA
Source organism: uncultured Desulfobacteraceae bacterium (assembly GCA_964431545.1). Lineage (GTDB taxonomy): Bacteria > Desulfobacterota > Desulfobacteria > Desulfobacterales > JAABSP01 > CAYSLC01. The sequence continues at coordinate 27,364 of CAYSLC010000015.1, read as the reverse complement.
GAGTGATCGCGGCGGGCCGGAACCTGGTGGCCGAAGAGGAGCTGATCACCGCCCACGGACCGACCCACTGGCTGGCCAACAAGACGCCCTTCCGGGACGAGGAGGGGAACATCCGGGGGCTCATCGGGATCTCCCGGAACATCACCGATCTCAAACGGATCGAGGCGGAAAAGGCGGGGCTGGAGACCCGGCTCCGGCAGTCCCAGCGACTGGAGTCCATCGGCACCCTGGCCGGGGGCATCGCCCATGATTTCAACAACATCCTGGCCGCCGTCATCGGGTATGCCGACATGGCCCTGGACGAGATCCGCCCGACCCATCCGGCCCACCAGATGATCGCCCAGGTCCTCAAGGCGAGCAACCGGGCCAAGGACCTGGTCCAGCACATCCTCATGTTCAGCCGGAAGGCGGAACAGAAGCTCGGACCCGTCCACGTGAGCACCGTCGTGGGCGAGGCCCTCACCCTCCTCCGGGCCACCACCCCCGCCACCATCCGCATCGACGCCGAACTCGATTCGGGGATGGGGGTGATCCTGGCCGATCCCACCCAGATCCACCAGATCGTGATGAACCTGTGCACCAACGCGGCCCAGGCCCTGGAGGAGACCGGAGGCCGGATCCACATCTCCGTGGCGGATGTGGACCTGGCCGGCGAGGATCTGGATCCCGCGCCGGGACTCTCTCCGGGCCCCCATGTGGCCATCACCTTCAAAGACTCCGGCCCCGGCGTCGATCCCGCCCACATCGACAAGATCTTCGACCCCTATTTCACCACCAAGGAGGTGGGGAAGGGATCGGGGATGGGACTGGCGGTGGTCCACGGCATCGTCCAGAGCCACGGGGGAATGATTACGGTGGAGAGCGCGCCGGGGGAGGGGACGACCTTCCGGATCTGTTTTCCCCGGATGGCGTCCGCCGCTCCGGAGGCCCTGGTGGTGGGGGAGACGCTCCCCACGGGGGACGAGCACATCCTGCTGGTGGACGACGAATCGATGCTGGTGAAGATCGGCACCGAAATGCTCACCCGCCTGGGGTACACCGTCACCGGCATGGAGGACAGCCTCGCCGCCCTGGCCGCCTTCAAGGCGGAACCGAAGCGCTTCGACCTGGTGATCACCGACCAGACCATGCCCAACCTCACGGGGTCGGAGCTGGCAACGGCGATGCTGGAAATCGACCCGAAGGCGCGCATCATCCTGTGCACCGGGCACACCACCCGCATCGACGAGGCCCAGGCCCGGAGGATGGGCATCCGGGCCTTTCTTCTCAAGCCGTTGGTGAAAGGGGAGATCGCCCGGTTGATCCGGTCCGTCCTGGATGCCGAAATGCCCAGCGGATGCAGGGATGACGGATGAGGCCGGATGATCCCGGATGTCCCGCCGGGGGGAGAGGAGTTTCGGCGGTCCGGGCTCAGTTGACCCGGACCGGTACCCGCTCCACGGAAAGCCCGGCCCCCGCGGCATCTCCGGATCGCCCCGCATCTCGCAGCGCCGCCCGATTCTTCTCGTGGAAGCAGGGAGGCTCCAGGGTGACCCCCAGGTCTAGCCGGCGGCGCTCCCTCGCCATGGCCAGGCGCACGAACCGGCCCAACAGGGGCGCCGCCAGCCGGGCCCGGATGCCGAAAATCCGGTAGAGATCGCCAAGGAGGCTCCCCAACCCCTCCCCCGCCATCGGATCATCGGCGTAGTGGTCCCTCATGGCCCAGAGGGCGCCGGCGTAGGTGGAGCGAAGGGGGAGCGCCTCCCGCTCCCAGCGGCGGCGGATCCGAGGATCGGGATGGTGCCGGTACCGCCGGTACCCGGCGAGCATCACCCGGATCATCCGCGCCAGACTCGGCCCGTTGACCTGGAAATCCCTCCGGAAGGCATCGAGGAGGAGTCCCTCTTCGGCCCCTTCCGGAAGGGCCGGGTGGCGGTAGTTGAACCGGTACTGCCCGTGGGTGTCGGCGACCGGAAAATCGGGCAGCAGGGTGCCCCGGGCCTTGTGCTCCTCCCACAGGGGCGTTCCCGGATTGGGCGTATAGAGCATGAACTGATGGAAGACCGTGTCATGGGAAACGGCGTATTCGACGGCCGGTCCGATGGTCTCCAGGGTGTGCTCCTCCAGCCCGATGATGGAGGAGCCCAGGACCCGGATGCCGTGGGACTGGAGGGCGGCCACCAGGTCCCGGGTGTCCACGTCCTTCAGCTTCCGGTACCGGCTCCCCTCCCCCTCCAGCCCCATCCAGACCCAGGAGACCCCCAGTCCGGCGAGCTGCTCCATGGTGTAGGACTGGATCACCCGCGCCGAGCTGAAGACGTAAAGGGACCAGGATTTGTCGTTCTCCTCCATGAGCCGGAGCAGGCGGAGGGCCCGCTTCCGGTGGAGGAGGAAATTTTCGTCCAGCACAAAGAAGGATTGAACGCCCAATGACCTTTCGATATCGGCCATCACCCCGAAGAGTTCGTCGCCGGTCTCGTAGAAATTGACGAAGTTGCCCTTTCCGCCGAACAGGGCCGAGGTGGAGCAGAAGTTGCACCCCACCGGACACCCCACCGACGGGATCAGGATGGCGGCGGTGTCCTTGGGGCTCTCCTTCTGGCCGATCCCCAGGATCCGGGTGCCGAATCCGGACAGGGTCTTGGGGTGCCGGACCGGGGCGTTTTCGTCCTGCCGGAGGTACCGCCGGAACCAGCGGACCCCGTCGCCCCCGACCAGATGGTCCGCGTCCACGAGCCGTTCCACCTCCGGGAGGTTGACCACGTGCCCCCCCACCACGATGTCGGCGGCGGGGGCGTGCTCCCGGATCACCCGGCACATCTCGGCCACCTTTCCCACGTTGGGGATGATGCCGCCGATGCCCACGACGTCGTACCGGTTGGTCCGAACCTCCTCGATGAACCGGTCGAGGGTGGGAAAATCGAGGAGGGTGCAGGGGCCCTCCAGGTTGGCCTGGATGAACATGAGGCCGAAGGATCGGTGGAACATCCGGAGGGAAAACTCCCCCTGCACCCGGGTGACCTGGTTGTGGTAAAGCTCCATGGGATTGACGGCACGGCTGCCGAACCGGTCGTCCCGGGCATAGGGCCCGAAAACGCTGGTCAGGAGTACCCGTGCCCGTTTGCCGAGCGGATGGATTGGCTGTGGAAGGGTCATGTGCGTCGTCCTCATCGATTGCGGTTGATTGTGGGCGGAAGGTCCCGACGATCCGGAGCCCGCGCCGTTTTTTCGACGGCGGCCGCCGTCGCCCGGACAACACCCCTCCTCTCCCTGAATCCCCCGGCGCCCGCCGGTCCGACGTTACCGTTTCCCTTAGAATACTATCGATCCAAGAACAAAAGAAACCCCGCCGGCCGGGCTTTTACAGAAGTTTTACACTCCGTT